>QHRT01000076.1:0-13057 GCA_003220195.1 Candidatus Rokuibacteriota bacterium | reverse complement strand
CCAGCACGTGTTTGATCACGCCGTTCACGTCGACGACATCGCGCTCCGGCGGCCGCTGCCGCGCCAGGGCCAGAAAGTTCTTCACGATGCGGGCGCACCTTTCCGTGGCGCGGACGATCTTCGAGGTCCTGGCCTCCATGTCGGGATCGGTGCCCGCCGTCTCCTCCTCGAGGAGCTGCGCGTGCGCCATGACGATCGCGAGCGGATTGTTCAGCTCGTGCGCCACGCCGGCGAGGAGCGACCCCATGGTCGCCACCTTCTCGCTCTGCAAGAGCCGCTGCGTGCGTTCGGCAACGATCTGCTCGAGCGAGCGGTTCTGACGGTCGAGCTCGCGGGACACGTCGACCAGCCGCGCGTAGAGCTTGCCGTTCTCGGTCAGGAGCACGATCAGCACGAAGCTCGCGGCGAGCAGGCCGTAGAGCCGGCCGGCATAGAACCCCGCGTCGAAGCGCGCCGCGTTCAGCATCCCGGCCAGCGCGATGTCGAAGAGCCAGGCGCACATCACCACCATCAACCAGAGATCCAGCACCGAGTGCGGGGTGCGGGACCAGAGGACGATCAACGCGAGCAGGCTCAGCGCCCAGACGGTGCCCATCACCACGTGCTGCGCCGGCGTGTAGTGATTTCCGGACATGAGGGCCGGAAGAACGCGCTGGCCAACCGTGGCGAGCAGCGCGAAACTCGCGGCGAGCGCGACCGCGGCTGCCGCGGTGAGCAACACGGCGAGCCCGGAACGACGGCGACGCTCGCCCGGCTCTTCCGCGTCGCGCCGCAAGAACGCGTAGCCGATCACCAGCACCGGGAACCCGCCGTGCCAGAACATGTAGAGCCACGCGGTGCTCTGAGGACCCGCGGCGAGCAGGCCGGTCGGCGCGAACAGGCCGGGGAACGTCAGCGCGTGCGCCACCGTGATCGACGCGGTGAACAGGTAGGCCCCGCCCAGGATCAAGAGCGCGGGGGAGCCGAGAATGGTGAACTGCCCGAGCAGCAGGACGGCCGTGATCAGATCGTTGATGACGAGGGCCGACTCGTAGACGGGAATGAAGGCCGGCACCGGGACGAGCGGCGTCTTGGCGAACGGCGCGAGGGCGCAAAACATGGCCGCGGAGATCACGACGAACGTGAGCGCCAGCCGGCGGTCACCGCGGCCGCCGGGCAGCGTCGACAGAAAAACGGCGCGGTCGCCCGCTACCCCATGCGCTGCACCCATATCGGCCGAGTATGCGCGGAGTCGGAAAAGATGGAACCGACAAAATTCCATACCGGAAAGAAGACCTATACGTGTCTGACTCTACGTCTCGAAAGGTGCCGCCGCGCGGAGGGCCTTGCGCACGGCCGGGCCCGCCGCGATAATGCGCCGGTGCGTTTGCGCCCCGGGGAGACCAACCTGTGAACGCCCTCTGCGCGTGGTGCCAGACGGAAGGCCGGCCGGCCTTTCTCGGCGAGCGAGAACCTTTCGACGATCCCGGGGAAACCCACGGCATTTGCCCGGCGCACCGCCGCGCGCTGCTGGCCCAGCTGCCGTCGTCGTCGTTCCCCGACGCGGCGCTGCTCCTCGTCGTCGCGCCGAACGAGACTGAGCTGCACGCGTATCTTCAAGAGAGCCTGGTCGGCGTCGGCAGCGTCCAGGTCATCATCGAGCGACGGCAACCCGGCGAGCGCCGCCGGGAATCCCGGCCGGTTCAGTTGCAGCGACGCAAGTACGAGCGGCGGGTGCGCCGTGGCGACATGTCGCCGCTCGGCTATACCAGCATCCGGTTCGGACCGTCGAGCACACCTACCCGCTGACGTCCTCCGACACGCCACGCATGGGCGCGACGCAGCCGCCGAACGTTCACGGCACGATCACCGAGAGCGCATCGGGCACCAGATCGAACGTCGCGGGCAGCTGTCCCACCAGCTCGCCGTCCAGCTCGACCCACGGACGCCCGGTCGACGTCGCGCGCACCGTGGCGGCCGAGACCACGACCTGACTCGCCGTTTCCGTCCGGCCCCGAAGGCAGCGAACGACGTCGGGCACGTACGCGAGCCCGTGGGAGCGCTCGTGCGCGACGAAGACTTCGAGCGTCGGCGCCGCGAGGCTGGCGCGCGGCGTCAGGACGAATCCGCCGCCGTAGCGCGGCCCGTTCGCGACCACGGCGAAGATCGTCCGGTACCGGGCGCCGTCGATCTCGATCGTGAATGACTCCGGCCGGCCGACGATCATCCGGCGGACGCCGGCCACCCAGAACGCGAACTGCCCCGTCCACCGTTTGAGCCTCGGATTCGTCGCACGGCAAATCGACGCGTCCAGCCCGACGCCGGCGCACATCACGAAATAGCGTTCCGTCGCTTCGCCGGACAGCCGCGCGCGTCCGACGTTGATGCGGCACGTCTTGCCGCTGGCGATCACGGCCGCGACGGCCAGAGGATCACGCGGCATTCCGACATCGACCGCGAGCAAGTTCGCCGTGCCACCCGGCCACACCGCGAGATGCGCGTCACGGCCGATCATCGCCTGGAGCACCTCGTTCACGGTGCCGTCGCCTCCGTAGCTCACGACGACCTCGGCTCCGTCGTCGAGCGCGTCGCGCGTCAACCGTGTGGCGTCACCCACGCCTCGTGTTTCGCGCGCGACCGCGTCGATTCCATAGCTCTGGAGCGCCGTCGTGAACGTGGCGACGCGGCCCCGGCGCCGCCCCGGGCGGCCGGACATCGGATTGAAGATCACCGCCGCGCGACGGCGTCTCATCCGGCGGCCCGCTCCGGACACGGATCCGGCGGCGCCAGAAGACCGAACACGGCGGCGAGAAATGACGCGCGGAGCATGGCGATGCGGATCGGTCGCGCTCGCTACGAACGCCCCAGGAGCGCGGTGGCGATGTCTCGCGCTGCGCCAGGCCGCGCCAGCCGGCGGACGTTCACGCGCATCCGTGCCAGCCGGTCTGGCTCGTCGAGCAGTCGATCGATCTTCCAGGCGAGCACCGGAAGATTGTTGCAGCGGATCGCCGCGCCTTCTTCCAGGAGATGGTCGGCGTTTCGCTCCTCCTGGCCGGGGATCGGATTGACGATCACGGGCACGACGCCTTTGGCGAGCGCCTCCATCGTCGTCAGCCCGCCGGCCTTGCCGACGATCAGGTCGGCGGCGCTCATCAGCTCGTCCATCTCGGTCGTGTAGCCGATGACGGTGATCGCGCCGGCCTTCTCCGCGGGCGCGGCGGCGACGATGCGCTCGACGCGGCGCCGGAGCGCCGCGCTCTTGCCGCGCACGACGACGACCTGAGTGCGATGGCGCAGGTCGAGCAGCGCCCGCACCAGGCGGTCGACCGGGCCCACGCCGAATCCGCCCGCCGACACGAGGATGGTCGGCCGGTCGGCCAGAAGCCCGTGCTTCACGCGCGCCAGCGCGCGATCTTTCTTCTCGCCGAAGATCGGATCGATCGGGATGCCCGACACGGTGATGCGATCCTCGGGTACGCCGAGCCTCGCCAGGTGCTCGCGCGTCTCGTCGAGCGCCACGAAGTAGCGGTCGACGTGGCGCGCGAGCCACATCGCGTGAACGTCGAGGTCCGTGACGACGACCGCGAGCCGCGCCGTCAGCCGATGCCGCGCCTTGAGCCACGAGACGATCTCCGCCGGCAGGAAGTGCGTGCACACCGCCCAGTCGGGCTGATGCCGCTCGAGCAATTCCACGAACGGCCGCGTGTTGAGACGCGTCAGCGCCAGGCGCCGGCGCTGCCATTTCCAGGGCCGGTCCAGGTGGTCGTAGAGCCACCCGAGCATCGCGGGCGCGTGGCTCACCGCGTCCAGGTACGCCTGCTCGTGGAGTCGGCGAAAGAGCTTCGTCGTGTGCTCGAGCGCGTTCACGTGAAGAACGTTGCGCGCGCCGGCCTCCGCGAACGCGCGCTCGAGGGCCTGGGCCGCGCGCACGTGTCCGGCGCCCGCCGAGGCCGAGAGGAGAAGGATCCCGTGCGCGTGTCCGGTCATTCCGGCACTATAGCCCGCCGCCCTCTCGCAACTCTGCGAGCAGCTTCCGATCCACCTTGTCGCGGATGGTCCGCCGATCGAGCTCCAGCCGACGCGCCGTCTCCTGGTAGCTTCCGGTCTTCGCGTACACCATCGTGCAGTACCGCCGCAGCAGCGCGTCCGCGGTGAGCGAGCCGTCCAGGAGCCCGTCGGTGAGACGCCGCTCGGACGTGGGCGACGTCGACGACGACGGATGGTATTCGCCGCGAATCATGACGTTGCGCACGCACTGCTCGAGCTCCCGGAAGTTACCGGGCCAGCCGTAGGCGGCGCCGAGCCGCGTGTCGATCCACCGCTCGACTTCCTCCGCAAGAAGGTCGGCGCCCTCGACGCCGGCGACCCGCTCGACGATCGCGCGCACGAGCGCACGCCGCTCGCCGGGCTGATCGTCGAGCTGCTCGCGCAAGGACGGTGTACGGATCAGGTCCCCGCACAGGCGGTAATAGAGGTCCGCGCGAAACCTTCCGGCCTGCATCTCCGAGCCGAGCTCGCGGTTGGTCGCGCCGACGATCTTGCCGCGAAAGGCGCGGTCGCGCGTGTCGCCGAGGCGCTGGAACGCTCGCGTCTCGATCACGCGCAGGAGCTTCACCTGCAGCCCACGATCGATCTCGCCGATCTCGTCGAGGAAGACGGTGCCGAGCCGCGGACACACCTCGAGCCACCCCGCGCGATCCTGAACCGCGCCGGTGAAGGCGCCGCGGCGATGCCCGAACAGCTCGGACTCGATCAAGGTCGGCGACAGCGCCGACAGGTTGAGCGGATAGAACGCGCTCGCGAAGTCCTCGGTGAAGCGCCGCGTCGCGGGATCGAACGGGATGTAGCGGGAGAGCGCGACCGCGCGCGCGACGAGCTCCTTGCCCGTGCCCGAGGGACCCGTGACGAGCGTCGTGACGTCGCCGAGAAGCTGATAGAGCGTCCGCCGATAGCGTTTCAGATCGCGCGTGAAGATCGACTGCCAGACCTGAGCCCGGAGACGCGCGGCCGGCATCGAGCCGCCCAGGATGTTCCGGTGGATGAAGTGAAAGGCGCGGCGGACCTGGAAGCCACACGCGAAGAGATGCGGGGCCGTCGCCGATGACGCGAGACCGGCGGCCGGGGTGACGAGATAGCGGTCGAGGTCGCGGGCGAATCGATCGTAGACGTCGACACGCCGGGCGGCCGCGGCCGGCTCGGTGATCAGCGCGAAGAACTGGTCGGCGTAGCGGTCGAACAACGCGTAGAACACGAGGTCCTCGTAGAGGTCAGCCTCGTCTTCGACGAGCCGCGCGCCGCGGCCGCCGGCGTCGAGGCGTCGGCGCGCCGTCTCGAGCAGCTCGGCCGCGCGTGCCGAGAGCACGGCCACGTTCGGATTCTCCGGACGGTCGACGTTCAGGTGCCAGACCGGGTGCGCGACGACGAACGCCGATCCGAGCGCCTGGCGCTCGTGCTCGATCCTCTCGGGCAGGAACGGGTTGCCCTGCGCGAGCCCGGACACCGCTCGCGCCACGATCTGCTCGTCCCGCCGGAACAGCGGCATCGGTCGTCCTCCCCGCCCGGTCATCTTCTTCTACGACCGCCGTCTTCCCCTCGGGCGACTGCGGACAACAAATGTACATGCCCCTGGCACAGCACGTCCATGATCGACCATTCCGATCGCACGAGAGGCGAAGAATTCCCGGTGCCGTAGGCCCCTCACCGCTCGACGGCGCAGAAGGCAGACGTGAGGGTTCGCCGGAACTGTCATTCGTTCAGAAAATTCTACAAGCGAGCTTCGACACGATCGCCGGCACTCCGCTTGCCCTCTGCACGACACCGGAGGGACACGGCCATGACGGCAGTACGGTTGCTCGCAATCCCGCTCGCAATCCTGATCTTCACCGGCGCCTGCGCCAGAAGCGGCAAGACCGCGGGCCAGACGATCGACGATGCGAAGATCACGACGACGGTCAAGGCCAAGCTCACCGCGGACAAGCCGTCCAACTTGACGCGCGTCAGCGTGGAGACGAACAACGGTGTCGTCTCTCTGAACGGCTCGGTCGACACCCCGGAACAGAAGGCGCGCGCCGCGCAACTCGCGGCCGGTGCGAACGGGGTCAAGCAGGTCGTGAACAATCTGCAGGTCGAGCCGAAACGCTGAGGACGCGCTTCAGCAGCTCGAGAAGACGAGCAGAAGAAGGTCAGGCGGCGCGCCGCCGGGCGGCAATCACCGCCTGGCCGAGACTCAGCCCGCCGTCGTTCGGTGGCATCTGCCGGTGGCGCAGCACCTGGAAGCCTTCCGCTTCCAGTCGATCGACGACCTTGCCGAGGAGCAGAACGTTCTGGAACACCCCGCCCGACAGCGCCACCGTCGAGATGCCGGCGCGCTCGCGGCCGCGCCGGCATCCGTCCCGGATCAGATCGGCGACGGCGTTGTGGAACCTCCCGGCGATGACGGCGCGCGGCACCTCGCGGGCGCCGTCATCGAGCACGGCCGCCACGACATCAGCGGCACGGATCTCGAATCGATCGCCGCTCTCGATGCACGAGGCCGGATAACTCCCCTCTTCGGTTGGATCCGCGAGCTGCTCCAGCTCGATCGCGGCCTGGCCCTCGTAGGTCACCACGTCGCGGACGTCGAGCAGAGCGGCGACGGCGTCGAACAGACGGCCGGCGCTCGACGTGCGCGGCGCGAGCGGCGTCGAGCGCGCGATGTCCAGCACGAGCGGCCAGCGGTCGGCGTGACGGTGCGCAACGGAAGTTTCGACCGAAGACCCCGCGGCGAGGACGTACATCGCCGCCATCCGCCACGGCTCGCGGATCGCTGCGGCGCCGCCCGGCATCGGCAGCGCGGAGAGGTGCCCGAGCCGATCGAAGTGCGCCAGATCCGCGAGCAGGAACTCGCCGCCCCACAGCGTGCCGTCGGTCCCGTAGCCGAGTCCGTCGAAGGCGACACCGATGACGCGCGCGTCGGTGCCGTTATCGGCGAGGCACGCGGCGATGTGCGCGTGGTGGTGCTGTACGCCGATCGTCGGGAGGCCCGATTGTTCGAGCGCCCACTTGGTCGAGAGGTATTCGGGATGGAGATCGTGAGCGACGATGCGCGGCTCCACGTCGAGCAATCGCTCCAGCCGTGCGATCGCCTCCACGAACGCCGCGAACGCGGCGACGTTCTCGAGGTCGCCGACGTGCTGGGACAGCAGCGCACGGTCACCGCGGCCGACGCACACCGTGTTCTTCAGCTCACCGCCGCACGCGAGGACGGGCTCCACGAAGGGCCGTGGGACGCGGATCGCCCGCGGGACGAGACCGCGTGAGCGCCGCACCGGCAACGTCGCGCCGCGAGCCACGCGGAGTACCGAGTCATCGGCGCGGACCTGGATCTCGCGGTCGTGCACGAGGAACGCATCGGCAATGTCGCCGAGCCGCGTCAGGGCCTCGTCGTCCCGGTACGCGATCGGCTCGTCGGAGACGTTGCCACTGGTGAGCACGATCGGGCCGGGCAGCGCCGCGAGCAGGAGATGGTGGAGCGGCGTGTACGGCAGCATGACGCCGAGCCATGCCGTGCCCGGCGCCACTGCCGCCGCCACGCGGGCGTCGGCACGGCGGCGCATCAGCACGATGGGTCGCGCGGGACTGGCCAGGAGCTCCTCTTCGAGGTGATCGACCTCCGCCAGCAACCGCGCGGCGTCGAGGTTGCGCGCCATCACGGCAAACGGCTTGTCCTCGCGGTGCTTGCGCGCGCGCAGCGTCGCCACCGCGCGCTCGCTCGCGGCGTCGGCAGCCAGGTGATATCCGCCCAGGCCCTTGATCGCCACCACCGCGCCGTCGCTCAGGAGCTGCGCGCAGGTTTCGATCGGATCCCCGGCGATCGTCCGTCGATCACGGTCGACGAGCTGGAGCCGCGGGCCGCACGCCGGACACGCGATCGGCTCGGTGTGGAAACGGCGGTCGTAGGGATCGTGGTACTCCCGCGCGCAGGCCCGGCACATCGTGAATGACGCCATGGTCGTCCGGGCCCGGTCGTACGGCACGTCGCGCACGATCGTGAAGCGAGGTCCGCACCGTGTGCAGCTCGTGAACGCGTACCGGTAGTGGCGATCGGCGGGGTTGAAGATCTCACGCAGACAGTCCGCACAGGTCGCCGTGTCCGGGGGCAGGAGCGCAAGTCGACGGCGCGGCTCGGCGCTCGACGTGATCGTGAACGTCGGCTCGTGCCGGGGCGGGATCTCCACCGTGTGGACCCTGTCGACGACCGCGAGCGGCGGCGCGAATCGCTCGAGATCGGCCAGGAACTCCTGGAGCTGCGGGGCGTTGCCTTCGACCTCGATCGTCACGCCACGGCCGTCGTTCCGAACGAACCCGCCCAGCCCGAGGCGTGTCGCGAGCGCGTGGACGAAGGGCCGCATACCGACGCCCTGCACGACGCCTTCAACCGAGACCATCAATCGCATGGACCTGAGCCGCGATCCCATGCCGACGCAGGCGAACACCCTTTGCCGACGCGGTCACCGTTACCCAGCAATTGGAATGCCGGCGAGCAGGGACGCGAAGAGCCGCTCACACGGTGAATCAGGTGTACGCGCATGGATCTTGCTCGTCACGCCTCCCCTGGTGTTTGGCGTGGACGTGGAAACCGATCCCGAACGTGCAGGTCTCGACGCTCTCGTCAGCACACAGTTCGAGCGGCGACTCGCGCCCGGCCTCGCGCTCGCGGCACAGTCCGAGGCGATCGCAAACGCATGCCGGGACATGGCAACCCGGTTCAGGCAAGGCGGCAAGCTGCCGTGGGATGTCTTCACCCCGTGATCGTCGGCAAAAGCGCGCTCCCGGCAGTGGCGCTGGTGGCGGACGCGGCGACGCTGAGCGACGTCGCGACGCGTCGAGGCTGGGACGAGACGTTCTCGTGGCAGCTCCACGGCGTCGGCGCAGCGGAGGACATCGCGCTCGGGATCGTCGGCGAAATGCCCTGCCAGAACGTGATCGCCGGCCTTCGCGTTGCAGCGCGCTCCGGCATGCTGACGGTGGCGCTCGTTCCCGCGGACAGCGCCGTCCTCGCCTGCGTGGACCACCAGCTGGTCACGGCGACCAACGATCCGACCATCGCCCGCGAAGTGCGCGTGACGCTCTACCACCTCCTGTGGCAGCTTGTCCACGTCTTTCTCGAGCAGCCGGCGGACGAAGCACGACCGCGATGACGACGTGCCCCGCGTGATCGAGCTCCTCGACGACGGAATGGCGCGCGTCGAGACCGGCACGTCGATCCAGGACATCGACGCGCGGCTCGAGAGGTGAATCCCCGTCTGGCGATGATCCGGCCGTCGGCGACGCGAGGCGACGGCCTCGCCGACTGGTATGCGTGGTTGACGTCGCTCGCGTCCCGCCAGTCCCCGCGCCCCTCGAGCCGGAGCTGACGCTATCGCTTCGCGCAGGTTTTCCGGTTGGCCGCGGCGTTGTAGCCGAGCGTCGGGTGCGTCACGTCGACCACGCAGAAGGTGAACGTCGACGTCGGGGCCTGTCCGACCGTGACCAGTAGCGCGACGCCACTGCTGTTGGTCGTTGCGCTCACCACCTCGTTGAAGCTTCCCGTGAACTGGCCGGTCACGATGGCGCCGGGGACCGCCTTGCCTCGCTGATCCTGGATCGTGACCTTCGCGCTCCCGGACTTCAAGCCGCCGCCGCGATTCACCGTCGAGAGACTGATCCCCTGGACGTGCATCGACGGAGTCGTCACGGAGGCCTGGGTCGACCAGGCGGTCTCGTTGGCGCCGGCGCTCAGGTCGCGCGCCTTGACCTGATAGGTGTAGGTCGCTCCGGCCTTGAGACCGGTGTCGGTATACGTCGGACTGGCTTGCCAGCCGCTCGGGTGGCACGTCCCGGCGACGCACCCGAAGAAATATTCCACACCGCTCGGATCGGACGCGGTCGTCGCCGTCATCGCGACCGTCGTCGAGCCGGTCGCGGCGGGCCGCGACGCCCACGTCATCGGATTCGGCACGGGCGGCGTCGTGTCCTCGCCGGGCGATCCCACCCAGATGTCCGTGATCGGTGCGGCGGTGGCGCTCGCGCCGGCATGGCCGAGGCCGTACATGTCCTCGAGCGTCCGCAGCACGTTGTAGTGGTTGATCGTCTCGCCGTACTGCCCGGGCTGGACCATCGGGCCCACGAAGATCGTCGGGATGCGGTTGACCGACGTGAAGTCGTCCTCGTCCCACGTGACGATGAGCAGGCTGTTGTGGGTCCACGCCCACTGCAGATACGGATCGATGTGCTGCTTCAGCCAGGTGTCCGCCTGCTGGATGGTTCCGTCGTGCATGTCGTTGTTCTGGTTCGGGACGACGATGGCGACCGTCGGCAGCAGGCTCGGGTCCGACGGGAAGCTGGTGAACGGCATGTTGGCGTTGCTCGGGACGTTGGTGAAGTTCACCCACGGGTTGTGCTTGCGGGCATAGGCGCCCGACGTGCACACGGTGGAGCCGACGGACGGCAGATCTTCGGAGTAGCCGCCGAACGTCAGCCCCGCCGCGATGAGCTCGCTGGCCAGGTTGGCGCTCGAGTACGTGTGCGGGCAGGAATCATCGGTGAGGCCCTGGGTCGATCCCGAGAAGAACGCCAGGTAGTTGGGCTCGCTCGGATGCGTGACCGCGTGCGAGTCCGTGAACAGCGCGCCTTGCTGGGCGAGGCTGTTGATGTAGGGCGCGGATGCGGACCCGATGATCTGGGAGTAGGAGTGGTTCTCCATGATCACGATCACGACGTGATCGGGAGTGGGAATCGTGACGGCGTCCGGAGCCAGACCTTGCGCGGCTGCCCCCGGCCGGGGGCCTCGGGAAGTCGGGATGAACACGAGCACTGCGACGATGGCGAACAGCAGCGCGCTGCGCGGAATCAGGCCAGCAAAGAATCCCAAAGTGTTGCCTCCTTCAATTGAACCGGTCGGAGCGCCGAGACACACAAGCGCGGGAAATGTCTCGTTCGGCTCAGCTCGATTTCACCACATCCCTCCTGGTCTGAACAGCCGCTATTTTTCTGTCTGGACAAGCCACGTGGGCCCGGGTTTTCCCGGCGACGACCCTTCACGCTCTGCCGGGCAATCCCACCATCCCCATCCACCACTGGAACTTGCCACCGGTCTCGACGTCGTACTTGCGCACGAAGTCGAGCTTGCCGTCGTCGCCCACGCGAAACACCGAGAGGCAAGCCGGTACGCTCGCAATGCGCGAACCGTCGCGCACGTTGATCGGGGCGATCGTCGCCGTCACCATCAGGCGGGCGGTCCCGTCGAGCGCAAACGTCCGCACGTGGTACCCGTGCGAGTCGGCGCTCTGGATCATCGTCGGCTCGCCGCTCCGCTGGTCGATGGCGTACACCGCGATCGTGTTCTCACCGCCCTGGAACACTGGCTGTCCCTCCAACGGCACGGTCGCGCTCGCGCGATTGGCGACATAGACGAACCGGCCGTTCGGATGCACGTGCACGGTGCCGGCGGCCTGACGTCCGCGAATGTTCCCGGGCTCACCGAGCGTGTCCTTCACGAAGACCGGCGTCGCACTCAGGCGCTCACCGTCCAGGCGATAGACATCGAGCTTGTTTTCCCGCTCGCGCGCGACGTAGACCCACGGCTGGGTCGGGTGAAAGTCGAGATGTCGTGGCCCGAAGCCGTAACCGCCGCCCGGCGCGATCGACGCGAGATTCGACAGCACGCCGTCCTTGAAGCGGAAGAGCTTGAGCGCCCCGGGATCCTCCGGCTTGCCGCTCGCGGCGACGTTGCCGCGCGCGACGACGATCACGACGCGGTTGTCGGGTGTGGCGAGAACCTGGTGCGCGTAGATCCCGGCATCGAGCGGCGCCGGCTGCGTCACCAGCACGCCGATCGTCCCGTCGGGATTGATGCGGTGGACCGTGACGCTGCTCGGCATGTTGTACGCGGTCAACGCATATTGCCCGGCGCGATCGATGCTCATGTGGATCGGGCGCGCGGGCAACGGCGCGGCAGCTCCATGCGGCGCGAGCGCGCCGGTGGCGGTATCGATGCGAAACGCGGTCAGGTGATGCTTGTCCTCCTTTGTCTCGTCCCGGATTCCCGGCCCGCGGTTGCTCGACGCCACATACAGGTACTGCTTCGACGGATGGGGCCACACGTACTGGATACCGGCGGGCACCGTCACGGCGCCGCGCCGGGTGAGCGATGCGCCGCTGACGTCGACGTCGAACTGATGCAGCTCCTCGCCGACCGTGCGGTAGAGGACGGTACTTCCCTGGCGTGCCGAGCCGCTCGAGCCCTGCGTCATGCCGCTCGCGCATCCCATCATGGATACCCCCGTGGCGCTGGCCAGCATCCCGGTGAAGGTTCGACGGCTCAGCATGACGTCCGCCTCACTGCGCAGCGCAGCCGGCCACGCATTTGCCGGCCCCGTCGAACTCCATCGTCTTGCCGCTCAGCGCCGGGTACACGGGTCGGTTCTTCACCAGCTTGAGGAACGCGGCGGTGCGCGTGTCGGGCTTCACCTTCCCACCGGACGTTGCCGCTTCGTTCACGTGGTTCACGATGACCGATTGAAGCTGCACGAGCTCGTTCACCACGTGCGCGGCGCCTTCGGGCGAGAGCGCGCTCGCCCCGTAATTCAGCTCCATCAGGAGCCGGTGTCGCCGGTCAGGTACGCCACGAGGCCGTTGGTGAAGCGAATCACGTAGCCGTTGGCGGGCCCGAGGGTGAGGCTCATGCTGTCGGGCTCCAGGTTCTTGCGCGACGCCTCGCCGAGGAGGGCCATCGGCACGGTGCTCTCGTGCATCGCCGGAACGGGAATGATCTCGACCGCCTTCGACGACGCCCCCGCCTTGAACGTGCGCGCGCCACCCGTCTGGACGAACGCGATGCACGGCTCGGACAGCGGCCCGACGATGTCGCCGGCGGTGACGGCACACGCCTTCGTCGGTTTGCTCTTGATCGCCTCGGCCTTCTTCGCGATGAAATTGCCGAGCGGCCCGACCATCACGATGGCGGCATTCTTCGCGGCGACGATCTCGCCGGTCGTCGAATGTGGCGCGGCCGACACGATCTCCGGCGTCGCGCAGGTTCCCGCCTCGAGCGCCTTCA
>QHRT01000412.1:2948-5827 GCA_003220195.1 Candidatus Rokuibacteriota bacterium | reverse complement strand
TTGGTGACGGCCGGGTTCCGTCCCCAGATCAGGAAGAGGCGCGTGTGCGCGGCGAGATCGAGCGGGTCGTGCATGAGGACGCTGCCGAACGAGAGGTTCGTGCCGTAATCCGCTTCGCCGCCGCAGAAGCGTCCCACCGCCTGGGTCACGCCGCCGTACAGGTTGAAGAAGCGCTCGCCCATGATCTTGAGGCCGCCGAACGAGCCGTTGCCCTTGTGATAGAGCACGGCCAGCGTGCCGTGACGCGACTTCGTCCGCGCGAGCTGCTCTGAGACGAGATCGAGCGCCTCGTCCCACGACATGCGCTGCCACGCGCCGTCGACCTTGCGCAGGGGATGGAGCTGACGATCGGGATGATAGAAGCGGTCGCGCAGGTAATGGTTGACCTTGTTGCAGAGCGCGCCGCGGGTGAACGGGTGCTGGGGATCGCCGCCGAGCCGAACGATACGGTCGTTCTCCACTTCGGCGACGATGCCGCACGCGTCGAAGCAGTCGAGCGAGCACGCGGTGCGTTTCACCGTGGCAGCCATGCGTGATGCTATCACGCGCCCCACGAGGGCGCGGAGACGACAGCGCGGTGCGTGCCGGCCCGAGGGCCTTGTGCTTCAGCCCCGTTCGACGCGCACGAACTACAGGTCGCTCGTCTCTCGTGACGGGGCGGGGCCGCGGTCGCGAGGCATCCCGGACGGATCGCTTGGCCCGCCGGACGGCGTCGACTTCAGCCGTTCCTGTCCGCTCCGCACCGCCGTATTGATCCGCGTGCGCGTCCTGTCCAGTGCGCTGTTGGCCCGCTCGCCCAGGTCGCCCAGACGCTCGGCCGCCCGGTCACGGACAGTCGGAAGCTCCGAAGTCATGTAACGCCGGATCCGGTCGTGCCAGTAGTACGCTGCCACGCTGCCGGCGATCGCGCCGAGGAGAAATCCAAACATGCGGACTCACCTCCTGCTCCAATGAGTAGCAAGCCCGGAGCCAGCGAGCAAGGCGGCTCTGGTTCGCCAACTTCTCCATGGTGACGTATCATTCGGCGCGCATGAACGCGAGGACTCGATCCGGAGGACAGTCATGAGCACGGCTGGGGTGGCGCGGCGCGATCTCCTGAAATACTCGGCGGCGGCCGGACTCGTCGGAGCTTTCCCGCGGCGCGCGCTCGGCGCCGAGAAGATCACGTTCGCGGCGTGGGCCGCGGCCGTCGACCAGGTCAAGGCGCACATCACCGCGTTCGAGAAAGAGACCGGGATCACCGTCGAGTACACGAACGCCCCGTGGGCGCAGTACCGCGAGACGATGGTCACGAAGCTCGCTGCGAACGCGCCGATCGACGTCATGTGGGTGTCGGATGCGTGGCTCGCGGAATGGGTCGAGGCGGGCTGGCTCCAGCCGATCGACGGCTTCAAGGAACTCACCAGGTACAACGAGGACGCCAAGCCCTTCGCGACGGAGTCGCTGATCTACAAGGGCCGGCAGTACGGGCTCACCTACTACGCCGGGTTCATGGGCTTTCTCTACAACGAGGAGATGTACAGGAAGGCCGGGATCGCCGCGCCGCCGCAGACGTGGGACGAGGTGACCGAGCACGCGCTCAAGGTCAAGAAGGCCGGCCTCGCGGAATACCCGGTGATGCTGTCCCTGACCAACGAGACGTGGCTGATCGAGTTCCTCTCCGCGATGGTGTACTCGCACGGCGGCCGCTTCGTCGACGACAAGCAGAACGCGACCATGCATCTGCCGAAGGGCGGCGCGCTCGCGCCGTTGAAGTGGATCGTGGACGCCGTGAACACGCACAAGATCGTGTCGCCTGCCGCGGTGACGACCAGCGAGCTGACCGGGCTCAAGGCCGTCGCGAGCGGCGCTCACGCGATCACGCTCCTGTGCGAGAACCGCCTGCGCATGCTGAACGACCCGAAGCAGTCGCAGGTTGCCGGGAAGATCAAGCTCGCGCTGATGCCGAAAGGCCCCGACGGCTCGAACGCCACCGTCGCGTGGACGCGCTTCTACGGCCTGACGAAGCACGGCGCCGGCGATCCGAAACGGGCGGCCGCCGCGGCGAAGTTCATCGAGTGGTTCGGCGGCAAGGCGAAGGGCGAGTACAAGTTTCAGAAGATCATGTACACCGACCTCTTCGCCGGGTTCGTCGTGAAGCCCCTGTTCAACGACGCCGAGCTGAAGAATGCGGTGAAGGAGTACGCCGACCTGACGATCGTCGGCAAGCAATTCGACCTGGCGAAGAAGAAAGACGTGATGACGCCGTGGTTCGGCGAGTGGAACGAGACGAACGGCAAGCTGTGGCAGTCGGCCATTCTCAAGAAGGACACGCCGGAGGGCGCGCTCAAGAAGTCCGCCGACGAATGGACCAAGCTCAAGAAGCAGCACGTCGGCTGACCGGCGTCCGGCTCTTCTCCCGGGTTCTCCCGTACGACGCGCGGGCGGCGACAGTCATGCTGGCCCCGATCGCCGCCGTGCTGTCGCTCGTCGTCGTGTTTCCGATCCTCTATTCGCTCTACACGAGCTTCTTCAGCCTGAAGCTCACGCGGCCCCACCGGGTGCCGTTCGTCGGGTTCGACAATTACCTCGAAGTGGTCGGGTCCGATCTGTTCTGGGTCTCGGTGGTTCGCACCGCCACCTTCACGGTGATCGCTGTCAGCGCGATCACGCTGCTGGCGCTGCTCGCCGCGCTGCTCTTGAACGAGACCTTTCGCGGCCGGCGCTTCCTCGCGGCGATGCTGCTGGTGCCGTGGGCGATCCCCACCGTGGCCAACGGGCTCATGTGGAAGTGGATCTACGACGAGAACTTCGGTGCGTTGAACGGCCTTTTGCGTCAACTCGGCGTGATCGACCGCTACCTCGTCTGGCTCGGCGACCCCGCGAAGACGCTCGCGCTC
>QHRT01000412.1:0-2942 GCA_003220195.1 Candidatus Rokuibacteriota bacterium | reverse complement strand
CCCGCTCGCCACCATCCTCCTGCTGGTGACGATGAAGTCGATCCCGGACGTCCTCTACCGGGCGGCCAAGGTCGACGGCGCCGGCGTCGTCCAGCGCTTCTTCCACGTGACGCTGCCGTCGCTCCGGCCGGGCCTCGTCATGGTCCTCGTCTTCGAGACCATGCTGGCGATCCGGCACTTCGATCTGTTCTTCATCCTCACGTCCGGCGGCCCAGGCGACGCCTCTCACGTCGCCGCGTGGCACGTCTACGTCGAGACGTTCCGGAATCTCTCGTTCGGCACGGGCTCCGCACTGGCTTACATGATGGCGCTCGCCACCTTCGCGATCGCCTGGGTGGTGATCCAGATGCTGGGGCGGCGGGTGTAGGGCCGATGTCCGGCAAACGGTGGCCGAGGCGCGCGTCCGGCTGCGCCGGCGCGTGCCGAGCGTTGGGGGTGTCGGGGGCCATTTCGGGGCCCCTGACGTCGTAGATCGTCATGCGGCGCATCGTGATCATCCTCTTCTCCGCGGCGTTGCTGCTCTATACGCTCGGGCCCTTCCTCTGGCTCCTGTCGTCCTCGTTCCAGACGGAGACGGAGATCGTGTCGCGCCCGCCGCACTGGATCCCGCATACCCCGACGCTCGACAACTACACGGCGATCTTCGGCGCCAGCGAACGGGTCGTGACCTACGACACGCGCAAACGCATCCCGGAGACGGCGAAGAATCTCCTGCCGGCGCTCCGCAACAGCTTCGTCGTCGCGGTCGCCGTGGTCGTCCTGAACCTGCTCGTCGCGATCCCGGCCGGGTACGCGCTGGCGAAGATCCGCTTCCGCGGCCGGTCCGTGTCGATCTACGCGATCCTGACGACCCGCGTCGTTCCGGACATCGTGCTGGTGGTGCCGTTTTTCCTCGTGATCCACCGCCTCGGCGCACTCGATACGCTGTGGTCCCTGATCATCACGTATCTCGCGATCACCGTGCCGTTCACCGTGTTCATGTTGATCAACTACTTCGAGTCCTTGCCGGACGAGCTCGACAAGGCCGCGCGGGTCGACGGCTGCTCGCGACTCGCGACGCTCCGGGAGGTGTACCTGCCGCTCGCGCTCCCGTCGCTCGTCGCCGTGGTGCTGTTCACGTTCCTCGTGAGCTGGAACGAGTTCCTGTTCGCGCTGATGTTCACGCAGACGACCGCGTCGCAGACGCTGCCGATCGTCGTGGCCACGTTCACCTCGGACTTCACGATCAGCTTCTCGTTCATGAACGCGGCCGGCGTCGTCGCCGTCGTGCCGCCGGTGATCCTGGCCGCGACCTGCGAGCGCTATCTCGTCGCGGGCCTCACCGCCGGGGCCGTGAAGGGCTGAGCGGCATGGCGACGATCCGTCTGGAGGGCGTGACGAAACGATTCGGTGGCGTCGTCGCGGTGAACCGGCTCACGCTCGACATCAAGGACAGGGCGTTCCTGGTGCTCCTGGGCCCGTCGGGCTGCGGCAAGAGCACGACGCTCAACATGATCGCGGGGCTGGAAGAGCCGACCGAGGGGGAAATCTCGTTCGACGGTCAGGTCGTCACGCACGTGCCGCCGCATCGACGCGACGTCGCGATGGTGTTCCAGAGCTACGCGCTCTATCCGCACAAGACGGTCTACGACAACATCGGGTTCGGTCTGCGCATGCGGAAGTATCCAGCCGTCGAGATCGACCGTCGCGTTCGCGACGCCGCCGCGGCGCTCAAGATCGCCGATCTGCTCGATCGCCGTCCTCATCAGCTCTCGGGCGGCCAGCGCCAGCGCGTCGCACTGGGCCGAGCGATGGTGCGGCAGCCGGCGGTGTTCCTCATGGACGAGCCGCTCTCGAACCTCGACGCGGGGTTGCGCGTGGCGATGCGCGCCGAGCTCAGGGAGCTGCACCGGCGAATGCAGACGACGTTCGTCTACGTCACGCACGACCAGGCCGAGGCGTTGACGCTCGCCGATCAGATCGTCGTGATGCAGGACGGCGTCGTGCAGCAGGTGGGCAACGCCGAGGACATCTACGAGCGGCCGCGGAACGTCTTCGTGGCGTCGTTCCTCGGCAACCCGCGCATCAACCTTTTTTCGGGAACCCTGGTCGCCGAGCGCGGCGGCGTCTTCTTCCGCAACGGCTGGCTCGACCTCGCGTTTCCCGCGGAGACCGCGGCGCGGCTCTCGCCGCACGCGGGCAAGGACGTCATGCTCGGTCTCCGTCCGGAAGACGTCGACGAGAAGATTTCGACGCCGACCGCCACGGTTCGAGGTCGGGTCAAGCTGGTGATGCCGGTCGGGTCGGACCAGCTGGTCGGTCTCCGCGCCGACGATCAGGACGTGTTCTTCCGGGTCGCGAAGGAAAGCCGCTACGGCGCCGGCGGCGAAATCACTCTCGGCGTGAACGTGAACCGGCTCCACGTGTTCGACAAGGACACGACGCGATCGCTTCTTTGGGACTAAATTATTGGTCGGGCACGCTGACGACAAAGGAGCCCTCCATGGCCAATCACACTGCCGACGAACTGCGACGACGTATGGACGCGGTATGGCAACACCTGACCGGCCGGCTTCACGGGATGGAACCCCATCTCGACAGCGCCGACGCCCCCGGCGAATGGACGACGCGTGAAGTGCTGTCGCACCTGCTCTTCGAGCCGGGGTTCGACCCCGTCAAGATCCTCCGAAGCTTCGCGGCGCGCGATTACCCGCTCGTCGACATCAAGCCGGGGGATACGAACCTCGACGACCGCCGTCGACAGATGACGCTGGCGCAGCTCAACGACGCGCTGGACGCCCAGCGTCGCAGCGTGATCGCGTACCTGGACTCGCTCGACGAGTCGGACTTCGCCCGCAAGGGGCGCATCCCGCTCTTCAAGCAGTTCATGGGCACGGATGAAATCCCGATTCCGATGTATGTCGGTGCGCTGTTCGACTTCCACTGGAACGACCATGCCGGTC
>QHRT01000411.1 GCA_003220195.1 Candidatus Rokuibacteriota bacterium | reverse complement strand
GTCGGCGACAGTGCGCGTTTCCTCGCGGGGTCAACGCCGGCGGAATGGCAACGCGCCCAGGAGCGTTCGATCACGGTGCGGACGGCGTTGGCCGGGAGTTCCACGCCGCACACGAGCCGCTCCCACGCCTTCATGGTGTCGTGTTCCTGGCCCGGGTACGGAAAACCGGAGACAGCGTGGCTCGCAGCCATGAGACCTTCTCCGTCTTCTATGCGGGATAGATCGTCCGACGAGCGACCGGCCTTATCGCAGCGGATTTTGACACGGGGTCATGAATTGTCAAACGCCCATCGCTCCGGAATCCCGCGACATACCTGACGAAGACGATGGAAGGGATCGGCCGTGTGGGCCGGCGGGCGCGCGCCCATCGCGAATTTCCCGCGGCGGATCGCGAACGAGACCGCTGGAAGGCTACGCCGCCTTGAATCGGCCCTTGTCGATCTTGAGGGCTTTGATCTTCGACTCCAGCGTCGACCCCGGCACACCGAGCCGCGTCGCGGCGCCGAATGGTCCTGTCACCCGGCCCATGCTTTCCTTGAGCGCAGCTTCGATGGCGTCCTTTTCGTGGGTCGCCAGCGTGCCGGTGGAAAGGCTCACGGCCGGCGGGCTCGCGAGGGACCGGCCGGAGAGCCACTGCGCATCGATCGAGAGCGTGTCCGAATCACACACGATCACCGCGCGCTCGATGACGTTCTGCAGCTCGCGGATGTTGCCCGGCCAGTCGTACGACTGGAGCAGCTGCGACGTCTCCCTGGTGACGCTGCGGATCCGCTTGCCGAGACGCTTGGCGTAGCGATGGACGAAATATTCGACGAGCAAGGGGACATCGGTCGGACGTTCGCGTAGCGCGGGCACGTCCAGTGGGAACACGTTGAGCCGATAGAAGAGGTCGGCACGGAAGATGCCGTCCGCGACCGCTGCTAGCAGATCTCGATTCGTTGCGGCGATCACGCGGACGTTCACGCGGATGGGCCCGCTGCCACCGACACGCTCGAATTCATGCTCTTGCAGCACGCGCAGCAACATGATCTGGGCCTCGGCAGGGAGTTCGCCGACCTCGTCGAGGAAGATCGTTCCGCCGTCGGCCAGCTCGAAGCGCCCCTGGCGCCGCTGCAGGGCCCCGGTGAACGCACCCTTCTCGTGACCGAACAGCTCCGAGGCGAAGAGCGTCGACGGAATCGCGCCACAATTCACGGCGACGAACGCCTGCGCCGCGCGTGGTGATCTCTTGTGGATCGCCCGGGCGATGAGCTCCTTGCCAGTGCCGGTCTCACCGGCGATCAGCACGGTCGAATCGGTCGGCGCCACCTTGGACACGTGCGACAGGACCGTCCGGAGCGGCCGCGAGGCGCCGACGATCTCTTCGAACATCGAAGAGCGATCGACCTCTTCGCGCAGCGCGAGATTCTCGCTTCGGACGCGGTCTTCGGCGCGCTTGCGGTCGGATGATAGTGCCGTCGTCGTCGCGCAGAGGGTTGTAGCGGATCAAGAGCCAGCGATATTGTCCGTCTTTGCGGCGCCCGCGCAGCTCGGCTTCAAACGGCTCGCAGTGCGAGAACCCCTCCCGGCGTTCCTCCTGAATTCTCGCCACATCATCCGGATGGAAACGCCGGACGCGAGACTCATCGGCTCTGACTTCTTCGAGGCTGAGCCCGGTGTAGTCGAGCACGAAGGCATTCGCGCCGAGCGTCCTTCCATCCGGTCCCAGGATCGTGATCGCATGCGGAATGGCGTCGAGCGTTCGCCCAAGCTCTTCGTTTGCGCGGGCAAGTTCACGAGCGCGCTGCGCCTCGATCACCATCGCCAGGCCGGTGGCCGCAGGCCGCCCCAGCCGCGTCGGCTGCCCGTCGCGTGGATGCTCGAGACGCGAGGGGACGAACTCGCGGTCGTCGTAGAGGACCCCGAACTCCTTGCCTGATAGCGCGGTCGTCATGGCTCACCTCTCGACTGGGAACATACGATCCAGCCCAGCCCGAATCGTGATCGCTCGGTAATGTTTTGGTAAAGACCTCGTGTCCCCGTGATCATGAAGCGGAGCGTAGAGGGCCGCGGCTCAAGAGTCTTTGCCCCGGATTCATTCGTTGTGAAAACTTCTGAACGCGCTGACATCCTGGTTAGGAGAGGCGCTTCTTCAGTTCAGCCGACGCCTGGAGCATCGCCGAGCGGACGCCGGGGACCCGGCTGATCGCGTTCAAGAGGCCGTAGTCGTGGATCAGACCGTTGTAGCGCGTGGACGTGACGTCGACGCCGGCCTGATCCAGCTTTTCCGCGTAGGCTTCGCCTTCGTCACGCAGAACGTCCATCTCGGCGGTCTGGATGATCGCGGGCGCCAGGCCCTTGAGCCGCTCGTTCGTCGCCTGCAGGGGCGAGACATAGACGTCCTGCCGCTCTCTCGGGTCGGTCGTGTAGCTGTCCCAGAACCACTTCATCATGCCCCGGGTCAGGAAGTAGCCTTCGGCGAATTCGTCGTACGAGGAGGTGTCGAAGGCCGCGTTGGTCACCGGCCACAAGAGCACCTGGCAGCGGATGTTGGGCCTGCCCCGGTCCTTCGCCATCAAGGCGACGACGGCGGCCATGTTTCCGCCGACACTGTTGCCGGCGACGGCCAATCGTTCGCCATCCACGCCGATCTCGTGTCCATGGGCAGCCACCCACGAGGTCGCCAGGTAGGCCTGATGGATGGCGACCGGGTAGTGTGCCTCGGGCGCGCGATCGTACTCGACGAACACGGCGGTCGCGCGAGATCCCGCCACGAGATCGCGCACGAGACGTTCGTGCGTCGGAAAGTCTCCGAGCACCCAGCCTCCGCCGTGGAAGAACATGAACGCCGGAAGGGTCCCTGTCATGCCGGCGGGGCGCACGACCACGAGCTTCATGGTCTGTCCCTCGCTGCTGATGGTGCGTTCGGCAACGTCCGCGCCCGGGAGCTCGACCTTGACGCTCGACTGGAGACCTTCCAGTACCGCGCGCGCCTCCGGAGGGGTCATCTGCTCCATCGGTTTGCCTCCACCGGCAGCGAGGGCTTGCAGAAAGACCTGGATGTCGCGCTGGACTCCGGCACGTCCGGCTGGGTGACTCATCACGCTGAGGACTCCTTCAAGTGGTGGCGACTGATCGTGGAGCGGAGGGTACGAGAAGATGCCGCACGAGTCTTTGTCTCAGCCTGATTCATTCTGAAAAGTCCTGAAGCGCGGGGCTACAATCCGAGCCGTGGCTGGGCCACCCGAAGATCCTGTAACAATTGACTTTGGCCGGTTCAAGGTCGTCCGCCATCGCCGCGAGCTGCTGGCGGATGGCCGACCGGTAGAGCTGGGCGGTCGGGCGTTCGATACGCTGATGGCCCTCATCGACGCTCGCGGCAATGTCCTCGGCAAGGACGAACTCATGAGCCGCGTGTGGCCGGACCGGGTGGTCGAAGAAAACAACCTACCCGCCCAAATCTCTGTGCTGCGAAAGGTTTTTGGCGCCGATCGCCATCTCATCCGGACGGTGGCCGGGCGTGGGTATCAGTTCATGGGCGAGATCCGCGCGGCGGGGGCCGGGGCCCCTGCGGGGCCCTCGCGGGCGACGAACCTTCCGGAAGCCGTTTCTGAACTGATCGGCCGAGAAGCAGAGCTTCGGGACGTCACGGACCTGGTCATGAAGCGTCGCCTGGTGACGCTGGTCGGCGCCGGCGGCATCGGCAAGACGCGGCTGAGCCTGGAGGTCGCACGGTCCCTTCTGCCCAGATTCCCCGACGGCGTCTTCGTCGCGCAGCTGGGGCACTCTGTGCTGCGAAAGGTTTTTGGCGCCGATCGCCATCTCATCCGTGTCACGCGAGGGGATCGCGGCGGCGGTGAGTGCCAAGCACCTCTTGCTGGTCGTGGACAATTGCGAGCATCTGATCGAGGCAGCCGCCGGCATGGTGGAGGCGCTGTTGCGTACCGGCCCGGCGGTCTCCCTGCTCGCGACGAGCCGCGAGGCACTGCGAGCGTACGGCGAATACGTCTACCGGGTGCCGTCGCTCGCGGTGCCGGCGGAAGACACCCGGGACATCGACGACGTGTTGAGGCACGGCGCAGTCCGGCTCTTCGTTGCGCGCGCCCGCGCGGCCGAGCCCCAGTACGTGCCCGACGTTCGTCTGGCCGGCGCGACGGCCGCCATCTGCCGGCACCTCGACGGGATCCCGCTCGCCATCGAGCTCGCCGCTGCGCGCATCGCCGCCTTCGGCGTCAAGGGCGTCGCGGCTCGCCTTGACGATCGCTTCCGAATTCTCACGGGCGGACTGCGCACGGCCCTGCCGCGCCATCAGACGCTGCGGGCGACGCTCGACTGGAGCCACGAGCTGCTCGCGACATCCGAGCGCGTGGTCCTGCGGCGCCTCGCCGTGTTTGCCGGCGGCTTCACGCTGGAGGCGGCCAGCGAGGTGGCGGCGGGCGCCGATCTCTCCGCGGCCGCCGTCGTCGAGGCGCTCGCCAACCTGGTCGCGAAATCGCTGGTCTCGGTCGATGTCGGCGGCGCGACGACGGTGTATCGTCTGCTCGAAACGACTCGGGCCTATGCGCTCGAGAAGCTGATCGAGAACGCCGAGATCGAATCGCTGGCCCGCCGCCACGCGGAGTATTGTCGCGACCTCTTGGCGCGGGCCGACGCCGAATGGGAGACGCGCCCCACGGCCGAGTGGCTCGCCGCCTATGCTCGTGAGCTCGACAACGTGCGCGCGGCGCTCGACTGGGCCTTTTCGCCGGGCGGCGATGCCGCGGTCGGCGTGCCGCTCACGGTGTCCGCCGTGCCCCTGTGGTTCCAGCTGTCGCTCGTCGAAGAGTGCCGGGGGCGGGTCGACCGCGCGCTTGCCGCCAGCGAGCCCGCGTCGGGCCCGGATGTACGCCGCGAGATGCAGCTTCACGCCGCGCGGGGGTGGTCGCTGATGTATACGCGGAGTCCCGCGCGGGAAACCGGCGCGGCCTGGCGAACCGCGCTCGAACTCGCCGAGGGCCTCGACGACACCGACTATCAGCTGCGGGCGCTCTGGGGCCTGTGGGCCGGTAACGTCAACAACGGACAGTTCGCGGCGGCGCTGGAGCTCGCGAGAAGGTTCTGTCGCCTCGCGGCCGAGGCCGCCGACGTAGCCGACCAGCTCGTCGGCGTACGACTGGTCGGGACCTGCCTGCATTTCATGGGCGACCAGTCGGGGGCTCGCGAACACATGGAACGCGTGCTCGAGCGCTATGTCGCTCCCGTTCATCGATCGCACGTGCTCCGCTTTCAGTTCGAGCAGCGCGTGCAGGCGCGGAGCACGCTGGCGCGGGTTCTCTGGCTGCAGGGATTTGCCGATGCGGCCATGCGCGCCGTCGAACACAACATCGACGAGGCGCTCTCGATCGCTCACACCCTGTCGCTGTGCAACGCGCTGGCCCAGGCGGCCTGCCCGGTGGCGCTCCTCGCCGGCGATCTGGCGGCCGCGGAACGCTTCACCGAGATGTTGCTCCACCATACGGCAGGCCATGGACTCGACGTCTGGCATGCCTGCGGCCGTTGCTTCAAGGGTATGCTCCTCATCAAGCGCGGGGATCTCGACGCCGGACTGGGACTGCTCCGCGGTGGTGTCGAAGAACAAGGCGAAGCCAAGTTCGCCCAGTACCTCACGGCTTTTCTTGCCGCACTCGCGGAAGGCTTCGCCGGCGCCGGGCAGGTCGCCCAAGGCCTGGCCACGATCGACGAGGCGCTGGCGAGATCGACGCGCACCGAAGAGCGCTGGTACATCGCCGAGCTGCTGCGCATCAAGGGCGAGCTGGTCCTGCTGGAGGGCGCGCCGAATGCCACCGTCGTGGCCACGGATTCCTTCCAGGAGTCCCTCGACTGGGCACACCGACAAGGCGCTCTCTCGTGGGAACTGCGGAGCGTCACGAGCCTGGCGCGCCTGTGGCGTCGGCAGCGCCGCACCCGCGAGGCGCGCGAGCTGCTGGCCTCCGTGCACCGCCGGTTCGCCGAGGGGTTCGGAACCGCCGATCTCATCGCCGCAAAAGCTCTTCTCGACTCTGTTCGTTGACCGATGAGAGAGTTTCCGCCGTTCCGGCTCGACACGATTCGTTCTGAAAACTCCTGACACGCGGCGCTACAATCCGGCAGCGTGGTTGGTCTGCCCGAAGATCCTGTCACCATTGAATTTGGCCGGTTCAAGGTGGTCCGCCATCGCCGCGAACTGCTGGCCGATGGCCGACCGGTCGAGCTGGGTGGTCGGGCGTTCGATACGCTCCTGGCCCTCATCGACGCGCGCGGCACGGTTCTCGGCAAAGACGAACTCCTGAGCCGCGTGTGGCCAGACCGGGTCGTCGAGGAAAACAATCTGGCCGCCCAGATCTCCGTGCTGCGACAGGCGTTTGGCGCCGATCGCCATCTCATCCGAACGGTGGCCGGGCGCGGCTATCAGTTCACGGGTGAGATCCGCGCCGCGGCGGCCGCGGCCGCCGGTCCTCCTCCCTCGCGGATGACGAACCTTCCGGCGGCGGTTTCTGAACTGATCGGTCGGGAGGCCGAACTCCGAGAAGTCACGGCGCTGGCTACCGCACATCGGCTGGTCTGCCTGGTCGGCGCCGGCGGGATCGGCAAGACGCGCCTCAGCCTGGAGGTCGCGAGGCGCCTTCTGCCGAGATTTCCCGATGGCGTCTTCGTGGCCGAGCTCGGCCCCTTGTCGAGCTCCGAGCTTGTCCCGGGCACCGTGGCGAACGCACTCGGCCTCGCGCACGTTGCGGGCACCGTGTCACACGAGGGAGTCGCGGCTGCGATCGGCACCAGGAAGCTCTTGCTCGTCATCGACAACTGCGAGCATGTGATTGAGGCGGCGGCCAGCATGGCGGAGGCACTGTTGCGCGGCACCCCGGGCGCCTCTCTGGTCGCAACCAGCCGCGAGCCGCTACGAGTCTCCGGCGAGTATGTCTACAGGGTCCCGCCGCTCGATCTGCCGGCGGAAGACAACCAGGACACGGAAGACGTCCTTAGGCACGGCGCGGTCAGGCTGTTCGTGTCCCGGGCCCATGCCGCGGAGCCACGATACGTTGCCGAGGGCCCGGTCGCGGCGGCGACGGTCGCCATTTGCCGGCGCCTCGACGGGATCCCGCTCGCGATCGAGCTCGCCGCGACGCGCATCGTTGCGTTCGGTGTCGATGGCGTAGCCGCCCGCCTGGACGACCGGTTCAGACTGCTTACGGGCGGCAGGCGCACGCTGCCCCGTCACCAGACGATCCGAGCGGGTGGTCCTGCGCCGGTTGGGGATCTTCGTCGGCGCCTTTGCGCTGGACGCCGCCGGCGCCGTCGCGGCGAGTGACGACATCCCCGCGGCGGATGTGGTGGATGCTGTCGCGAGCTTGGTCGGCAAGTCACTCGTGTCGACGGATGTCGGCGGTGCGAGCCTGCACTATCGTCTGCTCGAGACGACGCGCGCCTACGCGCGCGAGAAACTCATCGAAAGCGCCGAATTCGACCACTTTGCGCGACGCCACGCCGAGTACCATCGAGACCTTTTCCAGCATGCCGAGGCCGAGCTAGAGACGCGGCCCACCGCCGAGTGGCTCTCTGTGTACCGACCCCACATCGATGACCTGCGCGCGGCTCTCGACTGGGCCTTTTCGTCGAGCGGCGACGTCAGCGTTGGCGTGGCGCTCACCGCGGCAACCGTGCCGCTGTGGACGCACCTGTCGCTGCTGACGGAATGTCGCGCACGAGTCGAGCAAGCCATTGCAGCCCTCGGACGTCAGGTGCCCTCCGATCCAGGCCGCGACATGCGCCTGGAAATGAACGCCGCGTTGACGAAGGCTCTCGAGCTTGCCGAGATCATGCACGACACCCGGTACCGGTTGGGAGCGATCTACGGACTCCACGGCCATCGCCTCAGCACGGGCGACTATCGCGATGCCCTCCGCCTCGCCGAGAAGTTCCGCGCCGTCGCCGCCGAGACAGCTGATCGTTACGATGTGGCGATCGGCGACCGACTCATCGGCCTTGCGTTGCACATTCTGGGAGACCAGCCTGGGGCGCGACGACACCTGGAGCCGTTGGTTCGCACACGTGTCGCGACGACTCGTCCGTCAGACATCATCCTCTATCAATACGACCAGCGAGTGCTGCTCGATTGCTACTACGCGCGCGTTCTCTGGTTGCAAGGATTTGGCGATGAGGCACAGCGGCTCACA
>QHRT01000401.1 GCA_003220195.1 Candidatus Rokuibacteriota bacterium | reverse complement strand
ACCATCGGCCGGCAGCATCTCCAACAGCCGGCGTGAGGAACCCAAAACCCTATTGACAGGCCCATAGGAGGTCCCCAACGCTCGCCGTGCCCCGGCGAAGCCGTGGCACTTCTCGACCCCCGCGTCACTCGCGAAATCGCGGCTTGCACGATAAGCTCCGGGGATGGCGATCCCGGTCAACAAGGCCATCGTCGGCAAGGAATACCCTCCGTACACGGTGACCGTCGAGCGGGGCCGCATCAAGGACTTCGCCCGCGCGATCGGTGACCTGAATCCTTTCTATCTGGACGACGAGGTGGGACGCTGTTCCGCGTGGGGCGACATCATCGCGCCACCCACCTTTGCCACCACGTTTCGCGACGAATCGCGCTCCGCGGCGATGCTCGCGGACCTCGGCGTCGACATCTCGCGCGTCCTCCACGGCGAGCAGGAATTCGAGATCCACCGGCAGCTCCAGCCCGGGCAGACGTACCTCTGCCGGACGAAGGTGCTCGACATCTACGAGAAGGCCGGACGCAGCGGCCCGATGGCGTTCATCGTGCGCGAAACCGCCGTCACCGATCGGGACAACGAGATCGTGGCCACGATGCGCCACATCACCGTGGTGCGGCTGTGAAGTACGCTCGGGTGTACTTCGACGACGTGACGGTCGGCGACGAGCTGCCGCCGCTCGTGAAGGGACCGATCAAACAGATCCAGCTCACGCGCTACGCGGGCGCCTCCGGCGACTTCAACCCGATTCATCAGGACGACGAGTTCGCGAACGCGGCGGGCATGGGCGGCGTGTTCGCGCACGGCATGCTGTCGATGGGCTTCGTGGCGCAAGCCGTGACGGACTGGTCCGGCGCCGGCACCGTGCGCAAGATCAGCGTGCGGTTCGCGGCGCTCGTCCGGTTGAAGGACGTGGTCACGTGCAAGGGCCGCGTGCTCGGGAAGTCGTCGCGGAACGGCGAGGGCGCGTGCGAGCTCGAGATCTGGGCCGAGAACCAGCGCGGCGAACACGTCGTCATCGGCAAAGCGACCGTCGTGCTGCCGCCGCGCACCTAGAATCGCCGGGGGCTCCCTAGCCGCGCGGCATCACGCCGCGCTCGGCGACCCACTCGCGCAACGCCTCGCGCGTCGAGGGAAACGCGAGCTTCTCCCACGGAATCTCCGCCGGCGTCACCCACTCGAGCGCGTCGTTCTCGGCGCACGTCGTGAGCGTGCCCGCGGTGACGCGCGCGCGATAGACCACGATGATCGGCGCGCCAGGGTAGGTGAACACGTTCAGGAGCCCGGTCAGCTCGACCTGGAGACCCGTCTCCTCGAACGTTTCGCGGATCGCGGCGTCGGTCGCTGTCTCGCCGAAATCCACGAACCCGCCGGGAAACGTCCACAGCCCGCGCCCGGGATCGATCGCGCGCCGCGTGAGCAAGACGTCGCCCTGTCGCTCGGGAATGGTCGCGGCGACGACCTTGGGGTTCAGATAGAAGATGAATCCGCACGCCGAGCAGACGGCCTGCTCGCGGTGATCGGGCGGCACGGGGCGACGCGCGAGCGGCCCGGCGCACAGGGGACAGAACCGGATCGTGTGCGGCGCGAGCAAGCGGAACGCGTGATCGTCGGCCACGGTTGACAGTCTAAACCCGGTGTATCAGGCTCACGAGGCAAGGAGCCCGTCCGAGTAGACGGTGGTCGAGGAGCGCCACGGCTTTGCCGGGGCGCTCCCGAGCGTTGGGGGGTGTGGGGGCCATGTCAGGCGCGTCCTCGCGCCTCTCGGGGCCCGCCCACCTGGCTCGACAAGGAGGCTGTCGATGCATCGTGTCCGTCTCATTGTGCTCGCGCTCTCGCGCTCGTCGCGGCTCTTCTCGCCGCCTTCCTCCCGCCGCCGGGCGTCGGGCAATCGCAGACGCTCCACCCGCGGATCCTGCTCGGAAAGTGGAGCGGGCGCTGGACCGAACGAACGCCGCTCAACGACGGACGGAGTGGGGAATACGACCTGACGATCACGAAAATCGAGGGTGATCGCATCGAGGGACTCGTGGAATCGACCAACGCCGGAGAAACCACCACCCCGTTTCGCGGCACGCTGAACGGCAGCCGTTTCGTGTTCGGTAGGGACTCGGTGACCGAGCTGAACGTCGACGGCACCAGGATCGAGGGGATGCGTCACCCGACCCGGGGGAAGGGCTTCCCGTGGAAGATCCAGCTCAAGAAGGAGCCGTACTAGGCCGCCGTGTCCCGGTGCTGGGCGGGCGTCGACGTCGGCGGGAGACGAAAGGGCTTCCACCTGGCCCTCGTTCATGAGGTCGACGGCCGTCTCCGCCTCGTGGAGCGGCCGCGACGATGCCCGGGGCCCTTCGACGTCGTCGACGCGCTCTCTCGCCATCGCCCCGACCTCGTCGGCGTCGATTGTCCGCGCCAGCTCGCCGATGCGCCGAGCCGCTTCGAGGGCGAGCGTCGCCTCGCGCGCGAGGTGTGCCGGCTGCGCTACACGCCGACACGCTCCGCGCTCGATCGTCAGCGCGAGACGTCAGCGCCGACGTACTACGAGTGGATCGAGCACGGTCTCGAGCTCTACGCCGCCCTCGCTGCGGCCGGACTCGCGGCGATCGAAGCGTTCCCCACGGCGTCCTGGACACGCTGGGCCGGCGCGCGGAACGGCCAGTCCCGCGCCCTGTGGTCGGCGCGCGCGCTGCGCCTTCTGCGTGTCCTCGGCGTGGCTCGCGATCTCGACCAGGACGAACGCGACGCGGTCGGAGCCGCGGTCACGGCGTGGGCGCACGAGGCCGGTCTGACGGAAACGTTCGGCGACATCGTCGTCCCTGTCGGTGCGTGGCGCGCGTTCGGGTCGGTCGCTCGCCGGCGCCGCGACGTCACACCCCAAGAGGAGCGCGCATCGCGCGACGCGCGACTCCCACGGCGATCAGGATCACCACCGTCGGCAGGACGACGAACCGCGCCTCGCTCGCCAGCACCGAGACCCCGCGCCGGCTCAGGATCCCGAGGCCGAGCGGCGAGACTTCGATCGGCGTCCACGCGAAGAAGTAGCGCTCGGCGCTGAACGGCGCGCCGAAGGCGATGCCGAATCCGCCGTTGGTGAACGCATCCAGGACGCCGTGCGACGCCGTGATCACGGCGAACCACGCGGCGAGCTTCCACCACGCGACTCCGAGCGGTCGCGACGTCGCGAGACCGGCCGCGAGACCGATCACGCATGCGGCGAACACGGAGTGCGTGATCCCCCGGTGGTTCCAGATGGAGTCGGCGAACGCTCCCAGCGCAAATCCAACGACGTCGACGTCCGGAAGCATCGCGAGACCGGCCCCGACGGCGAGGACGAGTCCGCGTCTCGGGGTCCGGACGGCGCTCGCGAGGGCAGCGCCGACGACGGCGTGCGTCATGATGGTCGGCATCGTCGCAGCGCCGACGCTCTACTCGGGCGGCGGAAGAGCGTCCCCGACGATGTAACGGGCAGATGATCGGACGCCACGCGCGACAGTCGCGTCCGGTGCACGTGGAACTCCTGGCCCTCCAGCTCGACGTCCCAGTAGATGCGGTCGAGAGCGAACAGCGGAAACACGGCGGGGTGGGTGCGGCGCATGCGCCGCATCGGCGAGGAAAATTCACGACGGAGCTGCCGCGTGATCGGCCCGCGATGCCACTCGTTGAAGTCGCCCATCAGGACGCGCGGCCCGGCGATGCTCCGGTCGGTGATGAACGTGGCCAGTCGTCCCAGCTGATCGCGGCGCTCGCGGAGCAGGAGCCCGAAATGGGCGTTGAAGACGTGGAGAGCGCTCCCGTTCACCGCCAGATCCACCCGCAGGCAGCCCCGCGGCTCGCGGGCGCGCCACGAGAGATCGCACCGGTCGGAGCCGACGATCGGCAGACGCGTCAGCACGGCGTTGCCGTACGACCCGTTCCCGAAGCTCCGCGTCTCGCCCATCATCACGGCCATCCCGAGCTTCGCCGCGAGCGCCATCGCCTGGTCGCCATGGACGCCTTCGGGCTGACGGATGACTTCTTGAAGCCCGATCACGTCCGGCGCGATCTCGGCGATGACGGCGGCCAGCCGGTCGAGATCACGCCGACCGTCCAGCCCCACCCCGCGATGGATGTTGTAGCTCGCAATGACGAGCGACGTCATGCGTGGTAGCGGATGAAGTGATCGTAAAGCTGGACCGGATGCACGAGCGGCTCCGGCAGACGGACGTTCGGCGGGTGCAGGACGAACGTCTGGAGCTCCTCCGCCGACGGCCCGGCGTGCGCGCCGCGCTCGGGGATGAACGACACGTCGCCTTCGGGCGCGCCGTGCCCGTAGATCACCAGGTCTCCGGCGCTCGGCATCGCCATCAGATCCCGGATGCCGTCGGTGACGATCGCGAGGTCGGCGCGGCCGGCGAACGGCCCGTCACCGAGCTCGTGCAGCGCGTAGCGTTTCCCGCGCCACGAGCACACGGGTCCCTGCGCCGAGCGGGCGAGCACGAATCCGATGCCCCGGCTTCGCGAGATGTCCTCGGCCAGGCCCGGATGCCTTTCGTCGATCCGCTCGATCGCGAGGGCCGCCGGCTCGTCGAGGAAGTAGACGAACGCGTTCGGCCCCGCGGAAATGACGCGCACCCCGTCGCGCTCGTGCGTCTCGCGCGGCTCGGTCAGGCGCGACAGGAAATCGCGCTCGAGGTAGTTCAGGAACCGCTGGACGAGCCCGTGCCGGCGCTGGGCCCGGAGCGCGCGCAGCTCCTGCATCAGTCGATGGCCGCGCGCTCCTTCGAGCGCCGACCGCGCACGGCCGCCATCGAAGAACTCGTCGAAGAGCAGGCGCTCGATCGGTCGTCCACCGGTGAGCGTGGGATACGGCACCGTCGAGGTCTGCCCGTGATCGCTCAGGACGTAGAGGTCGTAGCCGTGCTCGGGGACCCGGCGGATCACACGCCAGAGCTGGTGGATCGACCGGTCGATCCGTCGAAGCGCGCGGCGGGCCCGCCGGTGACGCGGGCCGTAGGCATGCGCCATCACATCGTAGTCGAGATAGTTGACGTAGATCGCCGGCACCCCGAGGTAGAGGTCGCGCGACACGGCGAGTGTGAACAGCTCGCGCACCCACACCGACAGCCCGAGCTTGATCATCAGCATCTTGAAGCGACGCGCCGGATCGTTGACCGGATCGGCGACGAGGCGCGCCGCGGCGCGCGTCAGCTCGAAGGCGCTCAGCGCGACGCATTTCAGCGTGACCCACGACAGGATCACCACCGCGGCCAGCGCGCGGGCGAGGCCTGCACCGGTCGGGCGCGTGATCGTCGCGAAGTTGTAGAGGTTGTTCTGCGCCCCACCGGTGAAGACGCAGCCATAGGCGCTGCCGCCGAGCAAGATCCCCGGGCGGCCCCCGGTCTGCGCTGCTTCGACGAAGCTGGCGTCGCCGGCGCGCGGAAAGTAGACGTCTCGCCGGTGTCCTTTGTCGTGATAGTGGAAGCCGGGAATGTCCGGACGCACGCCGTACATCGCGGACAGCTGGAACGCGGGCGTCGACGTCGGCAGCCCGACGGTCATCGGAAGGAGGCCGAAGCCACGACGCTCGACGAGCCGCGCGAGGAACGGCATGCGTCCTTCGCGCAGTCCCCGCTCCAGCACCGAGCGCGGCAACCCGTCGATCTGCACGATCAGGAGCCGGCGGCCGCCGCGCGCGGGTCGGGCGCCGAGCCGAACCCATCTGACGAAGCGATCCATGAGGCGCTGGAGGAACAGCGCGAGGTCGTCCAGAGACACGGTTCATTTTACCCTTGGGGTACCATCTCGCCCATGCGCGATCCCCTCATCGACGCGGTTCGAGCGTTCGTCGACCAAGAGGTGAATCCGGTCGCGCTCTCGCTCGAGCACGCGGACGAGTACCCGCACCGGCTGGTCGCGCGCATGCGCGAGCTCGGACTCTTCGGCTGCCTCGTCCCCCGGGCGTATGGCGGCCTCGGCCTGTCCGTCCGCGTGTACGCGGGAATCATCGAAGAGC
>QHRT01000400.1 GCA_003220195.1 Candidatus Rokuibacteriota bacterium | reverse complement strand
GGAGCGGGTGACGGCGCTCGCCATGCGAGACCGGGTGCCCGAGAATCGTCAGCTCACCGAGCTTCGGTGAATTGACCTTCTGCGCCATGCCGAGGTGCTGCACCTGGGGATCCGCAAACGACTCGTTGATCTTGTAGATCGGGCCGCACGGGACGCCGGCGTCGTTCAGGAGCCGGATCCATTCGGCACTCGACTTCTGACGGGTCACCGGCATCAGGACGTCCATGATCACGTCGCGATTCGTGGAGCGCGCCTTCGACGTTGCAAAGCGCGGGTCGGTGATAAGGTCCGGCCGATCGATCGCCTTGCAGAAGCGCTCGTAGATCTCGTCGCCGGAGGCGGCGATGTTGATGTGCCCGTCCTTCGTCTCGAACACGCCGGTCGGGATTCCGGTCGGATGGTTGTTGCCGGCTTGCGGCGGGATCTCGCCGCTCATGAGCCACCGCGACGCCTGGAAGTCGAGCATCGACAGCATCGCTTCGAGCAGCGACGTGTGCACCCACTTGCCCTGGCCGGTGATCTCACGCTCCAGCAGCGCGACGAGCACGCCCTGCGCCAGGAAGATTCCCGAGCAGAGATCGGCGATGGGAATGCCGACGCGCACCGGCCCCTGCCCCGGGATGCCGGTGATCGACATCAAGCCGCCCATGCCCTGCGCGATCTGGTCCACGCCGGGACGATCGCGATACGGACCGCTCTGGCCGAAGCCGGAGATGCTCGCGTAGATCAGGCGTGGATTGATTGGACGCAACGCCTCGTAATCGATCCCAAGGCGATGCTTCACGTCGGGGCGGTAATTCTCGACGACCACGTCGGCGGTCTTCGCGAGCTCCTTGAAGATCTTGACGCCATCGGGGTCGCGCAGGTTGAGCGTCAGGCTCCGTTTGTTCCGGTGCAGGTTCTGAAAGTCGAAGCCGTGGCGATTGCCGCCCATCCCGTCGCCGGAGCGTCCGCCCGGCATCTCGATCTTGATCGCGTTCGCTCCCCAGTCGACCAGCTGGCGCACGCACGTGGGGCCTGCGCGGGCGCGTGTGAGGTCGAGCACGTTGAAGCGAGCGAGCGGCAGCGAATTCGTCGTCACGGTAGGACCTCCTTGGTCAGGCCGCGAAATGTCGCATCGTCATTATCGCCGAGGTTCAGATCGTTCCGTTCGGCGTTACCAGAATTTTGCCACTCCGCTCACCCTGCTGCGCGTGCGCGAGCGCCGCCTTGATGTCCTCGATCGGGTAGACCTTCTCGACCGGCGCGGTCAGCGTGCCGTCCAGAACTTGCCGGCCGAGGTCCGCGTAGATCTCTCGCACCTCGGAGAGCGAGCGCTTCGCGAGACCGCGCCCGAGAATGAAGCCGACCAGCGTCTGCCCACCGGATGTGAGCGCGCCGCGCGGCATCACCGGATCCTCGCCGCTCATCGAGCCGTAGTTGCAGATGACGCCGCCGTCCCCCAGACACGATGACAGCCGCGCCGTCGCCTGGCCGGACACCGCATCGAGGCCGAGACGAATCGGCGCGCCACCCGTCTTCGCCTTCACAGTGTCGGAGACGTTCGGACCATCGACGACCGACACGTCCGCGCCCAGTGTCGTGAGCTCGGCGAACAGCGACTCCCGGCGGACGACGTTGACGGTCTTGAATCCGCGCGCACGAGCGAGCCGGATCACCAGGCGGCCGACCGCCGAGTTCGCCACGTTCTGGACGAGCCAGTCGCCCGGCTTCAGCTCGACGATGTCGGTGAGCAGCAAGAGCGCGGTCGGCGGATTGATGCGCAGCATCGCCGCCTGCCTGAGATCCAGGCGCGACGGGATCGGGATGACGTCGTCGCCCTTCACCCGTCTCTTCTGCGTCCAGTTCTCGCGCTGAAGGTTGATGACGAGATCGCCGGGCTTCACGTGCGCGACGCCGGCGCCGACCGCACTGACGCGGCCGACGCACTCGGCGCCCGGCGTCGCCGGCAACTCGGGCTTCAGGCGATACGTGCCGCGGCAGAACGAGATGTCGGCGGGATTGATCGGAAACGCGATCACGTCGAACACGACCTCGCCGGGGCCGGGAGCGCCGACGTCCGACACGTCCGCGCAGCGGGCCACCTTTTCCGGCTTGCCGTAGCGATCGATCAGTACCTGTTTCATCGTGATCCTCCGTGTGGTATCCATCTCGTCGTCCCATGACCTTCGACGACCTTCGCGCCGCGGTGCCCGCGTTTCGTCGAGTCTCCTACATGAACTGGGGGGCGGCCGGTCCCTCGCCGAGCCCGGTCATCGACAAGATCGCCGCAGTCCTGGCCGATGAGAGCTCGCACGGCCCCTATTTTCCGTCGGTCCGCGCCGCGCGCGACGAGACGTTCACCGTCGCGAGGAGCCGGGTGGCCACGTTGCTCGGCGCCGGCGAGGACGAGATCGCGCTCACCGACAACACGACGGCCGGCGTCAACATCGTCGGCGCCGCCATCGACTGGCGCGACGGCGACGAGGTCATCGTCACGGACGAAGAGCATCCGGGCGGCTTCGTCCCCTGGCTCGTCTGGCGCGACCGGCGCGGGGTCCGTGTGCGTATCCTGCACGTGACCCCCGATCCCGACGAGACGCTCGCCCGCTTCGAGAAGCTGCTCGGCCCACGAGCCCGCCTGGTGTGCCTGAGTCACATCACGTGGTGGTCCGGCATCCGCTTGCCGGTCGAGAGGATGGCCTCGCTCGCGCACGCGGCGGGCGCGCTCTTCCTGCTCGATGGCGCGCAGACCGGCGGCCACGTCCCGATCGACGTCGACGCGATCGGCTGTGATGCCTACACCGTGTCGGGCCACAAGTGGCTGATGGGCCCGCTCGGCACCGGCGCGCTCTACATCCGGCGCGCGGCTCTCGACAAGCTCGCCATGCCGGGCGGCGGATTTCACGGGCTTACGTCGGCGAGCCTCGGCGCGCTCACCTACACGCCGCGGCCGGGCGCGCGGCGCTTCGAGATCTCGACCAAGAGCGCGGCGCTGTTCGCCGGGTTCGCGGAGGCGTTGCGCTTGCACCTCGAGCTCGGTCCTGCGCGCGTGGAAGCCCATGCGCTCGGGCTCGCGGAGCAATGCCGAACGGGTCTCGGGCGCCTCCATCGTGTGGCAGTTCTCGGCGCAGCGCCCGGCAAGGCGCCCGCCACGTCGGGCCTCGTGGCGTTTCGCGTCGATGGTGTGAGCGCCGAGACCGCCGTCGGCGCGTTGCTGGAGCGCGGAAGCTTCCTCGCGCGTTCGGTGCCCACCGACCCGCCCGCCGTGCGCGTGTCGCTCCACTGCGTCAACACGGCTGACGAGGTGGATCGGTTGATCGAGGTCGTGAAGAGTCTCTGAGGGAAAACCCTCTCACACCTTCTCGAAATCGATCCGCTCGTCGACCGGCAAGCCCTGAAGGTAGCGACGCAGGCAGTCGAGGCCCATCTCCACCGCGCCGAGGCGGACCCACTCGCGCCCGCCCAGGATGCGACTCTTGCGTGACGCGACGTCATCGCCGCCCGCGATCGCGAGATTGATCGTTCCCCCGAAGTCGATGCGATCCGGACCGTCGTCGAGATCGATCAGCACCGCCAGC
>QHRT01000399.1 GCA_003220195.1 Candidatus Rokuibacteriota bacterium | reverse complement strand
CGTTGATTCCCATGCCGAGGTACGCGGTCGTGAGCGGCGCCGCGCACGTGCCGCCGAACGCGGCCAGGGCGCACGCGAGACCGAAGACGGCCGTGCGCACGCGCTGCACGTCCGCGCCGAGGCAGCCGACCATCTCGCTGTTCTGGGCGACGGCGCGCACGACCAGCCCGGCCCGCGTCCGCGTCAGGAAGAGCCACAGCGCGCCGCCGACCGCGGCGCCCGCGACGAGCAGGAAGAGCCGGTAGAGCGGATACACAGCGCCCAGGATGACGACCGAGCCCTGGAAGAGCGACGGCGGATCCATCGGCTTCGCCGTCGGCCCGTAGATCACGCGGATCGCTTCTTCGAGGATCAGCGCGAGCCCGAACGTGAGCAGGAGCTGATAGATCGGCGGCCGTCGATAGATGAACCGCAGCGTGGAGGCTTCGAGCGCGGCGCCGAGCAGGCCGACGATCACGGGCGCGAGCACCAGCGTGAGCCAGAAGCTTCCGGTGAGCGCAACCATCGTGAAACTGACGTACGCCCCCAGCATGTAGAAGATGCCGTGCGCGAAGTTCACCACGCGCAAGATACCGAAGACGAGCGAGAGGCCGACGGAGACGAGGAAGAGGAGCGCGGAGAGGGCCGCGGCGTCGAGGATCTGCTGGACGGCGATCGCGAGCGACATTTACGTGAGGGGCCTCGAAATGGCCCCTCACACTCCCCGACGCTCGGCAGCGCCCCGGCTTCGCCGGGGCGCTCCTCGTTCACTCATCCGAAGTCTTCAGTCCGACATTTGGGTGTGACCTTGTCGCCCGGGTACGTGGCCAGGATCTTTGGGATGAGGTGCGGGTACTTCGGATCCTTCACCGCCTCCACCACGAAGCCCGGCTGCACCGCCTGGTGATCGCACTTGCGCATGAAGAACGGCCCTTCGAGCCCCTCGTAATTCGAGTCCTCCCAGGCGTCGACGACCTTCTCGACGTCGTCCGCGGTGCCGGCCTTCTGGATGACCTGCGCGAGCCACTCCAGCCCCTCGTACGTCTCACCGTCGAACATGTCGGGATAGAGTCCGTGCATGTCGTGGAAGCGCTTCACGAAGTCGCGGTTCTTCGGCGTGTCGACCGTGAACGGATAGCGGCTCGAGCCGATCGTCCCCATCATCGCCTCGCCGACCGCGCGCAGGTTTTCGAGCTCGAGGATCTCGGTGACGAGCTTCACCTCGCGCGAGAGTCCGAACTGGAACGCCTGCTTGAAGAAGATGGTCGCATCCTGGCCGGGCATCGCCATGTAGCACGCTTCGGCGCGCGACTGCTTGATCTTCGCGATGTAGCTCGCGAAGTCCTTCGTGCCGACCGGCGGGAAGTCCTTTCCCACGACGTCCTTCTTCGCCGCGGTGATCTGCCTCTCGAACGAGCCGACGCTGTCCCTGCCCCACGCGTAGTCGCTGCCGAGAGCGAAGAAGCGCTTCATCGGCGCCTCGGCCAGATAGAGGCTGACGGCGCGCGCGCCCATGGGTCCGCTCGTGTTGATACGGAAGAAGTACCGGTGGAACTGGGTGGTGGTGAGCTGGCCGGCGCCGTTGATGGTGGACATCAAGATGACTTTCCACTCCGGGCACTTGGCGGAGGCGGCGAGCGCCTCGGACGAGAGCACGGTGCCGGTGAGGAACTTCACGCCGTCCTTCTCGACCAGCTTCTGCGCTTTGCGGACGGCGGTTGCCGGATCGCCGCCGGTGTCTTCGTAGATGAACGAGAGCGGCCGTCCGAGCACGCCGCCCTTCGCGTTGATCTCCTTGCCGAAGAGCTCGCACGCGCGCTTGGCCTGGATGCCGTACTGCGCGTTGCTGCCGCTGAGCGCGCTCGGGAGCCCGATCTTGATCGGTTCCGCGGCTCCCGCGCGGCGGAGGAACGCGGGTGTCGCGAGCGTCGTCGCGATGGTCGTGACCGTGGCGCCGAGAACGAACTCGCGTCGGGTGATCGTCATCGTCGAGACTCCTTTGCGGGCGATCGGTGCGCGTCAGGCGCGCACGGGATTATAGAGTCCGCCGAGAAGGGGGAGCAAGGTCGCGGTGTCTGAAACATTGGACATTGACTTGCCCCGGTCCGAGGCGAGAATTCGAGCAGGACGTCTGATGGACACGACGGTCGAGCTCAAACGGCGCCGGTTCACGCTGGAGGAATACCACCGGATGGGCGAGGTGGGGATCTTCCACGAGAACGACCGCGTCGAGCTGATCGAGGGCGAGATCGTCGAAATGACTCCGATCGGACGCGTTCACGCCGGTACCGTCGACCGTATCGCGCAGGTCTTCTCGCGGCGGCTCGACGACCACGTGATCGTCCGCGTCCAGAATCCGATCGTGTTCACCCGGCTGGTTTCGGAGTCGCAACCGGACGTGACGCTGCTTGTCCGTCGTCCCGATTTCTACGCCAGCGGTCACCCCGGCCCGGCTGACATTCTGCTCGTGGTCGAGGTCATGGACGAGGTCTGGCTCGTGGATCTCGACAGCCGCCGCATCGAGGTCTATCGCCGGCCGACACCGGAAGGCTACGGCCAGTTCCACATCGTTCAGCCCGGCGAGTCGGTCGCGATCGGGGCGTTCGCGGAGATACAGTTCGCCGTCACCGAGCTGCTCGGCTGACCGCCACTGTCGCGGGACTACTCGGAGACTGCGCGGCCGTCGTGCTGCGCCCCGCATCACCCCGACGAACGCTCTACGACGTCTTGAACGCGTTCATCGCGGTCACCAGGGCCGGCGTCCCGCCGAAGAGATACGCGACCTCGACCGCTTCCTGAATTTCCGCCTCCGACGCGCCGGCGCTGCGCGCGCGGTTCGCGATGTTGGCGACGCCGTCGGGGTGCGATTGCAGCGCATCGACGATCATCGTCATCAAGTGCTTGTACTTGGCCGGGATGGCGCCGTCGCGCATGATGCGCTCGCGCTGGGCCATGTAGGAATCGACGAACTGCGGATCACGCTGCTGAAGCGGCTGGATCCACGGCGGCAAGGTGACCTGAGCCATTGTTTCCTCCTCGTTCGCAGGCTGACGGTCTCGCGACGAACGCGATCGGCGGCGCATGATACCGTGCGGGCTGCGGCGCGGCAACGCGATGAAACACCCTCACACCAGAAAGGCCAGGCAGCCATGACCACGGTCGGCACCGGCACGTACACGTTTCGACTCATCGAGAACTGGGCGAAGCTGCCGGCGGGCCAGACGTTCGCCCACGTCAGCGCCGTCGCGACGGATTCGAAAGACCGCGTCTACGTGTTCCAGCGAAAGGACCCGCCGGTGATGGTCTTCGACCGCGACGGCGTTTACCAGACCTGCTGGGGGATCGGCGCGTTCAGGGACCCGCACGGGATCTACATCGAGAACGACATCGTGTACCTGACCGATCGGGAGGACTCCGTCTGCCTCGTGTACACGCTCGACGGGAAGCCTCTCCAGATCCTGGGGGAGCGCGGCGTGCACTCGGACACCGGATGCGAGCGCCCGGGCGACGTCGTGCCTCACGCCGCGGGGCCGTTCAACTACCCGACGGAGATGGTGCCGTCGCCGTCCGGTAACCTCTACGTGAGCGACGGGTATCGCAACGCGCGGGTGCATCGGTTCGCGAAGGAC
>QHRT01000398.1 GCA_003220195.1 Candidatus Rokuibacteriota bacterium | reverse complement strand
CGGAAGTCCTCGCATGGTCGGGGAGGGCGGAAGAGGCGATCAGGCACATCAAGCACGCGATGCGGCTGAATCCCCAGTATCCGTTCTACTACCTGTGGACTCAGGGGCATGCGTACTACCTGACGGGACGCAACGGCGAGGCGATCACGACGTTCGTGAAGCTCAGCGAGCAGAACCCGAGCTTCATGCCCGCGCACGCCTTCCTGGCCGTTCTCTACACGGAGCAAGGCCGCGACCAGAAGGCCGCGGCCGAGTGGGCGGTCGCGGAACGGCTCAGCCCGCACCAGTCGCAAGAGACCCTGCGGCAGAACCTGCCGTACCGGAACGAGCGAGCTCTCGAGCGACTCATGACGGCAATGCAGAAGGCGGGCCTGAAGTGACCTTGACGTGACGCTTGAAGTGACGAAGGAGACACTGGAGGGATCGATGACACTGTCTCGCCGCTCGTTCCTCGCGATGTGCACCGGCGCCTCGGCCGCGCCCTTCCTGATCGATCCGCGGCCGGCGTTCGCGCAGCAGACTCCGAAGAAGGGCGGCACGCTGCGCGTCGGCTTCTACATCGAAGCGGCGACGATGGATCCGCACCTGTCCGGGAGCAAGATCGACCGGCAGGTCTATCACAACGTCTACGAGCCGCTCGTCACGCTCGACGTCAAGCTCGGCATCAGGCCCGGTCTCGCCGAGTCGTGGCAGCAGCCCGACAACAGGACGCTGATCTTCAAGCTGCGACGCGGGGTCAGGTTCCACGACGGCACCGAGTTCAACGCGCAGGCGGCGAAGTTCAACTTCGACCGCATGAAAACCGAGCCGAAGTCGGTCCGCAAGGGCGAGGTCGCCAGCATCGAGGCCGTCGACGTCGTCGATCCGGCGACGGTCAAGATCAGCCTCAAACGGCCCGATGCGGCGCTGCTCGCGACCTTGACCGACCGCGCCGGCATGATGGTGTCGCCGAAAGTGATCCAGGAGCGCGGGGCCGAGCTCGAGCGCAACGCCAGGGGCGCCGGGACCGGGCCGTTCGAGTTCGTCGAGTGGGTGAAGGACGACCATATTCTCCTGAAGCGCAACGAGAGTTACTGGAACAAGCAAGGCGGCCCGTACCTGGACCGCGTACGCTACCGCCCGATCCCCGACGACACCGTGAAGCTGCAGAGCCTCCAGGGGGGAGAGATCGACGTCATCGACTATGTCCAGCCGCGCGACGTCGCCGCGGTGAAGGCCGACCGGAACGTCGTCGTGGTCGACGTGCCGTCGCTGGCCGACTTCTCCTACCAGGTGAACCACGCCCGGCCGCCGTTCAACGTGAAGGCGCTCCGTCAGGCCGTCGCCTGCGGGCTCGACATCGAGCAGATCGTCAAGGGCGTGTGGCTGAACGTCGGCGTGCCGGCCAACGGGCCGATTCCGCCGACGAGCTGGGCGTACGACAAGACGATCCCGCCGATCAAGCGCGACCTCGCGCGAGCCCGGGCGAAGCTCGCCGAGGGCGGCAAGGCCGGCGGCTTCTCGTTCACTCTCACGACCAACAACATCCCGATCAACATCCAGGAAGCCGAGGTGATGCAGGCTCAGCTCGGCGAAGCCGGCATCACGATGAAGATCAAGCTGGTCGACTCCGCAACGCTGCTCGCGGACGGGAACAGCAAGAACTTCGACCTGATCAGCTACCAGTGGAGCGGGCGGCCGGATCCCGACGGCAACACGTACCAGTTCTTCAAGACGACGCCGGGCACGTCGCTCAACTGGTCCGGGATCTCGAACGCGCAGATCGACGCCTTGCTCGACAAGACGCGCGAGGCCTCGAGCCAGGCCGACAGGAAGAAGCTCTTCAGCGACCTGACGAAGATCCTCCAGGACGAGCTGCCGATGATCTTCATCATCCATCCGATCGAGCCGAAGGCGTTCAGCCCGAGAGTCCAGGGCTACGAGCCGATTCCCGACGGGATGATGCGCTTCAAGGATGTGTGGCTGAAGTAGCGCGCCTCGTTCTGCGCCGGCTCGGCGCGACGATCCCGGTGCTCGTGATCGTCACGTCCGGCGTCTTCTTGCTCCTCCACCTGACCCCCGGCGATCCGATCGACGTCATGATGGCGGAGTCGGCCGACGCCACGGTGAAGGAGAATCTGCGGCGCGAGCTCGGCCTCGATCGGCCCCTCGCGGTCCAGTACATCCGGTGGATGGGCCGGCTGCTTCGCGGCGACCTCGGTCGCTCGATCCGGAACGGCGAGCCCGTCATCGAGAACGTCAGCCGCCGCATCCGGCCGAGCCTCGAGCTGGCGCTGCTCGCGATGGCGATCTCGCTCGTCGTCGCGTTCCCGATGGGCATCCTCTCGGCGGTGCGGCGCGGCACGGGGGCGGATCGCGTCGGCACCACGTTCGCGCTCTTCGGCATCTGCATGCCGAACTTCCTGCTGGCGCTGCTGCTGATCTTCCTCTTCGGCGTGACGCTGCGGTGGCTGCCGATCTCCGGATACACCGATCCTCTCGAAGAGCCGCTGGCGGGGATGCGCTCGCTCGCGTTGCCGGCGATCACGCTCGGCCTCGCGCTCGCCGCGGTGGTCACGCGCACGCTACGCTCGAGCCTGCTCGAGGCTCTCGCCGAGGACTACGTCCGGACCGCGCGCGCGAAGGGCCTCTCCGAGTGGAAGATCATCCGCGGACACGTACTGAAGAACGCGCTGATTCCCGTCGTGACCGTGCTCGGGCTGCAGCTCGGCACGCTGATCGGCGGCGCGGTCATCACCGAGTACGTCTTCGCGCTCCCGGGTGTCGGCCGTCTCGTGGTGGACGCCGTCTTCGCGCGCGACTACCCGCTGGTGCAGGGCGTGGTGCTGCTGATCGCGCTCGGGTTCATCGCCAGCAACCTGCTGGTCGATGTGCTCTATGGCTGGATCGATCCGCGCATCCGGCATCGCTGAGCGGGACGCCCCCGGTGCGCTCGTGGCGTCGCGCTCCGTCGCCACGCGCCGATGGGAGTGGCTCTCGCGAGCCGCGCGCGCGAGGCTCGCGCCGTTCGGCGCGGCGGTGCTCGCCCTCGCCGTGCTCGCCGCGCTCGCCGCGCCGGTGATCGCGCCGTGGGATCCGCTCAAGCAGGATCTCGGCAACACGCTGGCGCGGCCGGGCCGCGCCCATCTCCTCGGCACCGACAACGTCGGCCGCGACGTCCTCTCGCGCGTCATCTGGGGCACGCGCATCTCGCTCGTCGCCGGGTTCGCGTCGGTCGCGATCGCGATGCTGGCGGGAAGCGCGCTCGGGCTCGTCGCCGGCTACTCGGGCGGACGGATCGACGGCCTCACGATGCGGCTGATGGACGCCGTGCTCTCGTTTCCGCCGCTGGTGCTGGCGCTGGCCCTCGGCGCCGTGCTCGGCGCGGGCCTGACCGGAGTGCTGATCGCCCTCGGCGTCGTCTACACGCCGACGTTCGCGCGCCTGATGCGCGGGCAGGTGCTGGCGATCAACGCGCGCGAGTACGTCGACGCGGCGCGCGCGCTCGGCGCGCCCGGCTGGCACGTCGCGTGGCGGCACGTGCGATCCTGGCCGAGGCCTCGCTGTCGTTTCTCGGGCTCGGCGTCCAGCCTCCGCACGCGTCGTGGGGCGGCATGATCAACGCGGGCCGCGGCTACCTGCAGCAGGCGCCGTGGATCGTCTTCGGGCCGGGCGCCGCGCTCTTCGTGACGGTAGTCGGGCTCAACTTCGTCGGCGACGCGATCCGGGACGCGCTGGATCCGCGGCTGCGGGAGACGTAGGAGTCGTGAAAGAATCGCACCGGAGGACAGCCATGAACACCGCGAAGCATCTCGAGATCGCTCGACGAGACTGGCTGAAACTGTCCGGCGCGGCGCTGGCCGGAACCACGGTCAGCCGCGCGACCCGCGGCTTCGCGCAGTCGCCCCGGCGCGGTGGCACCGTCACCATCCGCGTCTGGGATCCGCCGCACTTCGATCCCTATCTCATCGTCGCGTTCAAG
>QHRT01000397.1 GCA_003220195.1 Candidatus Rokuibacteriota bacterium | reverse complement strand
ACTCGCTCGACGATCACGCGGCCCTTGTCGGTCAGGACTCTCAAGATCTTGCCGCGCTTGCCGCGTTCCTTCCCCGCGATGACGCCGACCAGATCGCCCCGACGCACGTGCGCCATCAGATCACCTCCGGCGCGAGCGAGATGATCTTGGTGAACTGCCGCTCGCGCAACTCGCGCGCGACGGGACCGAAGATCCGCGTCCCCACCGGATTCTCGTCGGGCTTGATGAGCACGACCGCGTTCCGGTCGAACCGGATGTACGAACCGTCCTTGCGCCGCACTTCCTTGACCGTCCGCACGACCACCGCCCGCGCGACCTCGCCCTTCTTCACGGTCCCGTCGGGCGCAGCCTCCTTGACGGCGACGATCACCGTGTCCCCGAGCGACGCGTAGCGCTTGTTGGCGCCGCCCATCACGCGGATACACTGCACCCTCTTGGCGCCGGAATTGTCTGCGACGTCGAGCATCGAGCGCGGCTGGATCATGCCCTAGGACACGCGGCTCAGGATCTGTCGGATCCGCCAGCGCTTCTCCTTGCTGAGCGGCCGCGTCTCCTCGATCAGCACGCGATCGCCGACGTGGCTCTCGTTGCCCTCGTCGTGCGCCTTGAGCTTCTTCGACACCCGCACGACACGCTCGTAACGGGGATGCCGGAACACCCGCTCGACCTTGACGACGCGCGTCTTCTGCATCGCGTCGCTCACCACGACTCCCTCTCGCGTCTTTCGCTCCATCAGGCTAGCGTCTCCCGCCGCTGTCGGCCGCGAGCTGGCGCTCGCGCTGGATGGTCCTGGCGCGCGCGAGATCCCGTCGCGCCTCGCGCAGCCGTGACGGATTCTTGGCGACGCCCATCGAGAGCTGGAAGCGGAGATTGAAGATCTCCTCCGACAGCTCGCGCGCCTTCTGATCGATCTCGTCGTCGGACAGGTCCCGCCACTTCGCCGGTTTCATGCCCCGGTCCCTCGTCTCCTCGTCACGGCCATCACAGCACGCGCACCCGGCTCACGAACTTCGTTTCGATGCCGATCTTCTGCGCGGCCGTGCGGAACGCCTCGCGCGCGGCGTCCTCGGGGACGCCTTCCATCTCGTAGAGGATGCGGCCCGGCTTCACGACCGCGACCCACTCCTCGGGGTTGCCCTTGCCTTTGCCCATCCGGGTCTCGGCCGGCTTCTTGGTGACGGGCTTGTCGGGGAAGATGCGGATCCACACCTTGCCGCCGCGCTTCAAGCTCCGTGTCAGCGCCACGCGGGCAGCCTCGATCTGCCGGTTGGTCACCCAGCCCGGCTCCATCGCCTTGAGGCCGTACTCGCCGAACGCGAGGGACGATCCGCGCTGCGCCTTGCCCTTCATCCGCCCCCGCTGGGTCTTGCGATACTTGACGCGCTTCGGCATCAACATCGAACGATCCTAGACTTCCGCGCGGGCGGCGGGGCCGAGCACCTCGCCCTTGAAGATCCAGACCTTCACGCCGATGGTCCCGTACGTGGTGTGCGCGGTGGCCAGGCCGTAATCGATGTCGGCGCGAATCGTGTGGAGCGGCACCCGGCCGTCCCGATACCACTCCTTGCGCGCGATCTCGCCGCCGCCCAGCCGGCCGGCGCACGCGATCCGGATCCCGTCGGCGCCGAGACGAAGCGCCGACGTCACCGCCTTCTTCATCGCGCGGCGGAACGCGACGCGCTTTTGCAGCTGGAGCGCCACGTTCTCGGACACGAGCTGAGCATCGAGCTCGGGGTGAATGACCTCCTCGATGTTGAGGTAGATCTCCTTGCCTGTGCGCGTCTGCAGCTCGTTCTTCAGCTTCTCCACCTCCGAGCCCTTGCGCCCGATGATGATGCCCGGACGGGCCGTGAAGATGGTGATGCGCGCCCGGTTCGCGGAGCGCTCGATGTCGATCCGCGAGATCCCCGCGTGGAAGAGCTGGTCCTTGATGTAGCGCCGGATCTTCACGTCCTCGTGGAGCAGGTCCGCGTAGCCCTTGGTCGCGAACCACCGGGAGCTCCACGTGCGCGTGGATCCCAGACGGAAGCCGATCGGATGCGTCTTCTGGCCCATGATCCTTATCTCTCTCGTTCTCGCGCGGGCGGCCGCGCTCCCGGGTTGCCTGGCGCATCGGAGCCGCGCGCCCGCCGGGGCGCGCGCTCGCGAAGCCCGGTGTCCTCGTCGGAGACCGCGACGACCAGATGACTCGTCCGATGCCGGATGAAGAACGCACGGCCCATGGCGCGCGGCTGGACGCGCTTCAGCATGGGTCCTCCGTTCGCGACCGCCTCGACCACCCGGAGATCGTCGAGATTTCGCACCTGGTGGTTGTGCTCGGCATTCGCGATCGCCGAGCGCAGCACCTTCGCGACGAGCCGTGCCGCGGTGCGGGGCGTGTATTCGAGGATCGCCAGCGCCTCGCCCACGGGCTTGCCGCGGATCTGCCGCAGCACGAGTCCCGCTTTGCGGGACGAGACTCGAACGAACCGGGCCGTCGCGGAGGTGCGCATCAGGACTTGCCGGTCGGCGACGACGACGCCTTCTCGGCGGAGCCGTGCGCGCGGAAGGTCCGGGTCAGCGCGAATTCACCGAGCCGGTGACCGACCATGTTCTCGGTCACGTACACGGGGATGAACTTCTTGCCGTTGTGCACGGCCAGTGTGTGTCCGACGAATTCCGGCACGACGGTCGACCGCCGCGACCACGTCTTCAGCACCTTCTTCTGACGACTGCGGTTCAGCTCCTCGACACGCTCGAGCAGCGTTTCGTCGACGTACGGTCCCTTCTTCAGCGAACGTCCCATCGCCCGGCTCCTACTTCGACCGCCGCGTCACGATCCACCGATCGGACGGTCGGGCCCCTCGCCGCGTCTTGTAGCCCTTCGTCGGCTTCCCCCACGGCGTCATCGGATGATTCCCCTTGCCCTTCCCCTCGCCGCCCCCCATCGGATGGTCGACCGGATTCATCACGGTTCCGCGCACGGTCGGACGGAAGCCGCGCCGGCGCTTGCGTCCCGCCTTGCCGACGGAGACGTTCTCGTGATCGAGGTTGCCGACCTGCCCCACCGTCGCCATGCAGTCGATGGACACCAGCCGGACCTCGCCGGACGGGAGCTTGAGCGTCGCGCGGTCGCCTTCCTTCGCCAGGAGCTGCGCCTGCGCGCCGGCGCTCCGGCACATCTGGCCACCGCGTCCGGGCTGAAGCTCGACGTTGTGCACCAGCGTGCCCACCGGAATGTTCCGGATCGGCAGCGCGTTCCCGGGAAGGATGTCCGCTTGCGGTCCCGACACCAGCGTGTCGCCAACCTTGAGCCCGAGCGGCGCTAGGATGTAACGCTTCTCGCCATCGCGATAGAAGAGGAGCGCGATCCGCGCCGAGCGATTCGGATCGTACTCGATCGCCGCCACCCGGGCCGGGATACCGAGCTTCTCGCGCCGGAAATCGACGTCGCGCAGCATCCGTTTGACGCCACCGCCACGGTGCCGCACGGTGATGCGCCCGCCGGAGTTGCGTCCGCTCGTCCGCCGTTTCGGCGTCAGGAGACTCTTTTCCGGCTCGGTCTTCGTGATCTCGTCGTACGTGATCCCCATGCCTAGGCGCCCTCCACGAGCTCGATCTTGTGGCCCGGCGCCAGCTTCACGATGGCCTTCTTCCAGTCCGGGCGTCGACCTTGATGCCGGCCCATGCGCTTCAGCTTGCCCTGGAACGACGCGGTCCGGACGTCCACGACCTTCACGTTGAAGATCGTCTCCACCGCCGAGCGAACCTCGATCTTGTTCGCGTCGCATCTGACCTGGAAGGTGACGGTGTTCAGCTCTTCCTTCTGTCCCATGCTCTTCTCGGTCATCAGCGGCCGGATGATGATGTCGCGCGGCGAGCGGCTCATGCTTCGAGCTTCTCCTCCAGCTCCAGGAGCGCACGGCGTTCGAACACGACGCGACGCGCGCGCAAGAGCTCGTAGACGGACACGTGGGACGGCGTCTCGACGAGAAGCCACGACACGTTCCGAGCGGCGCGGCGCAGCGGTTCCGCGAGTTCGGCGACCACCAGCAGCGTGGGCTCCGACTTGACCCCCATCGATCGGAGCGTGTCGACGAGCGTCTTGGTCTTGCCGTCGCTCGTCGCCAACGCTTCGATCGCGGCGATCTCGCCGCCCGCCAGCCTGCCGGCCACGGCCGCGCGCAGCGCTTCGCGCCGCATGGCTCGCGGCATCGCCTGATCGTAGCTGCGCGGCGTCGGGCCGAACGGCCTGCCGCCGCCTTTCCACTGCGTCGCCCGGATCGAGCCCTGCCGGGCGCGGCCGGTGCCCTTCTGCCGCCAGGGCTTCTTGCCGCCGCCGGAGACTTCGCTGCGCCCCTTCGTGTCGTGCGTGCCGACACGACGGTCGGCGAGCTCGCGTGTCACCGCCTGGTGGAGCAGGGGCACGCGCACTTCCACGCCGAAGACGTCCGGCTTCAGATCCATCGTCCCCGAGGGTTGCCCGTTCGCGTCGAGCATCGGCACGGTCGGCATTATTTCTTGTCTGCGACTTTCTGGGCCTGCTGCTGCGCCTTCGTGGTCTTGACGCTCTTCCTGACGAGGACGAGACCACCGATCGCGCCCGGGACGGCGCCGCGCACCAGGACGAGATTCTGCTCCGGCAGCACGCGCACGACGCTCAGGTTGAGCACGGTCCGCCGGTCGCCGCCCATGCGGCCCGGCAGCCGCTGGCCGGGGTACACCCGTGACGGGTCCGACGAGGCGCCGATCGATCCGGGCGCGCGGTGGAACATGGAGCCGTGCGTCGCGTCGCCGCCAGAGAAGCCGTGGCGCTTCACTCCGCCCTGAAAGCCCTTGCCCTTGCTGACCCCGACGACATCGACGAGCTCACCCGGCGCGAACATCTCGACGGTGAGCTTCTGGCCGACCTCGTAACCCTGGAGGCGCTCGGTCTTCTCGAGCCTGAGCTCCCGCAGCACCCGCACCGGCTCGACGTTCAGCTTCTTGAAGTACCCGGCTTGCGGCTTCGAGACATTCTTCTTCTTCGCCTCGAACCCGAGCTGCAGCGCATCGTAGCCATCCTGGTCCTGTCGCCGAATGCCGAGGACCGTGCATGGCCCGGCCTGAATGACGGTGACCGGCAAGGCACTGCCGTCCGTCGCAAAGACCTGCGTCATCCCGACCTTCCGTCCGATCAACCCTTCTTTTCTCGCCATGACTTTCTCGGGATCCGTTACTCGATTGAGCCAATCAAAATGCCCCAGATGCGAGGCGCCGAGGGAAGGGCCGACTGAGGCGTACGCCGCGTACGCCGCAGGGCGGCCCGACCGAGGCAACGAAGCAGATGGGGTATTTTCATTGGCTCAGCTCAGAGTTTGATTTCGACGTCGACGCCGGCGGGGAGGTCGAGCTTCATCAGCGAGTCGACCGTCTGCGGCGTCGGATCGACGATGTCGAGCAGGCGCTTGTGCGTGCGCATCTCGAACTGCTCGCGCGAGGTCTTGTCCACGTGCGGCGATCTCAGGACCGTCCACCGGTTGATCATGGTGGGCAGCAGCACCGGGCCCGATACCCTGGCCCCGGTACGGCGCACCGTCTCCACGATCTCCTTCACCGAACGATCGAGCAGGTGATGGTCGTACGCCTTGAGGCGAATGCGAATCTTCTGGTCTGTCGCGACGGTCGCC
>QHRT01000404.1 GCA_003220195.1 Candidatus Rokuibacteriota bacterium | reverse complement strand
AGATGCTGGCGTGCATGGACGTGATCATGGGCGGCGTGATGGAGCGCTTCCCGCGTCTCCGGTTCGCGTTCCTCGAAGGTCAGTGCGGGTGGCTGCCGTTCTGGCTCCATCGCATGGACGAGCATCACGAGTGGCGCGAGCCGTACGGCGAGATGACGCATCTCACGATGCCGCCGTCGGAGTATTTCCGCCGTCAGGGCTTCTGCGCCGTCGAGTGCGACGAGGAATTCGTGACCCACGTGGTCGACGCGTTCGGCGACGACAACCTGGTCACCACCACCGATTACCCGCACGGCGACTCGAAGTATCCGAAGGCGATGGACCGCTTCCTGACGCTTTCGATCTCCGACAAGAGCAAGAAGAAGATCCTCTGGGACAACGTGCTCAAGCTCTACGCGCTGTAGCGCCCCATGCGCGTCGGGTTCATCGGCGTCGGCAACATCGGCCGCCCTATAGCGGGGCAGCTGCTGAAGGCTGGCCACGCGCTCACGGTTCACGACGTGCGGCGCGAGGCGGCGCGCTCTTTGCTCGACGGCGGTGCCACGTGGGTGGACTCGCCCGCCGCCGTCGCCGGCGCGTGCGAGGTGGTCGCGACGTGCCTGCCCGGACCACGCGAGATGGAAGCCGTCTGCCTCGGTCCGGGCGGGATCCTGGAAGGCGTCAAGCCGGGCGCGCTCTACATCGATCACACGACGACGTCACCGCTGCTCGCGCGGCGCGTGCACGGCGTCCTCGCGGCGAAGCAGGTCGACATGCTGGATGCGCCGGTGAGCGGCGGCATGGAGGGCGCCGAGACGCGCGACCTCCTGGTCATGGCGGGCGGTGACCGCGCCGTCTTCGATCGCGCGCGCCCCGTGCTCGACACGATCGCCAAACGCGTGCTCTACACGGGCGGCATCGGCACCGGCTCGATCGCGAAAATCATGCACAACTGCGCCAGCTTCACGCTCGACCTCGTGATGGCGGAGTGCTGGACGGTCGGCGTCAAGGCCGGCATCGATCCCGCGACGATCGTCGACGTCTTCAACCAGGCCGCGCTCGGCCACCAGATGAGCCTGAAGGTGCGGCTTCCCGCGACGTACCTGCGCGGCAACTTCGAGCCGCGCTTCTCGCTCGCGCTCGCCCGCAAGGATCTCGGCCTCGCCGTCGAGCTCGCGCGCGCTACCGACACGCCGATGCGCCTGTCGCTGCTCTGTGAGCAGGAGCTCGTGGAGGCGATGGCGCGCGGCTGGGCGAACCGCGACAGCTCGATCTTCCTCACGTTGCAGGAAGAGCGCGCCGGCGTGCAGGTGCGGCTGCCGGACCAGTAGCGTCGGCGCTACGGAAGGAATCCGCGCAGGATCGTCGTCAGCTCGCGCGGCCGTTCCAGGAATGGGAAGTGGCTGCAGTCCGGGATCTCCACCAGCAGCGCGTCGCGGAGTCCGGCGCGCGTGCGCTCGGCGATCTCGGGCAGGAGCGACTCGCTCCGGCCGCCGCGGACGATGAGGACCGGGCACCGGATGCGCGAGAGCGTGTGCCACTGGCTCGGAAAGAGCTCGTCTCGAGACCGCGTGCGCTGCAGCTCACGGAGGCGGCCGGCGAATCGCCACGTCCATCGCCCGTCCCGGCCTTTCTGGAAGTGCTCCCGCAGCACGATCGCCATGCCCTGCCGCGGGAGCTTCACGTAGAGGCTCCACTGCCGGAGCCAGCGCTCGATCTCGTCGCGCGAGCGGAACTCTTCCGGCGCGTTCAACATGCCGGCGTAGTAGCTGCTCGGTCGATCGCCGCCCAGCTGTGCCCCGATGTCCGCCAGCACCAGCCGCTCGACCCTGTTCGGATACCGTGCGGTGTACGGCAACCCGAGCATCCCGCCGAGCGACGCGCCGACGAAGACGAAGCGCTCGAATCCGAGCTGTCGCGTGACTTCGTCGAGGTCGCTGACGTGATCGTCGAATCGGCCGCGGCCCGTCGGATCGACTCCACTCTTGCCGCGACCCCGCAGCGTGACGGCCACCAGGTGATAACGCTCGGCGAGCGCGGGCGCGACGAGATCCCAGTATCGCGCCGTGCCGTCCCATCCGTGCACGAGCAGCGCGTGAGGACGACCGGCGGGTGAGCCGGCGGGCACTCGCCCGCGCGGGACGTCGGGCAGCTGGTCGAACGCTCTGGTGGTTACTCATCGGCATCTCCCCGTCGGCGAACCCACGCGTCCTCGGCCGCATCCGCGCCGGCGGGGAGGCCGTACCGTGCCGACACTATAGTGTCCCGTGGTCCTCGTGCCAACGTCACGCCATTTGGTGTATACACTGGCGCAAGCCGCCCGATCCGAGGAGGTCCTGATGACGATTGAGGCTAGCGGCATCGACCACATCGTGCTCCACGTCAGTGACGTCGAACGCGCCAGGAAGTTCTACGCCGACGTTCTCGGCATGACCGTCTACCGCCAGAGCGACCGCCAGGTGTTCCTGCACGCCGGGACGCAGGGCGTGGCGCTCTTCAAGAAGGACGGCGAGACGCCGTTGACCACGGGCAACGATCTGAACCATCTGGCGCTCAACGTGTCGTCCGGCACGTACGAGTCCCTGAAATCCGAGCTGGAGCGACACGGCGTCACCGTGACCGGCCGCCCCGGCGAGGATCACTGCGTCTACTTCAAGGATCCGGACGGGCATCGCTTGCAGCTGATGTTTCGCCGCTGATGGCCGTGAATCTCGACCGAGGGAGGCCAGCATGAGAGCCGGACTGCGCGTGTACGACGCCGATACGCACGTCAACCCCGCCGCGGAAGTCCTGGAGCGCTACGTCGACCCTGGTCTCCGCGCGCGCCTCGCCGATCTCGCCCCCTATCGCGTCGAGAGTGGCCAGATCGGCGGCACGCCGGGCTTCCATCAATATCGCGTGGACACGAAGTTCTACCGGCGCGTGCTCGGCGAGGCCGGTCCGCACGACACGTTCACCGGGCGAGGAACGAACTGGCGAGGCACGAAGCAGCCGCGCGCCGGGGTCCAGGACGATCAGGCAGGGAATCGCGTCGCGGACATGGACGACGAGGGCACCGACGTCCATTTCCTGGTCGCGACCTCCTGGGTGAGCGTCGTCGGCCTCCCCGACGTCGAGCTCGAGACGGGGATGATCCGCGCCTATCATCGCCACGCCGCCGACTTCTGCGGCCAGTTTCCGGATCGGCTGAAGACCATGATCGTCGCGTCCACGCGCGCGCCCGAGGACGCGGTCCGCGAGATTCACCGGTGGGGCACGTCGAGGTGGGCGGTGGCGGTGTTGCCGCTGCTCGCGAAGGACGTCCCGGTAGATCATCCGGATCTCGAGCCCATCTGGCAGGCGGCGCAGGAGCACGATCTGCCGATCGTGCACCACAGCCTCACCTGGAATCCGCCGTACTTCCCCGGCTACCGGGATCTCTGGGACAACATCTTCCTCGGGCGCCTGGCCTCGCATCCCTGGGGCGGCATGAGGTTCATGGCCGCGTTCATCGGCGCCGGCATCCTGGACCGCTATCCAGACTTGAGGATGGGCATTCTGGAGTGCGGCTTCGGCTGGCTTCCGTTCTGGGCCAAGAGGATGGACGAGCAGGCCGTCTACGTCGGAGGGACCGCGCCGCTGAAGCACGCGCCCAGCGAGTACATGACGAGCGGTCGGTTCTTCTGCAGCATCGAGCGCCACGAGGGCGAGGAGATGTTCAACCACGTCACGAGCGTGCTCGGCGACGACGTGCTGCTGTTCGGCTCGGACTATCCGCACTCCGAATGCCAGTTCCCCAACTCGGTCGACAACATCCTCGGCTGGTCGATGAAGCCGGAGACGAAGCGGAAGCTGCTCTGGGACAACGCGGCGAGGTTCTACAAGCAGGCCTGACCGCGCCGTCGATCAGGCCCTGACGCGCAGCGCGAGCGCGGCCGGCATGACGTCGGCCAGCGCTCGCGCGAGCTGGCCCTGCTGATCCCACGACGCGAATCGCACGATCGGCGTCGTGCACCCCGCCTCGACGTACGCCCGGACCTTCTCGATCACCGCGGCCGGCGGCCCGTACGCGAGCCAGCTCTCGACGTACTCGCGCGTCATCGCCGGGCTGTAGTAGGTGTGGAGGAACTTCACGGACTCTTCGAACGCGGCGTTCCGATCGTCGTTGATGTTCACCATCAGGTGGAGCGCGGACTCCATCGTCCCGGTCGGACGACCGGCCTCGCGCGCGACGCGACGAATCGCGTCCCAGCGCTCCGTGAACCGCGCGACCGGCGTGTTGTCCGTCATCCAGCCGTCGCCCATCAACCCGACGCGCCGGAGCGCCCGGTCGATGATGTGCGGCCGCGCCAGCTCGGGCTTCGGGTTCGTCGCGATCCAGATCGGCGCCGGTTTCTGGACGGGCTTCGGCTCGAGCGTCAGGTCGCGAAACTGGTAAAAACGGCCCTCGTGCGTGACGTGATCCTCGCTCCAGAGACGGCGGAGGATCGTCAGGCCTTCCTCGAGCCGCGGTCCGCGCTCGCCGAGCGGGATCTTGAACGCCGCGAACTCTGCCTCCGCCTTCTCGCGCGGGAGGCTGCCGCCGATGCATGCGCCGAGCACCATGCGGCCGTGCGACACCTGGTCCAGCGCGGCCCACTGCGCGGCGAGGAAGATGGGATCGCGCAGCGGGAACGTCGAGAGACAGCACGTGCCGAGACGGACACGCCGCGTGCGCGCGGCGATCGCCGAGAGCAGCACGAGTGACTCGAGCCGCGGCTTCGCGAAGAGGCTGTCGCCAACCCAGATCGACTCGAAAGCGCCGGAGGCCTCCGCCTGCTCCGAGACTTCCAGCAACTCGTCGACGGTGGTCGCGCCGAACAGCACGCCGCGATTCGGCAAGCTCAATCCGTACCGTGGAGCCGTCATGGTCTCACTCCAGCAGGATGCATCGCGGCGGGTCGACGTGCAGATGCACGGTGTCGCCCTCCTCGAAGACCTCGTCGCGGGACCCGCGAGCCGTCAGCACGCGCCCCTCCCACTCCAGCACGTATTCCAGCATGTCACCGAGGAACGCGCGCTGCCGGACGCGTGCGGGCCACGAATTGATCGCCGTCGGCGGCGGCGTCTTCTGAAGGCGGAGCGACACGCTGCGGATGGCGACGGTCGCCGGTGACGTGACGGGTCGCCCGGGATCTCGCGCGAACACCAGGTGCTTGCCTTCCGTCTCGATCGCGACGAGCCCGTCGCGCGCGTGCTCCGGGCGGACCACGCCCGAGATCAAGTTGGCAGCGCCCACGAAGTCGGCGACGAACGCGTTCCTGGGCGCGTCGTAAATTTCCACCGCCGTCCCGATCTGCTCGATGCGCCCGGCGTTCATCACGATGATGCGGTCGGAGATGACGAGCGCTTCTTCCTGATCGTGCGTGACGTATACGGACGTGAGGCCGATCTGGCGCTGGAGCTGCTGGATCTCGAGCCGCATGCCGGCGCGCAGACGGGCGTCCAGATTCGAGAGCGGCTCGTCGAGAAGCAGGATGGCGGGTGATACCGCGAGGCTCCGCGCGAGCGCGACACGCTGCTGCTGGCCGCCGCTCAGGTCGGCCGCGCTCCTTTTCGCGAGATCGGCGAGCCGGACCAGCTCGAGCGCGGTGCGCGTCCGTTCCTCGATCTGCGCTTTCGGCAAGCGTCGGAGCTTGAGCCCGTACGCCACGTTGTCGAAGACGGTCATGTGTGGCCAGATGGCGTACGACTGGAACACCATCGGCAATTGCCGCTGCTCGGCCGGCATGTTGATGCCCTGCCGGCTCGAGAA
>QHRT01000075.1:24624-41730 GCA_003220195.1 Candidatus Rokuibacteriota bacterium | reverse complement strand
GCGCCGGGGACGATGCGCGACGGCCGCGCGCGAATCGGCTGGGGCATGGCGACGGCCGTGTACCCGACGCACCGGAGCGCGGCGTCAGCCAGAGCGCGTCTCGCGCCGAACGGCGGGGTCGTCGTCGACGCGGGCACGCAAGATCTGGGGACCGGCACCTACACGATCATGACGCAGATCGCTGCCGACGCGATCGGGGTGCCGCCCGAGCGGGTGAGGTTCAGGCTCGGAGATACGAACTTTCCGGAAACACCGGTCTCGGGCGGGTCCCAGACCGCGGCCAGCACGGGTTCCGCCGTGCACCAGGCCGCGACGGCCTTGCGCAGGAAAGTCATCGAGATGGCGGTTCGCGATGCGCGGTCACCGCTCTCTCCACGCGGAGAACGCCGCCTCGCGCGGCGAAACGCTCGCCGAGTTCATGGCCCGACATCCGGGCGAGACCGTTGAAATTCGCGCCGACGCGAAGCCCGGTGAGGAGCACGAACGCTATTCGATGTACGCCTTCGGGGCACAGTTCGCGGAGGTGCGCGTCGACGCGGATCTCGGACAGATTCGTGTGTCGCGTATGGTGGGCGTATTCGACATCGGCCGCGCGCTGAACGCCAAGACCGCGCGAAGCCAGCTCTTCGGCGGCATGGTCTGGGGCATCGGTCTGGCGCTGCACGAGGCGACGTTGATGGACGAGCGTCTCGGCCGCGTCGTGAACAACAACCTGGCCGAGTATCACGTGCCCGTGAATGCCGACATTCCGATGCTGGACGTCTCGTGGATCGACCAGGTGGACGACCGTGCGAATCCGATCGGCGCGAAGGGCATCGGCGAGCTCGGCATCACGGGCTCGGCGGCCGCGGTCGCGAACGCCGTGTTCCATGCGACCGGGAAACGGGTGCGCGACGTGCCGATCACGCTCGACAAGCTGCTGTAGACCGAGGGATGGAACTCCGCGAGCCGGTCTCGGAGCTCGACGCTCGGTTCTGCAGCGAGGGCGCAAAGCCAACCAGGTGGGCCGAGGCCCGCACGACCGGGTGCAACGCCCTTGGCGAGGGCCTCGACGTCGTGATCGATGGTGAGACTGTGCAGGTGCGCGATGAGGCGAGGCTCCGGCGCATCGCCGCGGCGTACGAGTCGAAATACGGCCGCGACTGGCGCTTCGGCGTGGGCGGCGGCGCCTTCGTTCACGAAGGCGCACGCAAAGGCGCCGTCGCCCTGGTGTACGAGGTCACCCCGACGAAAGCGTTCGGCTTCCGAAAGGGTGGCGAGTTCAGCCAGACCCGCTGGCGTTTCCAGCCGAGATAGCGCGCGACCGCCGGGCGGCCGGGTGATGGACGTCTCGCGGAAAAGCGTAGAATCGTCAACCACCAATCCGGCGCGGTCGTGTGTCGCCACGAAAGAGGCAGGACATGATGCTCGAAGATCGCATCGCCATCGTCACCGGCGCCGCGCGCGGGATCGGCAAAGCGACCGCGCTGGCGCTCGCGCGGGCGGGAGCGCACGTGGCCGTCGTGGACATCGCGCGAGACGCCGTCGAGGAAACCGCGGCGGCCGTCACCGCGCTCGGCCGCAAGAGCCTGGCGCTCGGCACCGACGTCGGGGACGTCGCGAGCATCGACGAGATGGCGCGCCGGGTGGTCGAGACGTTCGGCCACGTCGACATCCTGGTGAACAACGCGGGCGTCACGCGACGCGCCTACATCATGGATCTCACCGAGGCCGACTGGGATCGCATCATGCGCGTGAACGGCAAAGGCGTCTTCTTCTGCCTGCAGCGCATCGCCCGCGAGATGATCCCGCGGCGGAGCGGCGCGATCGTGAACCTGGCCTCCATCGCGGGCAAGGGCTACGCCGGCGCCTCGAACGCGATCTACGCCGCCAGCAAGGGCGCGGTGATCGGCATGACGCGCCTGGCGGCGCTCCAGCTCGCGCGCCACAACATCAACGTCAACGCGATCTGTCCCGGCTCGACGGTCACCGCGCTGTCCAGCGCGAACCTCGCGGCGCGGGCTCGCGAAGAGGGCGTGACGGTGGAGGAGATGGAGCGCCGTCGCAACGCCTCGATCCCGCTCGGTCGGCCGAACGAGCCGGAGGACATCGCGGCGCTCGCGGTCTTTCTCGCATCGCCCGGCGCGCGGAACATCACCGGCCAGTCGTTCAACGTCGACGGCGGCATCATTCTCGATTAGCCTCTTTCGCGGCATCCCACACCCGAGGAGGAGTGAGCTGATGACGATGACGGTGCGGTTCGACCCGGCAGCGCCGTATGAGGTGGATCAGGAGGACGTGGTCTTCGCGAAGCCGGACGGCAAGGAATTGCTCGCGCGCGTCTATCGCCCGCGAGGCGAGGCCGCAGCGCCGTTGATGGCGCTGGTCGACGTCCACGGCGGCGCGTGGAACCGCGGCGACCACACGAGTGGCGCGCTCCACGGCAAGGCGCTCGCCGCGAGCGGGCTCGTCGTCGTCTCGCTGGGGTTTCGTCAAGGGCCGGAGCATCAGTATCGCGCGGCGAGCCAGGACGTCGCGGCCGGCGTGCGCTACGTCCGTGCGCATGCGCGCCGATTCTCGATCGACCCCGCTCGCGTCGGGCTCATCGGCAGCTCGAGCGGTGGACAGCTGGTCCTGCTCGCCGGGGTGAAGCCGGGAGCGCCGGAGCACGCCGGGACGCCGATCGTGCTTCCGAACGGGTCGCTCGACACGTCGCCCGGTGACGAGTCCGTGCGATTCGTCGTCGCGCTCTACCCGGTGGCCGATCCGCTCGCGCGGTATCGCTACGCCGAGTCGCGCCTGAACGACGCCGGGTTCGACGCGAAGCGCTTCATCGAGTCCCATCGTGCGTTCTTCCCGGATGAAGCGGCGATGGAGAGCGTGAGCATCACGCGCATCGTTGCGGCGAAAGAAGCGACGACGCTGCCGCCGGTGTGGGTGGCGCAGCCGGAAGTGGACGACAACGTGCCGGCCGAGATCACCGCCGCATTCGTGCGCGCATATCGCGCGGCCGGCGGCCACCTGGACCTTGTGCCGTTCCCGGGCGCGAAGCACGGGTTCATCGGGCAGGCGAGCCCGGCGACGGACAAGGCGCTCTCGCTGATCCGGGACTTCGTGGGGAAGTTCGGAGCGTAGCCTCAGAGTGCCGGGTCGACGGTCGACCCGGCACAGCTCAGTCGGAGACCGACGGGTTCGACCGCTGCCTGCGAGCGGTCAGGCTTTCGCCGCCGCCTGCAACTCGCGGACGTGCTCGCTCCAGTGCCGCGCGAGCAGCTCGAGCCGCTGCCGTCCCGTCATGGTCTCGCCGTTTCAGCCGCGCGTGCGCCTGACGGACCTGCGTCAGCAGCTCCTCGAGACTCTCGTGCTCGTGGAGGCGGCGAGACACCTCGTTCACGGTGTCGGCGTCCGCCGGGACCGGCCACGGCGGTCCATCCTGCGCCGCCGATTGAATCCCCCACGCCGTCGCGTCGTGAAAGTAGATGAAGTGCATCAGCACGTCGCGCGCCTGCCAGCGGTCGACCCGCGCACTGGTCGTCCGGCCGGGGCCTCCGAAGTAAGTCAGCGCGTCCTGCACGACCTTGTCGAGCGTGGCGATCGCGTCGTCGGAAGCCATCCTGATTCCTCCGTTTTTTGGTGGGGGAAGAGATTACCCCACCGGCCGGGCGCGAATAGACGCCTTTCAACACCCGTCGAACAGCCAACTTCGCCCGAACCGGGAGGTTAAAGAGATGAAAAAGCTCATGGCCCTCACCCTTGCGGCGGCGGTTCTGGTCCCGAGCCTGGCCTTCGCCAACGGCGCGTCCGACGCGGCGCTTGGCCTGGGCGCCTTTGCCGTGCTCAATCAGGTGCTCGGCGGCGTCGGGGTTTTCGGCGCTGCGGTCGCGCCCCAGCCGGTCGTCGTGGCGCCCCCGCCACCGGTCGCTGTGGCTCCTCCGCCGGTGGTGTATGAGCCGCCCGCGGTATATCAGCCGCCCGCGGTATATCAGCCGCCCGCGGTGTATCAGCCGCCCGTGGTCTATGAGCCGCCGGCGGTGTATCAGCCGCCAGCGGTGTACGCGCCGCGGCCGGTGTACGCGCCGTATCCGTACGGGCGGTATCCCCGGTGGTTTTACTACCATTACTACCGGCACCCACACCCGCGGTGGTGCACTCCGCACCTCGCGTGGGAAGGTCGCTGCTGATCGGACCGGCCTCCCGGGCGCGGTTGCTCACAACGCCGCGCCGCCCAAAACACCGGGCGGCGCGGCGTCCGCTTTATTTCTCGGATTCGCGTTCGACGGGGCGCCCGGCCTCGGCCCATCCGTTGAACCCCACTTCGAGATGCGCCACGTTCGGAAACCCCATCTCGCGTAGCACGTCCGCCGCCAGCGCCGAGCGCTGGCCACCGGCGCAGTAGAGAACGATGCGTTTCGTCGGATCCACCTTGCCGGAGTAGTAGTGCGAGGTCGGATCGAGCCAGAACTCGAGCATTCCGCGCGGCACGTGGAGCGATCCAGGAACGAACCCGAGCTTGCGTCGCTCACGCACGTCGCGGATGTCGAGAACCTGGACGTCGCCTCGCGCCATCTCCTTTTCGAGGTCCGCGATGCTCAGGTTCTGGATTCTTTTCTTCGCGTCCGTGACCATCTCGCCGACGAGCAACGCGAGCGCGGTCACCACGACCGCCGCGGAGCTCAAGGCGAGCGACCAGTGCACGTTGATGATCGCGCCGAGCACGCCGATTGTCACACCGCTGCCGGCCCTGAGCCCGAGGATCGCCGTGTTGAAGAGTCCGACGATGCTGCCGCGGTGACGCGCCGGCGCGAGCACCTGGACCAGCGTCTGCGCCATCGACGTGAACGCCACGTTCAGCATCCCCGCGATGACCAGCAGTGCCAGCGCGGGCGCATACGTGCGAGCCCAGGGGAAGAGTCCGATCGTCACGCCCCACGCCGCCGCGCAGACGATCGCGCCTCGGGCGCTCGGCCGGAGCACGTCGAGCGTTTCCATCAACACCACACCGATGATGGCCCCCGCGGCATTCGCCGCGAGCAGCGCGCTGTACCAGCCGCCGGCGTCGTCGGTGCCCAGATCGTGCGCATATTCCGGCATCTGCGCCTGGAACGCGTTGCCGACGAAGAACGACGTGGCGCCGCCGAGCAGGATCATCGTCACGATGCGCCGGTCCGCGCGCGCCTGTCCGAGAACCTGGAAGGCGTCGGCCAGACCGAAGCGTCGCCGGCGACGAGATTCCGCCCCGTCGCGCCCGTGTCCAGTGTACGGGACGCGCATCAGGAAGATCGTGAGCGGCAGGTAGATCAGCACGTTCGCGAGAATTCCCCACGCGGGGCCGAGCACGAGCATCAGTCCCCCGCCGACCGCCGGCCCGAGCAGGACGGAGAGATTGCGGCTGCTGGCATTCAATCGGATTGCGCTCTGCAGCTGCTCGGTGCCGACCATGTCGTGGACGATGAGCTGGATCGCCGGCGCTCCGACGACACCGGCGGCGCCGTGCACGAGCAGGATCGCGGCCGCGTGCCACATCCGCAGCGTGTCGGTCAGGAAGAGCAGGCCCCAGGCGAGCGACGCCAGCATGAAGAGGCCTTGCGAGATCTGGATGAGCCGGCGGCAGTCGTGGCGATCGGCGAGCGCGCCCATGTACACGGAGAAGAGCAGGAAGGGCACCCAGTGGCTGATCACGGCGAACCCGCCGAGCGCGGGCGAGTGGAACTTGCGGAAGATGACCCAGTAGCTGATGACGTGCTCGATGTTGTCGGCGGTCAGGGCGAAGAGGCTCAGGACGAAATACCGCCGGTAGTCGCGGACGCGCAGCGCGGCGAATTTCGGCAGGTGCGTCGGACCGGCCGGAGCTGTCACCGGCGGATCGTAGCATCGAGCCGCTTGACTTCACACGGCGGGAGCGGGAAATAGAGGCGGGGGCGGTCCGCGGCCGGCCCGGAGCGGTCCGCGGACGGACCGGAGGACATCGACATGAGCACGAAGCACCAGAGCGGACCATCGATCATCGAGCGGCTGACGGAGTACGTGACGGCCGAGTCGTTCAGGAGGCTCCCGGAGGCGACCGTGATCGCCGCGCGGCGAGCGATGCTCGACTCGCTCGGCGTGATGCTCGCCGGATCGTGCGAAGGAACCGCCGAGCGGGCGCGCGCGCTGATCGCGCATCGCGCGTCGAGCGGCGAGGCCACCGTTGCCGGCACACCGCTTCGCGCAGCCGTCGAGGACGCGGCGCTCGTGAACGGCACGGCGGCGCACGCGCTCGACTACGACGACGTCCAGCTATCGCTGTCGGGCCATCCGTCGGTGCCGGTGCTTCCCGCGGCGCTCGCGCTCGCCGAGCGCGAGCACGCATCGGGGCAGGATCTGCTCACCGCCTTCGTGATCGGCGTCGAGATCGAAGCCAAGCTCGGGCGCGCGATGAACCCCACGCTCTACGAGGTGGGCTGGCACGCGACCTCCACGCTCGGCGTCTTCGGCGCAGCGGCGGCCGTCGCGAAGCTGCTCGGCCTGTCTCGCGAGCGCACGGCGCACGCCCTCGCCATCGCCGCCTCCATGGCCAGCGGGATCAAGGCCAACTTCGGCACGGATTGCAAGCCCTGGCACGTCGGCCACGCCACGCGATGCGGTCTCGAAGCAGCGCTCCTGGCGCGCGCCGGCTTCACCGGCAATCCGCGCGCGCTCGAGCACGTGGACGGATTCGGCTCGACGTACGGCGCCGCCAGCAAGCCCGAGTGGGATCTCGCGACGATGAACCTCGGCGCGCCGCACGAGATCGTCGATCCCGGCATCGGCGTCAAACGCTACCCCGCCTGCGCGAGCACTCACCAGGCGCTGGATGCGACGCTGGACCTGATGGAGACGCATGCGATCGACCCCGCCGCGGTCGACGCGGTCGACTGCGCGGTGTACTACCTGGCGCCGCACCAGCTCATCTACGACCGCGCCGAGACCGGACTCCAGGGCAAGTTCTCGATGCCGTACTGCGTGTCGGTGGCGCTGCTGGACCGCACGGTGGGGCTCGCGCAGTTCCAGGACGAGCGCGTCCGCCGTCCAGACGTGCAGGGCCTCATGCCGAAGGTCCGCATGTTCGTGCATCCGGAGCAGACGACGCGAGAGTCCTTCGCGACGCGATTCTCGGAAGTCACGATCACGCTGCGCGGCGGCCGGAAGCTCACGCAGAGGGTCGATCAGGCCAAGGGCCAGCCGAAGAAGCCGCTCACCGACGCGGAGCTCGACGTGAAGTTCAGGGACTGCGCGGCGCTGGTGCTGCCACGGGAGGAGGGCGACTCGCTGCTGGCAGCCATGCGTCAGCTGGAGTCGGTGTCCGATGTCGCTGCGGTTGCCCGGCTGATGGGCACGGAAGCGTAGAGGCCGGCGCGTTCGCGCCCCTCGGCCTCCGATTCAGGTGATCCGGCGTAATCGCCGGGACTTGAGCAGGATGAGCGCGTTCGCCGTGACCATGGCCCCGCCGAAGAGCACGGCGAACCGCGCGTCCACCGCCGAGGCCAGCGCACCGCCCAGCAGGCCGCCGAGCGGCAGCAGGTTCCAGCAGAGCGAATAGAGTCCGAGCACGCGGCCGCGCAGCTGGTCGGGGACCTTCTGCTGGATGACCGTGCTCACCTGCGTCAGGTAGAACGTGCCGCTGAAGCCCACCAGCAAGAGCATCGGCATCGCGAGCCCCATTCCCGGAGCGCGCGAGAACGCCATCAATCCAAGCCCGACGCACGCGGCGCCGATCAGCAGCGCGCGGCCCGGACGCGCGATGCGGTGCGCGATCGTCGCGAGCGTGAGCGTGCCGATCAGCGAGCCGGCGCCGTGCGCCGCGTTCAGGAGGCCGTATCCGACCGAGCCCGCCTTGAAGTACGAGTCCGCGAAGATCGGCAGGAGCGTCACGTACGACATGCCGAAGAGGCTGTTGAACATCGCGAGAGCGATCAGGCTGGCGAAGACGAAGTCGGCGCCGACGAATCTGAGGCCGTCGGCGAGCTGTGTCAGCACGGGCTGGCCGTCGTGCGGCGGGGTCTCGCCCTCGAGCCGGATGCGGCTGTAGAGGGCGAGCGCCAGAAAGCTCGCGGCCGCCGCGAGCCCGAGCCCGAGCGCGCCGCCGAACGCGGCGATCAGGATGCCGGTGATCGACGGGCCGAGCATGCGGCCGGCCTGCCACGGAATCGACCCGAGCGCGATCGCGTTCGACAGGCGCGCGCGGTCGATCAGCTGCGGCACCAGCGATAGCCGGCTCGGCTCGTCGAAGGCCCGGAACGTGTTGCTGAGCGCGGCGAGCACCAGGAAGTATTCGATGCGCGTGATGTCGAGCACCATCAGACCGAACGCGACCGCCAGCGTTGCCGCGGTGAGCAGCTGCGTGCCGATGAGCAGTCGGAGCCGGTGGACGCGATCGGCGAGCACGCCGCCGAAGACCTGGAAGACGACCAGCGGCACGCCCTGCGCCAGCCCGAGGTAGCCGAGGTAGAGCGGGTCGTGCGTCAGCTCCCACACGATCCAGGCGAACGTGACGTACTCCGCCCGGTGGCCGAGCACATAGAAGACGAGCCCGATCCAGTAGAGACAGTAATTCGGGGCCCGGAGCGCCGCGAACGTCGAGAGTTTGGCGCGCGGGCGAACGACGCCCGCGACGGCCGGACTCGATTCGCTCAGGCCGGCACCTGCGCGCTCCCGGCCCCGCGAACGAAGGCCGGATCGAAGATCCTCGTCGCCATCACCTGGCAGCGCTTCATGAGCCGGGACTCGTCGGGTCCGTAGTCCGCGATGGCGCGATGGATCGTGCCGAGGTGATCCCAGACCAGCAGGTCGCGCTCGGTCCACGTGTAGAGGTAGCGATACGTGTTTTGGAGCTGGTGGGCGAAGAGGAACTCCAGCATCTCGTCGCTCTCCCGCTCGGAGAGCTCGTTGATCCGGATCGTGTAGCCGGGGTTCGCGTAGAGCACCGTGCGCCCGGTGATCGGGTGGGTCATGAACACCGGATGCGCGACCGGCGGCCGACGCCGGCGTTGCTCGTCGGTCAGCGCGGGGCGCGTGCTGGCCTGGTCCTGCCGCATGTGCTCCCAGAACTTCTCGAAGTCGTGGAGCGCGGTCGCGTTCCGCAACCGGGTCTTCACCTCCTCGGGCAGGCCCTCGTACGCCGCGTGCATGCTGGCGAACTCCGTGCCGCCGAGCGCGCGCCCGTTGCGACGCGGGATCGTGATGCCGTAGAGCACGTTCACGAAGCCCATCACGTCGCGGTACGACATGTCGGTGTGCCAGTCCTGGCCCGCGTCCGGGATGCCGATGTAGCGTCCGTTCTCCACGACGTTGGAGAGGACGCCGACCTCGGGCACATCGCGATCGTGCTGCGACGAGCCGCTGATCGACCCCTGGATCTCGCCGAACCGTTCGGAGAATCGTTTCAGCGCGGTGGCCTCGAGGTGCTGGTCTGGAAAGCGCAGCACGCCGTACCGACCGAGCGCCTGCAGCAGCTCGGCGAAGTCGCCGTCGGACAGCGGCTGCGCCACGTCCAGTCCCTCGATCGTGGCGCCGAGGACCTTGCCGGTCGGGATCACGCTGAACATCCCTAACCTCCGCCTAGCCTCCGATAGTGAGCACGACCTTGCCGGTCGCCTGCCGCTGGCGCAACTGGTCGATCGCCTGCCGCGTTTCCTTCCAGTCCCGTCGCGGGCCCGGGACGCGCAGGCGACCGGCGCCGATCAGCTTTGCCATGAACCCGAGATCCTCGCCGAACGTCGTGACGTCCGTCGCGTACACGAAGAACGCCGTCAGCTTGCCGTTCGTCGCGCCGCGGAAGTCGGTGAACGCGAGCGGGGATTTCTCGCCGCTCGCCATGCCGTACGCGGCGATGGTCCCGCCCGGCGCCAGGTGCGTCGCCGCGTCCACGAGCAGCTTGCCGCCCACGCCGTCGAGGATCAGGTCGAAGCGCTCCGTCGTCCCTTCGAGCCCCGTGAGCACTGCGTCGGCGCCAAGCGCGCGGACCTCTTCGATCCGGTGCGCGCCGCTCACGAGCGCCGTGACGTGCGCCCCGGCGACGCGTGCCAGCTGCACCGCGAAGATGCCGACGCCGCCGCTCGCGCCGGTGATGAGGACTCGCCGGCCGAGCACTGGACCGCCGGTGCGGAGCGCGCGCAGCGCCGTGAGTCCGGCGACCGGCAGCGCAGCCGCGTCGGCGAACGACACGTTGTCGGGAATCGCCGCGACGCGATGGCTCGGCACGACGACGCGCTCCGACCAGCCTCCCTGATCGGCGGCGCCGACGACTCGGGTACCCGGCTGCGGGCTCTTGCCGTCGGCCGCCGTCTGGACCACGACGCCGGCGACGTCCTGACCTGGCGTCCACCCGTCCGGGCGCTGCCGGAGAAGATTCAGCTCGCCGCGATTCATCGCGTACGCGCGCACGGCGACGACGACGTCGCCCGGCGATGGACTCGGCTCCGGCAAGTCGCGCAAGGCGAGCCCGGCCTCCGCCTTCGGATCGGTGATGTGCCCGAGCATGGTGTTCCCCTCCGACGAGTCGGGAGCGACGACTCTACGCCGGCGCCGCGGCCGGCGCCGCTCTGGTCACGCGGCAGAGCGTCGATCGGTGCGGCGTGCCGCCGCTCACCGGATCGTGCAGGTCGTTGAGCACGAGCAAATTCTGATTCGCGCCCGCCTCCGAGAACGGATCGAACCCCGGCAAGCCGAGCTCCTCGCAGGCTTCCCACCAGCCGTGCGAGCAGCAGACGACGCCGGGCATGATGATGTCGGTCACGTGCGCCTGCGCGCGGATCCGACCGCTCGGTGTTTCCACGACGATCCATTCACCGTGCTCCACGTCGAACCGTGCGGCGGTCTCCGGATGAAGCTCGGCGGTCGGGTTCGGCGAGGTCTTGCGGAGGCTCGCGAGCCCGCGATGCTGGCTGTGAATGTACTGGGCTCTCTTGGCGTTCGTGAGCACGAGCGGAAAGTCTCTCGCCAGCTCCGGCCGGCTGACCGGACTCAGCGCCGGCTCCACGTACACCGGAAGAGCTGGCAACCCGTGCTCGGCGAATCGCGTCGCGAAGAGCTCGACCTTTTTGGTGGGTGTCGCGAAGCCCTTTGGCCCGCCGGTCCCGGGGTCGGTCTCGGCGAACTTCCGATAGCGGAGCGCGGCGCGCGGCACGGACATCCCGTGCGGCAACTCGCGCAGCTTCTCGAGACCGAGGCCCGTCGGCTCGAGCAGGTGCCGGTACGCCGTCTCGACGTCGCCCTGCCAGAACTCGGCGGCGAACCCGAGACGCGTCGCCAGGTCGAAGATGATGTCGACGTCGGAGCGGCGCCGGTGCAGCGGCTCGACCAGCTTCTCGCGATACTGCACGTGCGCCATCGTCTCGATCGGGTACCGGTGACCGATCTTGAGCGCGTCCGACTCCATCCAGCTCGCGGCCGGGAGCAGCACGTCCGCGAACCGGCTCGTCGGCGTGTGAACCAGCTCGACCTGCGCGAAGAATTCGAGACGTTCGAGCGCCGCGCGGCCGCGCAGCGTGTCGCCGTTCGCCATCAGCATGTTCGCGCCGAACGACACCAGCGCGCGCACGGGATACGGCTCGCCGTCGAGGATCGCGCGATAGAGGTCGTACGCGGTGACCGTCCCGGGCGTCGCGGGCGGGCCGATCGGTCGCTCCGTGCGTCCGAGGCGCAGCATCGCGATCGCGGACGAGAGCGCCGCCTTCGCGCTGACGTCGTTGACCAGCGGCGCCGGCCCCGGCACGTTGCCGCCGGGCGCATCGAAGTCGCCGAGGAGCGCGTAGAGGATCTCGATCGCGCGCGAGGCCTGGGTCGCGTTCGTGTGCTGCACGAGCCCGTTGTGGAAGTAGTGGGACACCGGTCGATGCGCGGGGAGCAGTCGCGCCGCGGCGACGATCTTCTCGGCCGGTACCGACGTGATCCGCGCGACGACCGACGGCTCGTACTGCGCGGCGAGCGCGGCCAGCCGATCGAACACCGGCCGACAGATCGCCACGCGCCCGTCGGCGAGTCGCACGTGGTACGTGCCGAACAACGCGAGCCCGGCGTCAGGAGCGTCCGCGCTCCCCTCGGGAGCGTCCGCGCTCCTCTCGGGAGCGTCCGCGCTCCCCTCGTACGCGCCGCGCTCCGCATCGTAGTGAACGTACCCGCTTCGTTCGTGGATCGCGGCGACGTAGCGCCGAGAGGCTGACGGATCCCCGTTGATGTCGGCGACGGTCAGAAGTTGCCCGGTGTCGTCGCGCACGAGCCACGGCGCATTCGTCCACTGCCGAACGAACGCGGCGTCGTAGCGTTCGTCTCGGATCAGGAGATGGATCAGGCCGAGCGCGAGCGCCCCGTCCGTGCCCGGACGGATCTGGAGGAACACGTGCGCCTTGTTCGCGAGCCCGATGCGGCGCGGGTCGACGACGAGGAGCTTCGCTCCACGCGCGCGAGCCGCCGCGATGTCCGTCGCGAGGCTCAGGAAATTTCCGCTGGGGCTTGAACCCCACAGGATGATCGCGCCGCTCCGCGCGACGTCGGGCATGGCGAGCGACGGCGTGCCGAACGTGTACTGCGCGGCGCCGGTGTCGCGCGGCCACTGGCAGAGATGCGTCGTGCCGCCGAGGTTCGGGGTGCCGAAGTGATTGACCAGGCGCTGGAGCCATCGCTCGGTGTCGGTCAAGCCGGTGCCGCCGACGGTCCCCTTGTTGAACGCCACCGCCTGCGGCCCCGACGTCGCGCGGATCTCGAGCAACTTCTGCGCGATGAGATCCAGCGCCTCGTCCCAGCTACATTCGGTCCAGCCCGGGTCAGGGTCGGTCTTCGGCCGGGTGCGGCGGAGCGGGACGTTCACGCGGTCGGGGTGATCGTGGAATTCCGGCGCCGCGCGTCCCTTGGCGCAGATGGCGCCGCCGAACGGATGCGACCGATCGGGCTCGACGGACAGGACCCGGCCGCCGTCCACGGTCGCGACGACCGGACAGTGCACGGCACAGAATCCGCAATAGCTCGCCAGCGTCATCGCCGCTCCCGTGACGTGAGGGTGTTCCACGAACCGAGTATAAGCGCTGTTGTCCGGATCGCACGCGGCCCGCGGGCGGCCTGAGGCCGCGACGCGCGCTTACAGCAGCGGGCCGTAGTACATCCGGAACGTGCGGATCGGACCCACGCTCGTGTCGTGCACGCGCGTCGACCAGAACCGCCGCTCGCCGGGATCGAACCGGATGACGTCGGGGGCGTCCGGGTCGTTCGGATCGTAGGCGACGAACTCGACCCCGCCGTGATCGTCGGGCCGGTAATCGTAGACGAGCACGGTGTGATTGAGCTCGACCTTCGGCAGGTTCGTCACCAGCCACTGGACCGGTCGGCCGCCGCGCAACTCCTCGAGCGTCTCGCGCGCAACGCGCTCCTGCTGTGCCCCCGGCATCGGAAACACGACGCGCCAGTTCGTCCACTGGAGCCACGTCCAGAACCGTCCGTGGAGCCCCTTCTTGACCGCGGCTTCCTGGTCGCGCGAGAACTCGTAGAGCGACGCGTAACCGGGGATCACGATCCTTTCCGCGGCGGGCAGCGGAGCGCGCCACGGCGCTCGCGACGTCACCTCGCGCGCGAGCTCCGCGTAGGCGGCGCGCGAGAGTTTCGGCGCCGAGGGATCGAAGCGGGCGAAACGATGGAATTGCGTGACTCCACGCGCCATGACGAAGCACCAGTTTGCGAAGAGGTCCGGCTTGCCGCGGTTCTTGCTCCGGCTCTCGTTGGCGAAGGCGAAGGTATCCGTGCCGAAATGGATGGCCGGTCGCAAGTGACGACGCGCATCCAGCAAGGAGCAGCGTAACGGCGACGACGAGGGCGAGCGAGCTTCGTGGGCGCATCGCTACGGGCTCGATTCTACGCGAGCCACCGGGCCGTAGCAGGCGCCGGAGCCGCGGTTGACCTCGCGCCCTCGGAACGGTAGCTTTCTACCGAATGTCACGGCTTTCCGCCATCGACGCCGACGAGGTGGCCGCGCGCCTCACCGCGTTCGCCAACTCCACGATCATGGCTCGCGGTCGTTCGATCGCCCCGGACGACATGTTCGAGGCGGCCGGCGTGGATTCGATGGGGCTCCTGAAGGTCTTGCTTTTCATCGAGACAGAATTCGGGTTCTGGATGCCCGACGAGGATCTTCTCGAGGAGAACGTCGGGTCTCCGCGAGCCCTGGCGAACTACCTCTGTCACAAGGCTACGCTCTCCTAGCGCCGCGTCGCCGCCTCACCCTGCGCGGCGCCGACCTGGTCCTGATGGCGATGCACGCGCGGTGGAAACGCGCGGGTGCGAGCAACAACACGGTGCTCGTGGTCCACTGCGATGGCCCTGTCGATCCCGACCGTCTTCGCCGTGCGCTCGATCGTTTGCTCGACCTCACCCCGTGGCCCGCGTCGCGGCTTCGGCGGCCGTTTCCCTGGGGCAAGCTCCACTGGGCCGCAGGGCCGCGCGACACGCTCGTTGCGCCGCCCGTGCGCCATCACCGCGTGGCGTCCCCGGACGTTCTCGGGCGTCAGATCGATGCCGAGATCAACACCGCCATCGACCCGCGTGTCGAGCCCCCACTCAGGTTCGTCACGATCGACACGAGCACGGGCGACGGTGTCCTGCTCGCGACCTGGTTTCATCCGCTGATGGATCCCCGCGGCGGCCAGAATCTTCTGCAGCACCTGGCCGATCTCGATGCGCCCGACGGCAGGCTCGCGGACGTCACGTTCGTCGCGTCTCCATCCCGACGGCCGCTCGCGGAGCGTGGCCGCCTCGCGCGACAGAGCCTCGCGCACATGCGCACGCTGGCGCCGGAGCCACCGGTGTCGCCGGGGCGCGACCTCGCCGCGCCGGGTCCGGTTCGGTTCCGTCACGCGGCCTTCGTCGAGCCCGCGCCGCGACGGGCGATGCGCGCGATGCCGTGGCGCCTGGCCGTCGTCGGCAAGGCGATGGCCGAGCTGTGGCGAAAGCGCGGGCTTCCGGACGTGCCGTTCCTGCTTCCGGTCTCCGTCGACCTGCGACCGCGCGGCGAGCCCGGAGCGACGTTCGGCAATCAGCTCGCGTTTCACTTCGCGCGATTCCGCCCGGTCGACACCGACGACGTGACGGATCTCGCGCGCGTGCTGCGCCGGCAGCTTGCCGACGCGGTGAAGGACGGGCACATCGACGCGAACGCCGTGGCGATGGAGTTCCTCCAGTACCGTCCGCCGAGATCTTCTCGTTCAACTACGCCGATCTCGCGGAGGTGCCGTCGCGGCTCGACCGGTTCATGGGGAGCCCGGTCGTGAACGCCTTCCACGTCCCCGCGGTGCTTCCGCGGCCGGGGATCGGTGTCTTCCTGAATCGCTGCGCCGGCCGCGAAAACGTCGTGGTGTCGTGGGTCGACGGCGTGGTGAGCGACGACGAGGTGGACCGGGTCATTCACACCGTCAGCGACGGAATGGAATGGATCGAGGCGCGCTGACCGGCGAGGCCGTCGGCCGCGGGGGAGCGTCGTGAATCTCTCGGACGTTCTCGAGGTCTCCGCCGAGCGATTTGCGTCGCGGCCCGCCGTGATGGACGTGCGGTCCGGCCGCTCGCTCACGTACGAGCAGCTGGCGCACGAAGCCGATCGGGTCCGGAAGTTCCTCCTCGCGGAGGGCGTGGAGCCGTGCCAGCGCATCGCGCTCGTCGCGCCGAACAGCCTCGCGTACCTGCCCGCGGCGTTCGGTCTGCTGGCGACCGGCGCGTGCCTCGTTCCCCTGCCGGCGAACCTCACCGACGAAGAGGAAAGTCGCGTGCTCCGCGAGATCGACGTGAACGGGACTCTGGTTTCGCCGGACGGCGACGTGCGCCAGACACCCGCTTCGCCGGTCGTGATCGCGACCGGCGAGTGCGCGGGTTTCCGGTTCCAGTGGCAGGACCGCGACGCGCCGGGCGCTCTGGCGCTGCCGGCGATGAATCCGGCGTTCATCCGCTTCTCCTCCGGAACGACGGCGCGTTCGAAAGGCGTCGTCCTGTCCCACGAGGCGACGGCGGCGCGCGTCGAAGCCGCGGACCGCGTCCTTCGTCTGACGCCGGACGATCGTATCCTCTGGGTCCTTCCGCTCGCGTACCACTTCGCGGTGACGATCGTCGGCTACGTCCGTGCGGGCGCGCACGTGCTCCTCTGTCCCGACACGCTGCCGGTCAGCGTGCTGGACGCCATGCATCGACTGGAGGCGACCGTCTTCTACGCGTCCCCCCTGCACTTCGAGCGGCTGGGCCATCTTCCGCCGGGCTCGCCGCTCCGGAAGCTCCGTCTCGCGATGTCCACCAGCGCGCCGATCTCCGCTGCGGTCATGGACCTGTTCGAATCGGTCCACGGCGTGCCGGTCGCGCAAGCGTACGGAATCATCGAGGCCGGGTTGCCGTGCATCAACCTGCGAACGGACGGGCTGCCGGCGACCTCGGTCGGCCGGCCGGTCCCGGGATACGAGATCGCCGTGTTCTCCGAGCACGGCGCGCGCGTCGAGCCGGGCTCGACCGGTGACATCGGCGTTCGTGGCCCTGGACTCTTCTCCGCGTACTACTCACCGTGGCGGCGGCGCGAGGACGTCACGCGCGACGGCTTCTTCCCGACGGGCGACGTCGGGCGTCTCGACGAGGGAGGAGCGCTTCACCTGCTCGGCCGCAAGAAGACCGTCATCTTCGTCGCCGGCGTGAAGTTCTTTCCGGAGGAAGTGGAGGAGTGCATCAATCGCTTTCCGGGCGTTCGAGAGTCGCGCGTCTTCGGGGCTCCCCACGCTCACCTGGGTCAGGTGCCGCACGCGGAGATCGTGCCCGGCGCGAACGGGCACCCCATCGACCTCGATGCGCACCGCATCGACCTTGATGCGCACCGCATCGACCTTGATGCGCTCCGCGCGCACTGCGCCCGTGCGCTGTCCGCCTACAAGGTGCCTCAGCAATTCACCGTCGTGCCGGCGATCGCGAAGACCCCGGGCGGCAAGATCGTCAGGCGATGAAGACAACGCCGCTCCGCGTAGCGATCCTCGGCGCAGGTCCCGCCGGATCGGCGCTCTCGATCCTGCTCGCGCGTCGCGGTGCCGAGGTCACGCTGTTCGACGACGATCGCCGTCCCGAGCTGCTCGTCGGCGAGTCGCTGGTGCCAGCCGCGATCCCGAT
>QHRT01000075.1:10764-24531 GCA_003220195.1 Candidatus Rokuibacteriota bacterium | reverse complement strand
CGCTCGCGTCCTGCGCGCTCCGGGCCGGCGTGACGCGCGTCGTCGCGCGCGCCCGCCTCCAGCGCGCGCTCCCGAGCGCCACGGGCCCCGAGCTTGCGCTGGTGCCCGAGTCGATGGCCGCGGCGCCCCATCTCGAAGGCCGGCAACCCGACCTGATCGTCGACGCCACGGGCCGCGCGCGGCACTCGAGCCACGTGCTGGACATTCCGGCTCGCGTGGGACCGCGCAAGGACGTCGCGCACTTCGCGCACTTCGAAGGTTTTCGCTGGGACGATGAGCCCGGGCAGGTGCTGATCGCGCGCCGCGACGCCGGCTGGAGCTGGTGCATTCCGCTGCACGAACGTCTGTCCGTCGGCATCGTGCTCGGCCAGGACGACGCCGCGCAACTCGGACGCTCGCCCGAGGAGCGATTGTCGGCCGCCGTCACGAAGGACCCATGGCTGTCGTCCGTCGTCGGCAGCGCTCGTCGCGTGACCCCGGTCGCGACGTACGCGAACTATCAGCTCATTGCTCACCGCGCGGTGGGGCCGGGCTGGGTCGCGATCGGTGACGCGTTCGGGTTCGTGGATCCGATGCTGTCGCCGGGCGTGTTCCTTTCCCTGCGCTCGGCAGAGCTGGTCGCCGACGCGCTGACACCGATGCTCGCGCGCCGCACGGAGGCGTCGCCCGCACGACTGGCCGCGCGTCTGCGCTCCTACGGGACCGCGCACGGGGCCGCGCTCTCCGCGTGGCTCGCGCTGGTCGAGCAGTTCTACGACGGCCGCGTGCTGGCATTGATGCGCGCCGGCCGCGACTTCATGGCGAACGGCTCGGGGCCCGTGAAGAACGCCGTGCAGCGCCACATCGAGCGCCACATCGGGTTGCAGGCGAGCGGCGCGGGAACGACCCGACGCTATAGCCGGGCGTTGTTGCAATTTCTCGGGCGCTACGGATTGCGAGGCGTCGAGCCGGCGGACTACGCGATCCGGTGACATGGGGGGCCTCGACGGGCCCCCCAAGCCCCCCGCGCTCGGAAGCGCCCCGGCGCTTGGGTTGCCGAGACTGCGCAAGCGCGCCCCCCGCGCTCGGAAGCGCCCCGGCGCTTGGGTTGCCGAGACTGCGCAAGCGCGCCCCCCGCGCTCGGGAGCGCCCCGGCGCAGCCGTGGCGCCCCTCGAGAACGCGCGCGGTTGGGTTGCCGATTCAGCGAGTTCCCGCGATCGCCGCGGCGTAGAAGCTCGGAAAGACCTCGCGGATGCGCGCGATATCCGGCATCACGCGCACGTCCGCGAACCCGGCTGCCGAGAACGCCCGCGTCCATTGCTCCGGCGTCAGGAACCCGCCATTCGGTCGCAAGTCAGGATCGAGCCGCGGGGCGCGAAACGTTGACATCAGATTGAACACGAACTCCGGATAGAGCGTTTGGCCGACCGAGGGCCGGATGCATTCGGACACCACCAGCTGCCCGCCGGGAACGAGCGCCTGCCGAATCTCCCCGAGCGTGAACGCCAGATCGTGCGCCACGTGGAGCGTGTTCACCGCGTAGACCTGTGACACGCTCGCCGGCGCTACGCCTTGCTCGACGAACGGCCGGTTCATGTCGAGCGAGGCGAACGACAGCGGCGCCGCGTCCGCGAATCGCTCCTTGATCCACCGTTCGGCGCGGCGCAGGAACGCCGGCACCAGCTCGGTGAACCGGTAGGCCTTCACGTCACCGAGGCGGCCCGCGGCGGTGAGCTTTTCGAGAACCGCGGACGCGCCGCTCCCGAGCCCGCCTCCGAGCTCGAGGATCGTGTTCGCGCCGCGCGGCAGCCACGCCTCCAGCGCCGCGGCGCCGATGCGGTTGTTGACCCGGTAGAGCGGATTGTCGTTGGAGAAGTAGGCCACCCAGAGCGGCAAGCGCATCGGCGCGAGCAAGATCTCGTCTCCCGAGCGCTCGCCGCGGAGGAACGCCGGATAGTCGCGCGCCGCCGTCTCGGCGATGGTGTAGGCGGGAAGGCACGCGGCGTCGTGCGCCCGTTGCGTTTCGACCACGGCGGCCGGCGCTAGCGCCGGCAACACGCGCTCGAGCAGGAATCGCGGTTCCCGGTCGTGTCGCTCGCTCGTCACGGCGCCGCGCGCGGCGAGATGACGCAGCAGCCAGTCGACCGGCACCTGGCTCGCGCGCGGATCGAGCCCGGCTCGCGTCGCGGCCTCGGCGGCACTGGCCCACGTCCCGATCGCGGCGTCGAGCTTCACGTCCTGCATGACCTGGATCGCCAGCCGGAGGACGTACTCGTCGAACAGGAGGTGCGAGACCGAGAATTGCGTATCGACGATGGAGCGCAGGGGCGGCGGTAGCAGGCGTTCCACCACCGCCTGGACGGCTTCGATCTCCGCGACTCCTCTGCCGAGGATGTGCTCCGGGTCGAGCGCGTCCACGCGATCGCTCACGATGGTCTCGGCGTCCACACGTCGAAGAAATTGAACCACTGGGTGGGATAGCCGCGGACGATCTCCTCGAGGAGACCGACCCAGCTGCGCGCGGCCGCTTCCTCCTGTCCACGCTCGACGACGATGGGCCGACCGATCTCGACGCGGTACCGATGGCGCGGACCGAGCACGCAGAACGCCGGGACGACGGGAACGCGGGCCGCGCGCGCCAGCACGTACGGCCCGATCGGGAACGAAGCCTCGCGCCCGAAGAACGGAATCGAGACGTCGCCGCGCGTGCCGAGGGCGCGGTCGCCCTGGAGCGCGACGACGTCGCCCCGCCGGAGCGCCGCGACCAGCTCGACGCCGAGGCCCGGATGCGCGCGCGGCACGAAGCGCATGCCGTCGCCGTTGCGACGGACCCATCGCTCGAGCTCGGGAGCTTCGTCGGGCGTGACCACCACGTGCGTGCGGCGCGCCGAATGGGCGGCCAGGAGGCGACCGGCCAGCTCCCAGTTTCCAACGTGCGCGGTGATGGAAACGATGCCACCCGTCAGCGCGGCGACCGCTTCCGCGCCACGCACGGACTCGACGTACGACGTGAGGCTCGCCGGGCTGCGGCGATTCGTCGAGACGAGGTCGCTGAAGCACATGGCGAAGTCCCGGAACACGTGCCTGGTGAGCGTGTCGAGTCGCTTGCCGGATGCGCCGGTGACGAGTTCGAGCGTCCGCATGATCGCGACCCGCTCGGCGGGCATGAACCGGGGCGCCAGGCGAGCCAGCGCGCGCGCCACCGCGAGCCGGACGGGACGCGGAACGAACCCGACCGCCTCGGCGCTCCGGTAGAGGCCCGCGCGATTGTACCGGTGGTCATACCAGCGCGGATGATCGAGGACCCCGGGCGCGCTCTCGGACATCGCGGCACTTTCCGAGCGCGACATCGGTCACAGTATAGTCGAGCGTTTCCGATGAGCCAGGCCAGGACCCCGTGCGAGCGGACGAAAAGGCGCGCTCTCGTGACTGGAGGCAGTCGAGGGCTCGGCCTCGCCGTCGCGCGGCTTCTGGCGAAGGACGGCCTCGACGTCGTCGCAACGTACGCGCACGACGACGCGACGGCGCGGGCGACCGCGGAGCGGGCCTGCGCCGAGCGTCTCGCGATCTCGCTCGTGCGCTGCGACGCCGGCTCGCGGACCGACGTGGCCGAGCTGTTCGATCGCGTCGGCCCGATCGACGTCGTCGTGCACGCCGCGGGCTTCACGCGCGATCGGTTGCTGCTGACCATGACAGACGCCGACCTGGACGATCTGCTCGCGGTCCATCTCCGCGGCGGGTTCCTGGCGTCGCGACGGGCACTCCCGGCCATGCTGGCGCGAGGCTGGGGGCGCATCGTGTACATCGTCTCGCCGACGGCGATGCTGGGCCGCCGCGGCCAGACGAACTACGCCGCGGCCAAGAGCGGGTTGATCGGTCTATGCCGGGCGCTCGCTCGCGAGGTGGGCCCGCACGGCGTCACCGTGAACTGCGTCTCCGCGGGGTTCCTCGACACGCCGCTGACGGCGACCGTCGATCCGGAGATCCGGGCCGAGTTGATCCGCGCGATTCCGCTCGGACGACCGGGGCGCCCCGAAGAGGTGGCGCCCCTGGTCGCGTTCCTCTGCGGGGACCGCGCCGGCTACGTCACCGGGCAGGTGCTGGCAGTCGACGGCGGGCTGACGTGACGATCAGCGCGCGATCAGGATCTTCTTCACCCAGCCGCTGCCCTTGCCGGTCTCGACCTGGAGGAAGCCCTCCTCTTCCTTGCCGAGAAAGATCATCTCCTCGCCCTTGCCGAGCGTGGCGACGACCTGCGCGGAGTCCGACGGCTTCGACATGACTCGCACGCTCGAGATCTTCGGCAACAGGACGTCGCCCTCGTTGAAGACGGAGCCGGCCTTCGTCTTGCCGCCGGCCGCCGCTTCCTGGCCAAGCGTCCCGACGTTACGCTGGAGTTCCGGAGTGGCACGGACGGAGCGCACGATGCCGTTGTAGTTGTCGACGAAGCTCGCGGCGATGACCTTGCCCTCGTTGGTGTTCGTGTAGCCGCCCAGCGCCGCGCCGCCGCCGCCGCCACCACCGAAACCACCGAGAAATCCACCGAGCCTGAAGTCCGCTTTGCTCGCGCTGCCCTCCGCCGCCGCCACCTGGACTCCCGACCGCGCGTCGGCGACGAGCATGCTCGTCTGCGCTTCCTTGAACTTCAGCCCCCCGGCGACCCCACCACCGATCGCGCCGACGACGGCGCCCGCGCGGCCGAAGAGCGGCCCCACCGCGCCGATCGCCCCGCCGATACCGCCGGCGTTGTTCTCGGCGAAGACGACGGCGGGCGTGAGCACGTAATCGGCCGTGACCATCTGGCCGCCACCCATGTTGGAGCCCTGTCGGAGCTGGCCGGATTCGGCGAGCGCGCGCTCCTGCATCAGGTTCTGCATCCCGACCCCGCGCTCCACGACGATGAAGCAGTTCGACTGCTGGAGCATCAAGCGGATGAGGCCGACCGGCGAGCCGAGCTGATACCGGGAGAGCGCCTGAAGGACGTGGCTCTGCGGCTCGACGACGGCGACCGCGCCCATCGGCTTCTCGCAGCGCTCCAGGTCCGACGCCGCGCCCTGCGCGCCGCCGACGCCGGCCGAACCCTTGACCGCGCTCCCGCCCTCGCCTTTCTTCATATCGGTGATGCCCTGGGCACCAGCGACCGTGGCGGCGGCGACGAGCACGAGAACCGCGACGATACCCCCCAGCCAGTGATTCCGCATCATCCTCACACCCCCGTCGTCCTGATCCTGAGGGGACGATCTTCCGCTGGTGAACGCCGCGCAGTCAAGGCACAACGCCTCACGGCGACTGCGGCGCGCCCAGCACCGGGAACTCGCGCCGCAGCTCGTCCGCCAGGGTCGGCAGCGCCGGGCTCTCGCGGATCTCGCGATCGATCGCCTGCGCGCTTTCCGCGCCGAGGACGGGCCCCAGACGCGATGCCTTCTGGCCGACCGCGGACCGCTGGAAGCGGAGCAGCTCCGCCAGTTCGGCCCCGTCGAAGTGCCGCAGGTAGACCTCGGCGGCGATCTCTTCGGTGCGGTTCGGGGTGAGCGTCTCGTTCACGAAGCGTCGGGCGATCACCACCAGCGTCTGCCACTCGACCTCGAGCAGCCGGCGGCTCAGGCGGTTCTGGAGCATGACGGCCATGCTCTGCACCAGGCCACCGACGACCTGATCGTCGATGGCCCGTCGCTCGGTACTCTGCAGCAGCACACGCGCGAGCTCGCGGGCCAGCTCGCGGGAGCTCTGCTGGGCGGAGGCGTGACCGGCCACGCCGAGGAGAAGCACGACGAGTGCGAGAACCACGCGAGACCGAGCCGTCATCACGTTCCTCCGTTTGTCCGTGATTCCGAGGCTTCGTGAAACAATGAGCCGTCATGAGCGGCGAAGCGCACGCGTCCTTCGTCTCCCTCACCCCCGACCGCGTGCTGGACGCGGTCGAGATGGGCGGACTCAAGTGCACGGGCCGCTGCCTGCCCCTGCGCGCCTTCGAGAACCGGGTCTACGAGGTCGAGCTCGAGGACGAGCAGCGCCTCGTCGTCAAGTTCCACCGGCCGGGCCGCTGGTCGCGCGAGACGATTCTCGACGAGCACGCGTTCCTGGCCGACCTGGCCGCCGCCGAGCTTCCGGTCGTGCCGCCGCGCGACATCGGGATCGGCAGGACGCTCGGGGAGATCGACGGCATCCTGTATACCGCGTTCCCGAAGATTCGTGGACGCATCCTCGACGAGCTCGACAGCGAGCGGCGCCGGCAGATCGGCCGCACGCTCGGACGGATGCACGCCGTCGGCGCCGCGCGCCCGGCGCCGCACCGGCCGCGCCTCGACGTCGCACGGTACATCCGGGAGCCGCTCGACGTCCTGATCGGCGGCGGCTTCGTCTTCGACGGCCTCGCGTCGCGCTATCGCGACGTTGCGCTCCGCATCGCCGACCGGGTGGCGGCGCCGCTCGCCGCCGTCCCCGCGCAGCGGATCCACGGTGATCTGCACTGGGGCAACATCCTCTGGGGCGCGGACGGTCCCGTCCTGGTCGACTTCGATGACTGCCTGATGGGACCACCCGTGCAGGATCTCTGGCTCCTGGCGCGCGGGGACGGCGAAGAAGCCCTGCGAGCGCGCGACGACATCCTCCAGGGCTACGAGCTGTTCCGGGAGTTCGATCGCTCGACGCTTCAGCTCTGCGAGCCGCTGCGCGCGCTCCGCATCGTGTACATGTCCGCGTGGATCGCCCGTCGCTGGGACGATCCGTCGTTCCCCGACGCGTTTCCGACGTTCCGGCAGGCGAATTACTGGATGCAGGAATACGAGGTGCTCGTTCACATCGCCGAGACGCTCGGAGTGTAGGCTCGTGGCGCCGAGGGGGTGCACCGGGATGGTGCAGCGTTGCACAACGGCGGTGCAGCGATCGGCGCATGCGTGCACGTCGGACGCCGCATTTTCCACGTTATCGCCTCTCGACAGCACTGGCAGGTGACTTGCGATCTCCCGCGTGCCCGATGAGGACCCGTCCTGCCTGCCTAGCGCTCCTGAACGCGGAGTGAGCCCGACGGACAGCCGCGACCAGCCCTGGCTCGGCGCGCGATTCATCGCGCTCGTCGTGCTGGCGGCGGGCGTCGAGCTCTGGATCAACCACCATCTCGGCCTGAGCTGGGAGACGCCGTGGGTCGCGCTGGCGTTCGCCGCGCTCTCCGGAGCGGTCGTCACGGCCGCGTGGCTCCTGGAGGAAAGCGGGAAGACGGAGCTCGCGGAAAAGCTGCGGACGCCGCTCGGTCGTCTCCTGAACCGCTCCCTGCTCGCGTGGCTCTGGGGCGTTGCGGTCGTCTACGCGCTGTTCGTCTCGTCGCTCCTCGTGATTCCCGAGAGCGGCGCGAGCGGCCGGGCCACGCTGCGGTCCGTCGAGGGCAAATTCCTCGGCGCGTACGAGCTCAAGGACGGCGTCGCCCGGTTCGTCGTGTTCACCAGTCCGTTCGGGCGTCCGTACCGGCTCACCGTTCCCGGCTTTCTCGAAGAGGCGGTCGTCGTCTACCCGATGATCGGCCTCAAGCTGCGTCCCGAGCACGATCTGCAGCGATCGCCGTCCGTCCTGTTTCGGCCGTCGCCCGAGGGTGTCCGGGCGCTCAGGGGTCAGGGCACGTTCACGGTCGTGCTCGACGGCGGCACCGGCGAGACGCCGGTGATCCTGCCGCACAAGGAGCACGTCGGCTCGTTCCTGCTCGGGCGAGCGCAGCCGATCCCGCAAGCCAACGTCGGGGTGTGGCGCCTCGAGCTGGAGGGCGCGGGCGCGAGCCCGGCGATGATCGCCCAGATGGTGCTGGCGTGGTCGCGGGTACAGGTGCTCCAGCCGTTGCGGCCGCTCGCGCCTGACATGACGCTGGTGGCGGAGATCCGGACACCGGTGGGCGTCGTGGTGTCACGGGCGCGCGTGCCGGTCGGGCGCGAGCAGCTGACCGACATCGTGCTCGCGGACGTCTCGCGTGCGGGCGAGTGAAGAGGAGCGGTCAGCGCGCGCCCGGCTCCTCCGCGATCACCGCGATGGCCTGGATCTCGATCTCCATCCCCGGTCGGGCGAAGTTCGACACCGTGATGAGCGCGCTGGCCGGAAACTTGCCGTCCGGGAAGAGCCCACGGCGGAGCTCGACGAAGCGGTCGCCGTATCGCGCCTCCTTGATGAAGACCGTCATCGTCACCAGATCCGCGAGCGTGCCGCCGGTTTTCCGGAGCGTCTCGTCGATCAGCGCGAAGACGCGATGGGTCTGCGCCTCGAAGTTCCCGGAGATGTCCTTGCCGTTCTCGTCGGCGAGTGCCGTCTGGCCCGCGAGCCAGACGATGCGTCCGCCTTCGGTGATGACGGCCGGCGAGTACGCGCGGGTCTTCTGCCTCTCGCTCGCCGGCAGGTGCGTCCGCTTCATTTTGGATCACCCTTGGAGACCTGCGACGCCGCCAGCCGCTCGATGATGAGGACCGCGGCCGACGTGTCGTGGTCCGCGAGTCCGGCGGCCATCGCCGCCTGCTGGTAGCGCTGGGCCACGTTCGAGAAGCTGACCGGCACGTGCAGCTCCTTCGCGATCGTGTTGAACGTCTCGAGGTCCTTGTTCATGAGCGCCACCTTGAAGCCCGGCTCGAACTTGCGCGGGACCAGGGCGCGCGGGATGCGCTCGAGCGCCTTGCTCCCGCCGCTGGACGCCTTCACCACCTCGTAGATCGTCATCGGATCGAGCCCGGCCTTCACGCCGAGCACCAGGCCTTCCATCATCGCGAGCGAGTTCACGGAGGCCATCATGTTGTTGATGGCCTTCACGGTGTTGCCGGCGCCGACGGGGCCCACGTGGAAGATGTTCGGGCCGATCGGGCGCAGCACCGGCTCGGCGCGCTTCAGCGCCTGCGCGTCGCCGCCGACCATGATCGCCAGCGTGCCCGCTTGCGCCCCGCTGACGCCGCCGCTCACCGGGGCCTCCAGGAAGTGCACGCCGCGCGCGATGGCGCGCGGCTCGATCTTGCGCGGCGTGGACGGTAACACGCTGCTCAGGTCGATCAGGATCGTTTCCGGGTTCGCGCGCTCCACCAGCCCGCCGGCATCGAGATACATCGCCTCGACGTCGGGGGACGCCGGCAATGACGTCAGCACGATCTCCACCCCGTCGACGACCTCGCGCGCCGATGCGGCGCGCCTGGCGCCGGCATCGACGAGATTCGCCATGGCCTTCGGATTCAGGTCGAAGACCGTCATCGGGAAGCCTGCCTTCAGCACGTTGAGCGCCATCGGGTTGCCCATGTTGCCGACGCCGATGAAACCGACGGAAGTCGCCATGGTTCGATCTCTCCTGGTCGTCCGGAGTTTCGAGCGGGTCCGGGGTTCGAGCGATCGAGTCATACCACAGATCGAACCCCGTGTACCGTTCGCGGGCGTCCGGCGTTACGATAGCGGCCACACGCTTTCCCTCGCCGCCAGGAGGACGACATGGGTGACATCCTCGGCCTCGGTGTGACGCACTATCCGCCCCTCATCGGCCTGGACCAGAATATGGCCGGCATTCTGAAGACGGTGCTCCGCGACCCCGGCCTCCCGGCGAAGTACCGCGATCCCGCGAACTGGCCGGAGCAGCTTCGGCGGGAATGGGGCAGCGACGAGGGCAAGACCGCCGCGGCCGCGCATCGCGCCGAGCTGGTCCGCCATTTTCGTCACGCGAGGAACGTCCTCGACGAGTTCCGCCCGGACCTCGTGATCATCTGGGGCGACGATCAGCACGAGAACTTCGTCGACGACATCATCCCGCCCTTCTGCATCCACGCGTACGACGCGATCGAGACGAAGCACCGCCAGCGCGATCAGAGCGAGAACATCTGGGGCGAGGGGCCGGACACCGCGTTCCGCTACACGGGGCATCGCGAGGCGGGCAAGTACCTGGCGCGGCGGCTCCTCGAGCAGGGCGTCGACATGTCCTACTCCTACAAGCCGCTCCACCACTCGCTCGCGCACGCGTTCCTGAACACGCTCGTCTACATGGACTACGACCGTGTCGGCTTTCGCTACCCGGTGCTCCCGTTCCAGGTGAACTGCTACGGCCGCAAGGTGATCTCCCAGCGCGGGTATCGCGCGAGCCTCGGCCACCCGCTCACCGACGAGCAGCTCGATCCGCCGTCGCCGACGCCGAAGCGCTGCATGGAAGTGGGCGCCGCGACCGTGCGCGCGATGCGCGAGAGCCCGTGGCGCACGGCGCTGATCGCGTCGTCGAGCTGGTCCCACGCGTTCCTGGTGGACAAGCACTACCAGCTCTATCCCGACCTCGCCGCGGACCGGCGGCTCTACGAGACGCTGCGTACCGGCGACTACGACAGCTGGCGCAAGACCTCGCTCGCCGCGGTCGAGGAGTCGGGCCAGCAGGAGCTCCTGAACTGGTTCTGTCTGGCCGGCGCGATGGAAGAGCTCGGCCGGAAGCCCGACGAGTGCGAGTTCGTCGAGGCGTGGGCCTTCAACTCGAACAAGTGCTTCGCGGTGTTCCAGGCGTGAGCACGCCGGACGATCCGTTCGCGCCGCGGATCGGCGCCGCGAACGTCGAGCGGGCCGAGCCCGCCGGCCGCGCGATCCCGAAGCTGTCGGGCGACATCCGCCACTTGATCCCGAAGCTCGGGCTCCAGAACTACTGGTACCCGGCCGTTCCCGAGGGGCGAGTCGGCTGGCGCAAGCCCGTGAAGCTCTCGCTGCTGGGCGAGGACCTGTGCCTCTTCCGCGGCGTGAACGGCAACGTCGTGGCGATCCAGGACGTGTGCCCGCACCGCGGCGCCCGTCTCTCCGAAGGCGACTGTCACTATCGCGGCACCGTGGCGTGTCCGTATCACGGCTGGGTGTTCGACGAGGGTGGCAAGAACGTCGCGGTGCTGTCGGAGGGACCGACGTCCGGCGTGTGCGGCAAGCCGGGCACGGAGGCGAAGGTCTATCCGACGCGCACGCTGAAGGGCGTCGTGTTCGTCTGGATCGGCGACGAGGACGCGGCGCCGATCGAGCAAGACGTTCCCGAGGAATTCTTCGATCCCGAGGCACTTGTCCTCACCGGTCAGGTGTACTGGCGCTGCAGCTGGGAGGTCGCGCTCGAGAACTCGATGGACTCGCACGTGAACTACGTCCATCGCAACGCGTTCGTGGTGGCGCGCGGCGGCTTCATCGCGCGCGGCGCGCAGGGCGAGCATCCGATCTTCGTCGGCAACGGCTTCGGCGGTGACGTCGCCGAGAGCAACTACGTGCGCACGAGCCCGCGGCAAGACGAGTATCCGAACGGCTGGACGTGGCCGAAGACGACGTACCGTCGCGCGTGGACGTGGCTCATGCGGCCGCTGGTGGAGCGGGGCCGGCGCAACATCCCGCCGCCGCGCTCGGCGCGGTGGTGCGGCGGGCATCATCTGCCCGGCATGTTCCGCGCGGAATTCGCGTACGACCTCTACACGCGCATGTGCGTACCGGTTGAAGAGAACCTGACGCGCGTCTGGTACTACCACTTTCTCCGGCCGAAGACCGCGCTCGCGCGTCGCTGGCAACGGTTCCTCTACGCGGCGTTCCACCGCTTCATCATCGAATACAACTTCTCGCGCCAGGACGAGCGCGTGATGCTGAACCAGCGCTACGACACGCCGGAGAAGCTCTCGTCGACCGACGCCGAGGTCATCCAGTGGCGCCGCCTGGTGGTGACCAAGCACTACGGCGGCCGCGACGCGGCGTTCGAGTACCGGAACCCGGACGGTCTGGCGCCGGACGAGGTGCCGCTGGAGCGGGTGTCGGTGCGATACGTGCAGGAGCGGGTGCGGGCTCGGTAGGACGGCAATCCGCTCCGAAGTCACGCCGATACGCCTGCGATCGGCGTGACGGTGTCGCGTCGCTGCGCTACTTCTTCACGATGAACGGGATCGACACGACGCCGAACCGCTCGTCCGTGCGGGCGTTCACCAGAGTGGCGTGGAGCGTCACGCGGTCGGCGCCGCGAACTTTCTCGAAGTAGACGAACCCGCTCACCTGCGCGCCGGGTTCGACGACGGTCTCCGGGAGCGCTTTCTGCACCATGTCTCCTGTCGGCAGCGGGATCTGCCGGCGGAGGTACGGGTCGTAGAACGGATCGTTGGGGAACGGATCCCAGCCGAATCGAGAGCCGGGAAATCCCCAGCTCATCCCGCCGCCGAACCCCACCGAGGCCCCGGGGCGCGTCTCGGTCACGAAGCCGGTGATGTCGGACGGCGCGCGCGCCACGAAAAGCTGCCCCGATGCTGCGCCGAGTGAGAACTGGTTGTACCGAAGCCGCAGTGGAATGGACGAGCCGTTCTCGACGGTGACCAGGATCGGCGTCATCTCGTAGTCGAGCGTCGCGGGGTCGCCGCTCCAGGCCTCGGTGCGCGCGAACAGCCGCACGCCGGCCGCTTCGCCCATCGCGCCGCCGCCGCGTCCAGGGAGGAGCATCGCGTCGGGGGCTGGAACGAGTCGCGTCGCGCAACCCGCGACGGCGAGAGCCGTCGCGAGGAGCGCAATGAAGATTCGTGCGGTCATCGCGATCGTCATTGCGAGGCGCGTGCCGGCAACCGCTCTGCAGCGTCATGATGACGATTGCGCATCACGATGCCAGCATTTCGCAGCGAGGGCTTTCGTTCCATGCGAGCCGTTTCACCACGTCGCGTGGCAACCGTCCTGACGATGCTAAGCTCGCACGCGTGAAGCTCGCGGGGAAGATCGCGATCGTCACTGGGAGAACGCCGAGCAGTGCGCCGGGTGGATTCGTCGGCGCGGCGGTAACGCGCTCGGCATCGTCTGCGACGTCACGGACGAAGCCGAGGTCGAGAATCTGGTGACGCGCGTGCGCGACACGTACGGCGGCGTCGACGTCCTCGTCAACAACGCCGGCATCCTCGGCGGCGCGAGCGTGCTGGAGATGCCGCTCGAGCGCTGGAACCGCCAGCTCGCCGTCAACCTCACCGGCACGTTCCTCTGCACCAAGCACGTCGCGCGTCTCATGGTCGAGCGCGGGCGCCGCGGCAGCATCATCGTGATCGTGTCGACGGCCGGGCATCAAGGGCAGGCGGGGAACATCGGCTACTGCACGAGCAAGAGCGGCCTGCTCAACTTCACGCGCGCCGCGGCGATGGACCTGGCGAGGCACGGCATTCGTGTGAACAGCCTGACGCCGACCGCGACCGACACGGAAGAAGGCATCGAGCGTGCGGTCGACTGGGGCCGCGCGCGTCCGGAAGCGCGCGGCCGCCTGCTCGACTTCAAGACCATGGTGCCGATGGGCCAGCTGCCGAGCCCGCGGCACTACGCGCGCGGGGCGGTGTTCCTCGCGTCCGACGACGCCGAGATGATCACGGGATTCGATTTACGCGTGGACGCCGGCGCGATCGCGAAGTACTGGCCGTGGATCCCGGGGACCGGAGGTGGCTGATGGAGCTCTACGACGTGATGCGCAGCACGTTCTCGGCGCGCGAGTTCACCAGCGATCCGGTGCCGGACGCGACACTCGCGCGAATCCTGGACATGGCGCGGTTTGCTCCGAGCGGCGGTAATCGTCAGGGCTGGAAGGTGATCGTGGTCCGGGACCCGGCCACGAAGCGCGCGCTCGGCGACCTGCACGTCGACGCCGGCAAGCGCTACATGGCGCAGGCCAGGAACGGCGAGAGCCCGTGGAACGCGATCGATCCGCCCCGAGTCGACCAGGCGACGATCGACAAGACGGTGGTGCCGCCGCACTTGACCGAGCCGACCGCGACCGCTCCGGTCGTGCTCGTGATCGGCGTCGATCTGAAAGTGGTCGCGTCGACCGACCAGCACCTGGA
>QHRT01000075.1:0-10639 GCA_003220195.1 Candidatus Rokuibacteriota bacterium | reverse complement strand
CCGCCCACGTCGCGGTCTGCGCGGTCATGCCGCTCGGCCGTCCGGCGCGCCGGCTGACCCGGCTCAAGCGCAAGCCGGTCGCCGAGTTCGCGATGCGCGAGCGCTGGGGCGGCGCGCCGTTCGGCGCCGACGTGCCGCCGCGCGGCTGAAATCTCGTCCACGAAGCGCGCCAGGCCGTGGGCGTGTCAACAGACGAAGAGCGTGCGCTCGGCTGCTCACCGGATAAGCGAGGACACGATGCCGCGACTCGATCGGCTCCCGCAGATCAACCGGAACAACCTCATCACGTTTCCGGCGCAGGTCAACGACACCGCGCCATTCGTCCGGCCCGGCAAGCCGTTGTCCGGCTCGCGTATCGCCATTGTCACGACGGCGGGATTGCATCGGCGTGGAGACCGACCGTTCGGACCGGGGGATCAGTCGTATCGCGTGATCGCCGCCGACACGCCGGCGGCGGACATCCTCCAGAGCCACACGAGCATCGGGTTCGACCGCGTGCCGATCATGCGCGATCTCAACGTGTCGTTTCCGATCGATCGCCTGCGTGAGTTGATCACGCGCGGCGAGCTCGGCGGTTTCGGGCCGAACCACTACTCGTTCATGGGCGCGCAGCGCGACTGCGCGCGCATCGAGCAGGAGACGGGCCCGGAAGCGGCGCGCCGGCTGCGCGACGAAGGCGTGGATGTCGCGCTCATCACGCCGACCTGACCGAACTGCACGCACACCGGCGGTGTGCTGGCCCGCGCGCTCGAAGCCAACGGTATCGCGACGACGTCGGTCAGCCTGGTGCGCGAGCACACGGAGAAGGTCAAGCCGCCGCGCGCTCTGTTCGTGCCGTTTCCCTTCGGCCACGCGCTCGGGCGTCCGAACGATCCCGAGCTCCAGCATCGCGTGCTGAAGGCGGCGCTCTCGCTGCTCGACGAACCGCGCGGGCCGGTGCTGCGCGACTTCCCCGACGACGCCGAGCCTGGTGATCAGCCTCCTGCGCCCGCGCAGGCGTCAGGGATCGCGCGAGCCGCGAGCGTCCCGGACGACCCCGCCCTCGAGACGACGCAGATGCGCCGGTACCACGAGCAGTGGCTGGCGCGAAACGCCGGCCGCACGGCGTTCGGCCTCAGCGGCATTCCGGCCACGCGTTTCCGCGGCGTCGTGCGGTTCCTCGAAGCATTCGCCAGCGGCGAGGACGCCGACATGACCGAGCGCCCGGCTGACGTGCCGCTGCCGAACTTCATCCGGTACTGCGCAGATGATCTGAAGACGCTCTACTTCGAGGGCCATCTCGCGATGAAACCGGCCGCGGGCGGCGATGAGATCGCGCGCTGGTTCTGGGGCGAGACCGCGGCCGGTCAGCTCCTGCGTCGCGTGCGCGATCGGCTCGACGCGTCGGACGATCCGCGCTGGAAGGCGGCGGCGTTCGGCGTCGCGCGGTAGCGGCCCACCTCAGCCCGCGTCAGTGCCGCGAATCGGATCCGCCGGCGCGCGGCGTCGGCGCGATCGCCCCGACACCGGACTCGCGACAGAGCGCGTTGAGCGCGGCGACGTCCTCCGCCAGACAGCGATCGAGCTTCGCCAGCTCCATCCGGGCGCGGAGCGCGAGATTCTCGCCCAGCTCGCGGAGCGAGGCCGTCGGCGCCGCGTCGGAATATTCGACGAGCGGCACGACGGTGGCGAGCCGCGAGTTGAGCTTCGACGGAAACATGCGCGGATCCTCGGACCGCACCTGGATCAGCTCGCTCTCGATCGACGTCAACGCCCGCGCGAGACCGGCCGCGGCATCCTTGATCCCAAGCGTTTCGGTGCGCTTTGCCCAGCCATCGACCTGCCCGCGCAGGTCGCGGATCAGCAGCACCGCGTCGTGCACCCGCGACAGCAGATCGTGCATCTGCCTGGCGAACGCGTACTGCTCGACGAGCGCGGCGTCGGTCGCGCGGACGCGCGGGTCCTTCGCCACCTCGAACCCCTGCGTGAGCGTCTGGCCATCCACCGTGAGTCTCACCTGATACGTGCCCGGCGGCACGCGCGGCCCGGCCAGCATCTCCACCGTCCCGCCGCGCCCCTTGTTCTCCGGCAGCTTCGTCGCGTCGCGACCGCGCAGGTTCCACACGAACCGGTTCGCGCCAGCATTCTTCGTCGGATGTGGCTCGTCGTCCGTCGTCGCAGCCGACGCTTCCTCGACCGGACGCGGCTCCTCGCCGAGGATGGCTCCGGGCGAGCTCTCGCCGGTGGCGCCGTCGCGCGCCGCCGGATCGCGCCGGCTCGTGAACGATCGGATCTCACGGCCGTCGGCGTCGAGGAACGCGAGCGTCACGTCGCCGTCGGGCGCCGACGAGAGCCAGTAGTGCACGACGACGCCGTTCGGCGGATTCTCGCCGGCGTCGAGGAGCCGTTCTTTCTTGTCGCCGCTCGGCGTCTCGACCAGGCGATAGCCGAGGCCGACCGAGCCCACCATCCGGTATCCGATCTCGCGGTTCGGCCCGGGCTTCATGCCGTGGCCACGATACGCGCGCCAGCGCACCGTCCGGCGTGGCGTGTAGAGATGCGCGCGGCTCGAGGCCGTCGCGTCCGCCATCTGGTGGAGCGGCGAGAGGTCGTCGAGGATCCAGAACGCGCGGCCGTGCGTCGCCACGACGAGGTCCGTGTCCTTCACGATCAGGTCGTGGATCGGCGCGACCGGAAGATTCGCCTGGAATCGCTGCCACGAACCGCCGTCGTCGAGGGAGAGCCAGAGCCCGGATTCGGTGCCGCAGTAGAGAAGGCCGCGACGGTTCGGATCTTCGCGCACGACGCGCGTGATCTGCCCGTGCGGCAGGCCGTCGCTGATTCTTTTCCACGTGCGTCCGTAGTCGCTCGTCTTGAACAGGTACGGCGTCAGGTCGTCGTGCTTGTATCGTGTCGCCGCGACGTAGCACGTGGCGGCGTCGTGCGGCGACGGTTCCAGCACGCTGATCAAGGCCCACGGCGGCAGATCCGGAGGCGTCACCGTCTGCCAGGTCTTCGAGCGGTCGCGCGAGAGGTGCACGAGCCCGTCGTCGGTGCCGGCCCACAGGAGGTCGCGCTCGCGCGGCGACTCCACGAGCGCGAAGACGGTGCAGTAGACCTCCGCGCCCGTGTTGTCGCGGGTGACCGGGCCGCCCGAGAGCCCGAGCTTCGCGGGGTCGTTGCGCGTCAGATCCGGGCTCACGACGTCCCAGCTCTGTCCCTCGTCGACCGAGCGGAAGATGCGGTTGCCGGCGATCCACAATTCCCGCGGATCCCACCGCGAATAGAAGACCGGGAACGTCCACTGGAATCGATAACGATGCTCTGCCGGCGCCACGCCCATCCCGTACTGCTCGGGCCACACGCTGACGACACGTTCCTGGCCGCTCCGGTGGTCGTAGTGGATCAACCTCCCCATGCCGGGACCGGTCCCGATCGATCCGCCGACGACGATGTTCGAATGTACCAGTCCAGCTCCGTGATCGCCCCGTACGGCGCGCGGCTCGGCAAGGTCAAGGCGGTGTTGTCCTGCTGCGAGCCGTACACGCGGTAGGGGAACTGCGTGTCGGCCGTCACGTGGTAGAACTGGGCGGTGGGCTGGTTGTAGATGCTCGACCAGGAGACGCCGCCGTTGAAGCTGACGCAGGCGCCGCCGTCGTTCCCCTCGATCATCCGGCGCGAGTTCGCCGGATCGATCCAGAGGTCGTGATTGTCGCCGTGAGGTGTCGCGACTTCCACGAACGTCTTGCCGCCGTCGATCGATTTCCAGAGCGCGTAGTCGGCCACCCACACGGTGTCGACGTCGTTCGGGTCCGCGAAGACGTGCATGTAGTACCAGGGACGTCCGCGCAGCCCGGGCTCCTCGCTCGCGCGTTGCCACGTCGCGCCCGCGTCGTCGGAGCGGAAGAGCGCGCCGTCGGCGGCCTCGACCACGGCGTACACGCGGCGCCCGTCCGCCGGCGACACCGCGACGCCGAGGCGGCCGAGCACCCCGCGCGGCAAGCCGGCATTGCGGGTGATGTCGGCCCACGTGTCGCCGCCGTCGGTCGATTTCCAGAGCGACGAGTCGGGGCCACCGCTCGTCATGCTCCACGGCGAGCGCTGCGCTTGCCAGATGGCGGCGAAGAGCACGCGTGGGTTCTGCGCATCCATCGAGAGATCGATCGCGCCGGCCCCTTCGCTGCGGAAGAGCACCTGTTCCCAGGCGCCGCCGCCGTTTCGCGACCGGAAGACGCCGCGCTCGCGATTCGGGCCCCACGCGTGACCGAGCGCCGCGACGTAGACCAGGTCGGCGTCGCGCGGATGCACGCGCACGCGGCCGATGTGGCGCGTGTCCGCGAGCCCGACGTTCGACCACGTGCGGCCGCCGTCGTTCGAGCGATAGACGCCGTCGCCGTGGGACACGTTGCCGCGGATGCAGGCCTCGCCGGTGCCCGCATAGATCACGTTCGGGTCCGACGCCGCGACCGCGATGGCGCCAACGGCGGCGGTGTCGAAGAAGCCGTCGGAGACGTTCTCCCAGTACGTGCCGCCGTCGGTCGTCTTCCACACCCCGCCTGCGCAGGCGCCGAAATAGAACGTCATCGTGTCGGTCGGGTGACCGGCGACGGCGACGACGCGGCCGCCCCGGTGCGGTCCCGCGCATCGCCATTCGAGCGAGCCGAGCAGGCGAGGATCGATGGTCATGGCGTCACCGGGCGCGGCGCGAGAATGCTCACGGACGAGGACATCGAAGCCTCCAGGTTGGATGTGGCAGTGCGATCGTTACGGCCATCCTGTAGCGCCGACCGCTGGCCGCTGTCAAGGCGCGTGCCCCAGTCGCTGTATTGCGTCTGGGCCGGGTCGTAATACGTTCGCTTGCATCATGAAGACGCTGACCGTTCGCCTCCCGGAAGCCCTGGCCGCCGAGATCGACGCCGAATCTCGCCAGCGCAATATTTCGAAATCCGACGTCGTGCGGGAACGGCTCGAAGGAGGTTCGCGAGCGCGGCGCCGCTCGTCCGCGCCACTGGGTCAGATCGCCGATCTCATCGGCGCGGCGAAGAGCTTGCCGGCCGATCTGAGCTCGCGGAAGAAACACTACCTCGACCTTCTCAGCACCGCGCCCTCCGCGCCGGTTCTCGCCTCCACCTAACAATCTAAAGTTCCCTTAGAGCCCGCGGTGACCGGACGCTGAGCGTCGCGGTCAGCGTGAGAGCAGGTCGCGGATGGCCGGCCGGGCCCACGCCGCCGAGACGAGACGCCGATACGTCGGGTAGCCGAGGACCGTCAGGGCGAGCGCACGGGCCGTGCGCGGCCCCGACCACGGGAGCAGTCGTGCCATTCGCCACGCGGCGCGGGCGGCCTCGCCGCGCCGGCCCGCCTCCGCCGCGCGCATCGCCCGACAGAGCTCGGCATTGGTGAGGAGGTTCCCGCGCCACCGCCGGTATGCCAGGCGCCCGCAGGAGGCCTGCACCATGACGCCCCACTTTCGGTCGAGGGCGGCTGCGTCTCGAGCGAGAACCTGACAGTTCCGGGAGAGCTGAATCCCGAGATGCTCGTGACGCACCACCAGGGCATCCGGATTGCCGGCGAAGTCGGTGCGCTGGGCCAGCCTCATCCAGAGATCGCGATCCTCCATGGCCCCGAGGCTCTCGTCCAAGCCGCCGACCTCGATCAGGATCGATCGCCGCAACAAGGCGCACGACATCAGCGGCACCCACTCCTTCAACAGGTGGCGGAACACTCGCCCTTCCCACACGGTGGATGGCACGAGGCCGTGACGGCTGGCCCGCGCGTCGTGCCGGCGAGCGCGACAATAGACCATGCCGGCGCCTGGGCGGGAGGCGGCAAAGGCCAGCTGGCGCTCGAGATAATCCGGCGCCCACTCGTTGTCGTCGTCGAGAAAGGCCATCCACTCGCCGCGCGCCCTGGCGAGGGCGGTGTTCCGCGCGCGGCTGATGCCGCCGTTCTTCTCGTGGCGAACGTACGCGACGCGGGCATTGACCATCCCAGCCACGACCTCGCGCGTTCCGTCGGTGGAGCCGTCATCCACGACGCACAGCTCGAAGTCCTGGAATGTCTGGGCGAGCGCGCTCCGAATCGCTCGTCCAACGAGGTGCGCGCGATTCCATGTCGGGATGGCGACGCTCACGCGCTGCGGACGGTCCATCACGCCAGCAGACTCCTCACGAATCGCGTGAGGGCGACCAGCTCGACCGCCGAGCGGTTGCCGACGATTCCCACGGCCAGGGCGGCGACCGCGCTGCCGACCAGTCCCACCACATCCATCGCCATCCCCGACGCTACGCACGGAGCCGTGACCGAGAGGTAGGCATCGCCCGCGCCCATTCGGTCGACCACGGCACGGGAGAACACGGGGACTTCCCACCGCGTGCCATCCGCTCCACATGTCAGCACGCCGAGCGGACCGCGCGTCACGGAGATCGCGGCGCCGCCGAGGAGGCCGCGCACCTTGTCGGCCAGGTCGCCCACCGCGCCCCAGCGGTCGCGGGTCGCGAGCCGGATCTCCGGCTCGTCGATGCACACGTAGCTGGCGCGCGGGTACTTGGTGACGACGTGAAATCCGAGATTGGCGGCGTTGGCCTGCGTGTTGACCGCGAGAAAGCGGGCCCGCTCGGCGAGGAGCGTCGCGGCACGCTGCCCCAGAAAGCCGTGGCCGTAGTCGGCGACGATGACGACGTCGTACGCAGGAACGGTCTCGCGGAGATGCCGGAGCATCTCGTGCTCCAGGGCAGCGGGCCACGGCGTGTCGTCCAAGAAGTCCACCTCGAAGACGCGGACGAGCGAGGACTCCCACAGGTAGCGGCGCTTGACGATCGTGGGAGCGCCGGGACGCACGAAGAAGCGCGGGGTGACGTTGGCCTTGAGGCGCTCGCGCACGAAGGCTTTTCGCGAATCCTCGCCGCCGAGGCCGGTGACGAGGTGCACGTCTCGGCAGAACCCCGCCACGTGGTTCGCGCACGCGAGCGCGCCGCCGGCCTGCATCTCGCCGCGGACATGCCGGGTGGAGACGATGCCCTCCTTGGGCGATTTGCCGAGCGGGGCGCAGTAGCTGTATTCGTCGATGATCGCCTCACCCACGACCAGGACACGGAGTCTCTCGAGCGCGGCCAGGTCGGCCTCCACCTCGTCGAGCGAGTGCCGCTGCTTGAACGCCGCGAGGAAGCGTCGAGTCTCCTCGGGGTAGCCGTCGGCAGAGGCATCCGCCACGGGAGCTCGCTAGTCACGCGGGCGCGCGTTCAGAAGCGCGGTCGAGGAGAAGACGATTTCGTTCGTGAAGCGGATCTCCCCGCCGACGTCATGGACAGCCGCGATCTCGGCTCGGAGCCTCTCCGAACGGGCGGAGGGCATCGCGTACGCCTGGCCCTTGACGTAGTAGTGCGGCCGCAGGAGACGGATCGCCTCGACCGCGGTCGGGCCGGCGTTGATCGCGACGAAATCCACGCACTCGAGCGCGGCCAGCGCCTCGGCGCGAAGGAATTCTCCGAACACGGGCCGGCCCGCGCCCTTGGCCACGTACTCGTCCGCCGTCACGGTCACGACCAGGGTGTCGCCCATCCGCTTTGCGGCCTGCAGATGCTTGATGTGCCCGATGTGCATCAGATCGAAGCATCCATGGCACTGAACGATCCTCACCCCCGTTGCCCGGAGCTCGGCCAGCCGCTCGGCAACCGCATCCAGCGTGAGGATCTTCGCGAGCGACACGATGTAGCTTCGCCTGGGCGGCTCAGTCCTCGGAGAGCCAGATATCTTGAAGTTTCTGGTTCGAGTAGTGATTCGGCGGCGCGATGTAGTTCTTCACCTTCGCCCAGTGCACCACGCTGCGTGTCCACCAGAGGCCGGAGATGTAGTAGACGTTGTCCAGGACGATCGTCTGGATCTCGTGCACGAGCTTGTGCCGCTCCGCGCGGTCGAGCGCGCGCGCCTGGCGCTGGAACAGATCGTCGATCCGCGGATCGGAGAAGCGGCCCCAGTTGTTGGCGTCGCCGGTGGTGTAGCGATCGAGGAACTGGTCCGGATCGTCCATGAAGTTGAACGTCGGATTGGTGACGAGCTGGAAGTTGCCGTTGTCGCGTCCGTCCGCGAACCACGCGGCGGTCTCGAGCGGCCGGTGCTCGGCCTCGACGCCGATCTTGCGCCACTCCTGGATGACGAACACCGCGAAGTCCATGTACGGCACGCGCACGTTGCGGTTCTTCAGCTCGACCTTGAGGCCATTGGGATAGCCCGCTTCGGCGAGCAGGCGCTTCGCCTCCGTGCGGTTCTTCTCGATGTCGTGTCCGAACCCCGGATACCTCTGCAACTCCGCGTCCGGCAGGGCCCACTCGGTGCCCGGACGCATCAGGCCACCGACGTCGCGCAAGCTCGCGAGCGGCGCGAGCACCTTGCTGGCCGTGTAGCGATCAATCCCGAGCGACAGCGCCTTGCGGACGCGGATGTCGTTGAACGGCTTCGTGGTCTGGTTCATCGCGATACCGAAAATTCCGGTCGCCGGCGTGTCCTGGACCACGACCTTGTCGCCGAGCTGTTTCTTGATCGCCTCCACCTCGGACTGCGGCATCGTGCGGAACTCGATGTACACGCGCCCGGAGCGGAGTGCCGCCGCGCGCACGGAGGTCTCGGTGCTCACGAAGAACTTGTAGCCGTCGAGGTACGGCCGGGCCTTGATGAAGTAATCGGGGTTCCGTTCACCTTCGAACGTCGCCCCCGGGGTGCGCGTCTTGAACTTGAAGGGGCCGGAGCCGATGACGTGCGACTTGAAGTAGTTCGGATCCTTGTCGAGATACGTCTTCGGGTAGATCACGTTCCAGGGCGAGGTCAGATTGTCGAGCAGCGATGCCGACGGGGACTTGAGCTTGAAGACGATCGTGTCCGGGTCCGGCGCCTCGATGCTCGCGATCGCCTTGTAGGTGCTCTTGCGCGGACTGCGGACGCCGGGGGGCGGGAACACGATCTTGTCGTACGTGGCTTTCACGTCGGCGGCCGTCAACGGCGAGCCGTCGTGGAAGCGGATTCCGTGACGGAGCTTGAACGTGTAGGTGAGCCCGTCCGGCGCCACCTTCCACTCGGTCGCCACGTCGCCGATGATCTTCGGATAGTTGTACGGGTCGAACTGGAGCAGCGTCGAGTAGCACGGCGCGACGAGCTCGATGGTGGCGAACGTCTGCTCCTGGTGCGGATCGAGGCTCGGCGCGTCCGCGGCGATGGCGGCAAGCAGAATCCCGCCACGGCGCGGCGTCTCGGTTGCAGCGCGCAAGGCAGGCGCCATCGCGGCGAGAAGCGCGAGCGAGACGGCGGTCGTGACGACCACGAGCGAGCGATGAATGCTCATGTTCTCTGTCCTCGCTGGACCAGATGTCCTGACGTTTCTGGTTCGAGTAGTGGATTCGGTGGCGCGATGTCGTTTCACACCTCCGCCCAGTGCTCGTCACTCCGTGCTCACCGGCTACCCGCCCTTCAAGCGCGGATCGAGGAGGTCGCGGAGGGCGTCGCCCAACATGTTGAAGCCGAACACGGCCAGGGACAGCGCGGTCGCCGGCCAGATCGCGAGCCACGGCGCGCGGTACATGTGGTCGAGCCCGCCCAGCGAGAGCATCCCGCCCCACGTCGGATACGGTGACGGAACGCCGAGGCCGAGAAACGAGAGGCTGGCCTCGGTCAGGATGACGGTGGAGAGTCCCGTCGTCGCGACGACGATGATGGTCGGGACGACGTTCGGCAGGATGTGGACGAGGGTCACGCGCGCGTGGCCCGCGCCGAGCGCGCGCGTGCTCTCGATGTACGTGTGTTCGCGGATCGCGAGCGTGACGCCCCGGATCACGCGCGAGTTCTGGATGCCGAACGCGACGCCCAGGACGAGCGTGATGTTGACCACGCTCGGGCCGAGGAGCGACAGGATCGACATGAGAATCAGCAGCGCCGGGAACGCCATCCACGCGTCGACCACGCGCTGCAGCAGGAGGTCGACCCGCCCACCCCAGTACGCCGAGAAGATGCCGAGCGCGGTCGCGAGCAGGCTGCCGACGGCGACCGCACCAAAGCCGACGTAGAGCGAGATGCGGGCGCCGTACAGGATGCGCGTCAGGAGGTCGCGTCCGAGCTGGTCGGTCCCGAGCCAGTGGTTGGCGCTCATCGCGATGAACCGCTCGCGCAGGTTCGTCTGCGCGAAGCCGTACGGCGTGAGCGAGTCGGCGAACACGGCGGCGAGGAGCATCACGACGACGATCCCGCCGCCGACCGTGCCGAGCGGCTTGCGGCGGAGCATCCGGATCCACACGTCGGTGTACCAGGGCCGCGAGCGCGGCGCTGCGAGGTCGACGGCGACGGAGCTCGTGGAGGCCGGGGTCAGCGTCGCCACGCTATCGGTACCGGATGCGCGGATCGAGGAAGGCGTACGTGAGGTCGATCGCGAGGTTCAGGCCCACCACCATCGCGGCCACGATCAGGTTGACCGACTGCACCACCGGGTAGTCGAGGCGCGTGAGGGCCTCGAAGAAGAACAGCCCCACGCCCGGCAGCCGGAAGATCGCCTCCATGATCACCGAGCCGCCGATGTAGAGCGGCATCTGCAGCCCGATCAGGCTGACGACGGGGATCATGGCGTTCTTGAGGGCGTGGCGCAGGACGATGGCGCGTTCCGGCAGGCCTTTCGACCACG
>QHRT01000409.1 GCA_003220195.1 Candidatus Rokuibacteriota bacterium | reverse complement strand
CACCGTGATCAACATCATCACGAAGCCGATCACGAGGCCGATCACGGGCGCGAGGATCATGAACACGCCGATCTTGATCAGTCCCGGCACGACGAGCGATCCGGTGCCGGCCTTCATGATCGCGGCGCCCACGAACCCGCCGATCAGCGCGTGCGACGAGCTCGTCGGCAGGCCCCAGTACCAGGTGATCAGGTCCCAGACGATCGCGCCCACCAGACCCGCAAGGATGACCCACTGATCGACGACCGCGGGCTCCACGACGCCCTTGCCGACGGTCTTCGCGACGTTGACGCCGAAGCCGAACGCCGCGACGAAGTTGAAGAACGCCGCCCAGACGACCGCCTGGATCGGCGTCAACACCCTGGTCGAGACGACGGTCGCGATGAGATGAGCGCGACGGCGACGATCAGGACGATGGCCGTGAGCACGCCGGGGCTCCGCTCAGGCCATCTTGAGGATGATCCCCTCGATGGCGTTCGCGACGTCCTCGCAGCGGTCGGTGACGATCTCCATCGTCTCGTAGATCTCCTTCCACTTGATGATCTCGATGGGATCGGGCTGCTCGTCGAACATGGCCGCGAGGCTGTCGCGCAGGAGCGTGTCGGCCGTGTTCTCGAGCCGGTTCACCTCGACCGCATGCTCGTGGAAGCCCTTATCCATGGTGCGCAGGCAGCGGATCGCCCGGTCCATCGCGTGGGCCGAGGAGATGATGACCTCCGACATGGCCCGACACGCCGACGTCGGCTCCTTGATGTGGTACACGACCAGCCGCTCGGCGGCCGCCTCGATGTAGTCGAGCACGTCGTCGAGCCGGGACGCGAGCGTGTAGATGTCCTCGCGGTCCATCGGCGTGATGAACGTCGTGTTGAGCCGGCGCACGATCTCGTGGGTGGTCGTGTCCCCCACGTGCTCGACTTCTTTGATCTTGTGCGCCTTCGCGCGCGCGTCGGCGAAGTTGTGGACGAGCTCGTGAAGGAGGCCGGACGCCTGGATGATGAGCTCGGACTGGCGCTCGAACAGATCGAAGAAGCGGACTTCGCGGGGGATGAGATTGAACATGGCGTCGATCAGGACCGAGTGTACTACGGCTTCCGCAGCGCAAGGGCCGGCGCGTGCAGTACGTGGTTCCGCGCCGTGCGCCACACTTCGTCGAGCGTGGACGTCAATGCGGGCGCGGTCGGCGCAAGAACGCGTACGACACCGCCACGCCGGGGAAGCAACGCCGCACCGATCTGCGCCTTCCCACGCGAGGCCATCCTGCCGACGGCGGCGATGAAGGGCTCGACGCCGGCGTCCGCGATGACGACGATCGTGGCGAAATAGGGACATCGTTCTGCCAGCCCCGTGGCGCCCCAGCTGACGCCGTCCGAGGGCCGGAGCGTGAAGCGATCCCTCACGAGCCATCCGCGCTCGTCGCGTATCGCCAGGCTGCTGTCGAGCAGTGCGAACTGCCACGCCTCGCCGCGCGTCACCCGGCCCGCGGCGAACGCGTCCACGAGCACGAGCGCGGCGGCGTCCGCGACGTCGACGTCGATGCACTGCCGGAACGCGGACCCGGGAAACGGAATCGTGTGGTCGGGCACCCACTCCACGATCGCGCCAGGCGCCAGCCGAATGCGTACCTCCTGACAGGCCGGATCCCCGGCCGTCCGGTACACCTTCGTCGCGGACGGCGTCGTCAGCACCGCATGAGCCGCGTGTCCCGCATCGATGTCGACGTGCAGTCGGTCGCCGCCGAGCACGCCGCCGGTCGGATTCAGCATCGACACGATCGTGGCGCGGTCGTCGAGCGCGACCGGCGCCAGGACTTGCAGCGGCAGCGCGTAGCGGCTTCGCGCCAGCACCGTCCGTTCGCCGACCCGGGTGAAGCCGAGGGACAGGAGGCCGTCCCGTCCCACCCGGCTGACCGTGCCCGGGGCGTCGGCGCTCGACGCCGCCGGCGGCCCGATCGCTCCGTGGCGTTCGTCGAGGTCGAGGCTCACGCCGCCGCGAGCAGCAGATCGCGGCGGATCCAGTCGACGACCGCGTCGACGCCCGTCCCTTCCTTGAGATTCGTAAACACGATCGGGCGCTCGCCGCGCAGGCGGCGAGCGTCGCGCTCCATGACGGACAGATCAGCGCCGACGTACGGCGCCAGGTCGACCTTGTTGATGACGAGCAGATCCGACCGCGTGATGCCCGGACCGCCCTTGCGCGGAATCTTCTCGCCTTCGGCGACGTCGATCACGTAGACGGTGGCGTCGACCAGCTCGGGGCTGAACGTCGCGGCGAGATTGTCGCCGCCGCTCTCGACGATCACGAGCTCGAGATCGGGGAAGACGCGCAGGAGCTGATGGATCGCCTCGAGATTCACCGAGGCGTCCTCGCGGATCGCGGTGTGCGGACAACCGCCCGTTTCGACGCCGAGCACTCGCTCGGCAGGCAGCGCGCCGCGGCGGACGAGAAACTCGGCGTCCTCCTTCGTGTAGATGTCGTTGGTGATCACCGCCATGTCGACGCGATCCCGCAGCTTGAGACACAACGCCTCGGCGAGCGCGGTCTTGCCGGAGCCGACCGGGCCGCCGATGCCGATCTTGAGCGGTCGCGGAATGTCGGAGTGCGTGGTCATCGGCAACGCAACCTCATCATCAACTCCTGAACAACCTCATGTCGAGGGTCGGGTGGCGCAGTCCCGCCAGCTCGATTCCCGGATGGAAGCTCCACATGTCGTCGGCCGTCGCCGCCGCGGCACGCGTGGCCAGCCGTGCGATACGAGGCCGCATCGCGGCCAGCACGCGTTGACCGTCGAGCTGGCCGAGCGCGATCAGGCGCAAGCCCGCGCCGACGAGCAATGCCGCTGTCGAGTGCAGGTACGCCGTCACCGCATCCTCGGCCGCGACGCTCGCGCGCCCGAGCGCGGCGCCAAACGCCACCGGATGGTGGCCGGGCGTGCGTCCTTCGTCGACGGCCCGCCCCAGTGCGGTCAGGAAGCCGTCTTCACCGAGCGCCTGCGCCACGCGCAGCGTCTGTCGTCCCATCTGCGCGCTGGCGGCACGGAACTCCGGCACGAGCTTCATCGCGTCGAGCTGCGCGTCCAGCGCCATCGTGGCGCCGACGTCTTCGCTCGCCGCCAGGCGCGACACGAGCGCGACCGCGACGCCATCGGCAGGGCCGGCAGCGCCTTCGAGGTGCGCCGCGACGAAGGCCTCGAGATCCGCGCGCGTCCGCACACGCCCTTCCTGTGCGTACGTCTCGAGGCCGAACGAGTGCGCGAAGCCACCCGCGGGGAACAGGCCGTCGGCGAACTGGAGAAGCGTCGCGAGCGACTCACTCATGGCGGTGACCGGCGCTCAACGGCTCGAACGGCGCCTGTCCGCGTTCGAACGCCACGCCCAGGCGATTCAGCAGCTGGACGGTCGCCGGATCATCGGGGATCAAGAGCCGGCCGCCGTCTACGCCCAGCGTCACGTGACGGTTCCCGACCTCAAACGCGATGCGCACCGCTTCCTCGAACGACGCCGGCACGACCAGCAACACGGGTTCCGGCGCGGCCTCGATCCGCACGTACCATCCGCGCGCGACGTAGAGGATGTCGCCGGGGATGAGCCGGCTGCCGGTCGGCAATGCCAGTTGCAGCTCGCGTCCGGCACGCGTCTTCACACGTCGGCGTCCCCATCGGCGCTCCTCGGCGGTGAGCACCACGGCATCGGCTTCGAGCGCGGACAGATCGGCATCGTGGACGTGCACCTGCGGCCGGGTGATGACGACCACCGGTTCGGCCACGTCAGAAGAGGAAGTATCGCTGCGCCATCGGCAGGACGCGCGCAGGCTCGCACGTGAGCCGCTCGCCGTCGGCACGGACTTCGTACGTTTCGGGATCGACCTCCAGCCGTGGCAACGCGTCGTTCAGCACCATGTCGCGCTTGCCGATCCCGCGGCAGCGCCGGACAGCGACGGCCCGTCGCGTGAGCCCGAGACGTCGCGGAACGTCCGCCGCGGCGGCCGCGGCGGAGACGAACGTGACGCAGGTGCTCGCGATCGCCCGCCCGAATGCGCCGAAATCGCCCATGGCCGCCCACGCGATCGCTCCGCCCTTCACCACCAGCTCCGGCTTGACGCCGAAGAACGCGGGACGCCACAGCACGAGGTCCGCGAGCTTTCCGACCTCGACCGAGCCCACGTGCCCGCTGACGCCGTGGGCGATCGCGGGATTGATGGTGTACTTCGCGACGTAGCGCTTCACTCGTCGATTGTCGTCGCCCGCCACCTCGCCGGGCAGGGCGCCGCGCTGGCGCTTCATCTTGTCCGCCGTCTGCCACGTGCGGATCACGACTTCCCCGATGCGTCCCATGGCTTGCGAGTCGGACGACATCATGCTGATGGCGCCGAGGTCGTGAAGCACGTCCTCGGCGGCGATCGTCTCGGCGCGGATGCGCGACTCCGCGAACGCCAGGTCTTCCGGAATCGACGGGTTCAGGTGATGGCAGACCATCAGCATGTCGAGATGCTCGTCCATCGTGTTCACCGTGAACGGCATCGTGGGATTCGTGGACGACGGCAGGCAGTTCGGCTCGCCGCACACGCGGATGATGTCCGGCGCGTGGCCACCGCCCGCGCCCTCCGTGTGATACGTGTGGATCGTCCGTCCCTTGAAGGCGCGGATCGAATCCTCGACGAACCCGGCCTCGTTGAGCGTGTCGGTGTGGATCGCGACCTGGACATCGTGCTCGTCGGCGACAGAGAGCGCCGTGTCGAGCGCCGCGGGCGTGGTGCCCCAGTCCTCGTGGAGCCTCAGCCCGATCGCGCCCGCCGCGATCTGCTCGCGCAACGGATCCGGCGCCGAGGCGTTGCCCTTGCCCAGCAGGCCGACGTTCACGGGAAACGCCTCGACGGCCTCGAGCATCCGGTGGATGTGCCATTCACCGGGCGTGCACGTCGTGGCGGCGGTGCCGGTGGCCGGGCCCGTGCCGCCGCCGATCATCGTGGTGATGCCCGCGCTGATCGCTTCGGACACGAGCTGCGGGCAGATCAGGTGGACGTGCGCGTCGAGCGCGCCCGCCGTCACGATCTTCCCCTCGCCGGCGATCACTTCGGTCGAGGCGCCGACGACCATCCCCGGCGACACGCCCGCCATCACGTCCGGATTCCCCGCCTTTCCGATGCCGACGATCCGTCCGTCGCGGATCCCGATGTCCGCCTTCACGATGCCCCAGTGGTCGACCACGATCGCGCTGGTGATGACCGTGTCACTGGCCCATGCCATCGCGAATGACCTTGCCACCGCCGAACTTCGCCTCTTCGCCCGGAACGGTGAGAGCCCGCTCGATGCGGATCAAGAGCTCGGTATCGGCGAGCCGCACGCGGTCGCCGACCGTCGGACCGTAGAGGTCGGCATACTGCCGTCGCGTCATCCGGAGCGTCATCGACGCTCCCACGCCGCGAGTCGCGCGAGCGCGTCCTCGCGCGATCCGCCGTCGGTCAACCCGTTCAAGCCATGAAGCCGTCGTGCGCCGGCCAGCTCGACCAGCGTCACGCTCTTCTCGTCGCCCGGCTCGAACCGCACCGCCGTGCCGGCCGGCACGTTGAGGCGCATGCCGAACGCTTTCGCGCGGTCGAACGAGAGCGCGCGATTGACCTCGAAGAAGTGGAAGTGCGAGCCGACCTGGATCGGCCGATCGCCGGTGTTGCTCACGGTCAGCTCGATCGTCCGGCGGCCCTCGTTCGCCAGCACCTCGCCGTCCGCCAGCAGATATTCGCCCGGAATCACGCTGACACCTCCCTCAACGAATCGGGTGATGCACGGTCACGAGCTTCGTCCCGTCGGGGAACGTGCCTTCCACCTGGACCTCGTCGATCATTTCCGGCACGCCCTCCATCACGTCGCCGCGGGCGAGGATCGTCGCGCCGAACTCCATCAGCTCGGACACCGAGCGGCCGTCGCGGATACCTTCCAGGATCTCCGCGGTGATGAGCGCCAGCGCCTCCGGATGATTGAGCTTGAGGCCACGACCGCGCCGCCGGCGCGCCAGCTCCGCCGCGGTGAAGATCAGAAGCTTTTCCTGCTCGCGCGGTGTCAGGTGCATCGTCGAGCCTCCGGGATGTCGGGACGCGCGGCGTTCCGCGGCGTCACACGGAGAGGTACGCGCTCACCTCGTCGACGTGGAAGGCCGCATGATCGCCCTCGAGGGCCATGATGCCCTTCTCCATGACGTAGAACCGATCGCAGATCGAGCGGGCGAAGTCAAGGTACTGCTCGACGAGCAGGATGGACCGGCGGCGCTCCTGCTTGATCCGCTCCAGCACGTCGGCGATCTCCTGGACGATCGACGGCTGGATTCCCTCGGTGGGCTCGTCGAGCAGGAGGACTGCCGGGTCGGCGATCAGCGCCCGGGCGATGGCGAGCTGCTGCTGCTGGCCGCCGGAGAGATCGCCGCCGCGCTTGCCGAGCATCCCGCGCAGCGCCGGGAAGAGCGACAGCACGTACTCGACCGACTCGCGCGATGGCTCGCGGCGGCGCGCACCCAGGACGAGGTTCTCGCGCACCGACAGCATCGGGAAGATGTCGCGTCCCTGGGGCACGTAGCCGAGCCCGAGCCGCGCGCGCTCGTACGGCGCCAGGCGCGTGATCGTGCGGCCGCGGAAGCTGATCGTCCCGAAGCGTGGCGTGAGCAATCCCATGATGGCCTTGAGCAGCGTGGTCTTGCCGACGCCGTTGCGTCCCATCACGCAGACGACCTGCCCTTCACCGACGGTCAGGTTGAGGCGCGACAGGATCCGGGTCTCGCCGTAGAAGACGTCGAGGCCCGCGACATCGAGCATCGGCGTTGCGTCGGCCATCACG
>QHRT01000408.1 GCA_003220195.1 Candidatus Rokuibacteriota bacterium | reverse complement strand
CCGAGCGGCTTGACCACGGTATGTCCTGATCCATACCGATGCGTCGGTGAAGCGTACGGCGAGACTCGAGAGACGACTCCTTCGACGGGGCGGCGACGTGACGAGCGTCGCCGCCGTCAAGGAACAGCACGACGAACGCGTCCGGTCCAGGAGGCCGGACGCGTTTCGTTTGTCCGGATGCCCTATACTCCGATTGTCATGCGCGTGATTCGCGTGATGAAGCCGTTCGAGTCTCCGTTCTACGCGCCCGTCCATCTCGCACGAGAGCTCGGCCACTTCGCTGACGAGAACCTGGACGTGACCGTGAGCGCCGCTCCGGTGACCGGGGGAACGGTGGACGCCCTGCTCCGCGGATCGGTGGAGATCGCGCTCGGTGGCGTCATGCGAAGCCTGGAGCTTGCCGACCGCGGTGGGCCGTTTCTGCCCCATTTCGCGGAAGTGAACAGTCGTAACGGGTTTTTCCTGCTGGGGCGTCAGGCCCGTCCCGGATTCTCGTGGAAGGACCTCGTCGGCAAGACCGTGATCGGCTTCGCCGAGGCGCCGACCCCGTGGCAATGCATGTTGACGGTGCTCCGGCGGCACGGTGTGGATCCCGGCACGGTGATGATCGAGCGGACGCTGCCAGTGGCGGATGCGGTGGCCGCGTTCACATCCGGACGCGGGGATTTTCTCGAAACGGGACAGCCGGCCACAGAGGAACTCGTGGACGCTGGCGCCGCGCACGTGCTCGCCTCGATGGGCGAGGCGACGGGACCGGTACCGTTCTCGTCGTTCATGACGACGCCGCAATTTCTCGAGAGCGAGCGGGACGCGGTGAGGAGGTTCACCCGGGCCGTGTATCGCACGCAAACGTGGATCGCCGCGCATCCGCCCGCGGAGATCGCGACGCCGCTCGGGCGCGTGTTCGCGGACATTCCGCTCGCGCGTCTCACGCGCATCGTCGACCGCTACCGCCGGCAAGGGACGTGGGCGTCCGAGCCGCGCCTCGGCCGGTCGGGCTTCGAGACGTTGCAGCAGATCCTGCTGGATGGCGGCTTCATCAAGCATCGGCACCGGTACGAGGATCTGGTGAGCGTCGACATCGCCGAAGACGCAATGCGCATGTCGTGAGCGATCCGGCACGGTCGATCCGCGTCGATCTGGCGGACGTTGCCGCGTTGATCGAGCGAGCGGCGGCCGATCTCGCGATCGGCGAAGAGCCGGCCGGCTTCCACGTCGCCCTGGAGCTCGCCGGCGACCGCACGCGAGAGCCGGAAGAGCGCGAGGGTCGGCATCGCGAAGCGAATGACTGACCCTGCGGAGGAGTTCACGATCACCGCGCTGGCGGAGGGGATCCGCCGTCGCCGGTCGAAGCGACGCGCTCGTGCGTCGATCGGATCGCTCGGCTCGATCCGCGACTGCGCGCCTTCATCACGCTGGACGCCGACGGCGCGCTTGCGCACGCAGGCACTCTCGAAACCGAGCTGATGGCCGGTCGCTTGCGCGGGCCGCTCCATGGCGTGCCCCTCGCGTACAAGGACCTCTGCCACGTCCCCGGGCTGGCGACGTCCTGTGGCACTCGGACCGCAGAATATTTCGTGGACCGGCGCGGCTCGACCGCGGTCGCGAGCCTCACGGCGGCGAGCGCGATCACGGTCGGCAGACTCAACATGACTGAGCTCGCGCTCGGGCCCTTCGGCGAGAACGCGCATCATGGCGACGTCCAGAATCCGTGGAAATCCGGTCATGCTTCGGGAGGCTCGAGCAGCGGCTGCGGCTCCGCGGTCGCCGCACGGCTCGTCGCGGGCGCCCTCGGGACCGACACCGGCGGGTCGATTCGACTGCCGGCCGCGTGCTGCGGTATCGTCGGCCTGAAACCCACCTACGGTCGCGTGAGCCGTGCCGGCGTGATGCCGCTCTCGTGGTCGCTCGATCACGTGGGACCGATGGCGCGGACGGTCCGCGACGTCGCGGTCATGCTCGGCGTGATCGCCGGGCATGATGCGCGCGATGCAAGCTCGAGCCGGCGCCGTGTCGCCGAATACGCGGCGGTGCTCGACACGAGCTTGCCGCCACTTCGAGTCGGGGTCCCCGAGAATTATTACAGCGATGGCCTCGACCCCGGCGTCCGCGATGCGGTGAACGATGCGCTGCGGACGATCGAAGAGCTCGGCGCGAAGGTCGAGCCGCTGCGAGTGCCCGACCCCGAAGTCATCGCCGGGGTGTGCAACGTGCTTGCACGATGCGAGAGCGCGGCCGCGCACGTCCGGCTCGCGCGCGAGCGTCCGCACGAGATGCAACCGACGGTGCTGCTGCGACTGGAGGCGGGGTTCCACATTTCCGCGTACGACTACCTGCAGGCCGCTCGGCTCCGCGCGCGGCTCACCCGGGAATTCGTCGCGGAGGTGTTCGACGCCATCGACGTGCTCGTCGTCCCGACGGTTCCGGAACCCGCGCCGGCCTACGGCGAGCTGAAGCGCGGTGACGCCGGGGAGCGAGTGCGGCGGATGGGCCGCTTCTCCAGGCTCACGCGGCCGTTCAACGGCCTCGTGTTGCGCGACATGAAAAAGCGCGGGAATTCCGACCGGCGATCGACTCAGCTCTCCGATGTCGACCGCGGAGACTTGCGCTTGGCTTCGGCGACGCGCCGGCGGTAGCTGTCGCCTTCGATCGACAGGATCTCCGCGTGGTGCACGAGACGATCGATCAGCGCGGTGGCCGTGGCGGCGTTTGGGAAAATGGTCGGCCAGTCGCTGAAGGGTAAGTTCGTGGTGAGCACGAGACTTTTCTTTTCGTACCGGCGGCTCACGACCTGGAACAAGAGATCGGCGGCCCGGGCGTCGTAGGACAAATAGCCGATTTCGTCGACGCAGAGCAGGCCGCGCGAGGCGTAGTGATTGAGCCGCCGCGCCAAGCCGCGGGTGGACTCCTGCCCGCCGAGATCGAGCAAGAGCTGGGCGGCGGTGATGAAGAGCACGTGGGTGCCGGCGAGCACCGCGGCGTGCGCGATGTTCTGGGCAATCATCGTCTTCCCCAAACCCTGCGGTGCGACCAGGACGACATTGCGCGCCTCGGCGAGGAAGTCGAGGCGCAGCACGGCCTCGACGGCGGCGCGGTCGAGGCGCTTGGGCCAGGCCCAATCGAACTCGGTCATGGGGACGAAGCGGCCGATGCGCGCGCGGGCGAGGCGGCGTTCGAGACTGCGGCGGGTGCGCTCCTGTTGCTCGCTCTCGACGAGATGC
>QHRT01000407.1 GCA_003220195.1 Candidatus Rokuibacteriota bacterium | reverse complement strand
CATCCAAATGTGCCGCGGTGTAGCGCAGGCCGAGGGCAGCGAGCTGGTCAGCGAGCGGGGCCATCGGGCGGTTCCTCCTCTGGCGTGGGCGGCGTGAGCAAGGTGTCGTAGGCGCTGAGCTGGTGCGGGGTGACGCGGAGGTCGCGGACGCGCGGGTCGGCCGGGAGCACGAGGTCGATCGGGGGCGGCAGGCGACGAGCACGCCGGCGTTGCTCGAGCACGTGCGCGACGGAGGCGGCGCTGAGCGCGCCGCGGGCCAGCGTC
>QHRT01000406.1 GCA_003220195.1 Candidatus Rokuibacteriota bacterium | reverse complement strand
TGAGTCGTTTTGTGACGGAGCGTATACAGCGGCATGTCCGGCGTCCGACGTGACGGATCGGTCAGGCCGATATTGAGCGGCGCTTTCACCGAGTGATTGCCGACGTTGGGCGAGTCGTGGCAGATCGTGCATGTGCCGGAGAATGAACCGGGCACAGTGACGCCGCTCGCGAACGTCTCGCCGTTCAGACCGGCCACGCCGCTGACCGTGAACGGCCTCGCGTTGAAGATCTCCTGCCCGCGCGCGATGGACCGGCGCGCGTGCGTCGTCGGGTCGTTCCCTTTCGACGATGCCCAGGCGGTGAAGATCGTGAATGCGCGGGGATCGAACGGCGCTCCCGCCGGATTCAGACCGACGGGATCGTTGATGCCGACGAAAAATGGCTGCTGCGACAACGTGTCGGGGCCGCCGTGGGCGCCCGCTGCCGTCAAGCTGCCGGCGGCATCGTCGGCTGCTTGCGCGGTGAACAGGGCCGCCTCGAACGCGACGATCGCATTCTGCTGATCCGTCGTGAGCGGCGCCCCCTGCGCATGGCCCATGGTCGCGTCGTTGGCCTGGTGCGCCAGCGTCGGCTCGCGGCCATCCCACATGATTGTGGTCAGAAATCGAAGGTTCGTGGACGGCAGCGGCCGCCGGTACAACGATGCGGCGGCGAGCGGCGAGGTGAAGCTGGCCGGGCAGTCGTACGGATCGTCGACCGACACGATTTCGAACTCCGCGGTCGCAGGGACGTCGATGCCGACGCGGATCAATCCGCGATTCAGCAGCAGGCTGAATGCCGATTGATGTTTGGTCAGCGTCGAGACATCAGCGTTCTCGCAGTTGGATCCGTCGTTGGTCCGGAAGATCGGATCGAGACCGCCGGTGTCGGCAAACCGTTTCTGCACGCTCGACGGCGTGATCGTCCAGCCCTGGTCCGGCAGATGACAGGTGACGCAGCGTCGACCGTTCGTGCCCAGGTCCTGGAAGAACGGATTTGTCAGATCGAGCTTTCCGTTCGTGTCGACCGTGCGGATCTGCCCCGTCGCGTCCGGCGACTGAAGCGGAAATGGTCCGAGCGCTGCGCCCACGACTGCGCCGAACGCGGCGATCACGGCGGCGGTTCCAATGAAATGTGCTCGCGACACGGCCATGCCTCCAGCTGCGCTGAAAAAGCGTCTTTATAAGAAAGATCGGATTTCACAAGGCAAAGCCGACACGGCCAGTTTCGACAGCCCCGGCGCGCGGGTGGACCCGACCCACCGGCCGATTGAACAGGCCGCGTGATTTCGCGATAATCGACGCCTCCCAAATAGCCTCGAGGTGACCAATCGCGTGGGGACACTGAATTCGGATCGGTGGCAGGAAATCAGCCCGTACTTGGACCATGCGTTGTCTTTGGATGAGGACGAGCGCACACGCTGGCTCGCGGCGTTCGCGGCCGACCGACCGCAGCTGGCGGATTTTCTCCGAGAGCTCCTCGACGAACATCAGGTGTTAGCGGGGGAGCGCTTTCTGGAAGGGACAACCACCCGGCCCGCGGCCGAATCCTCGGTATCCGGCCAGGCGGTGGGGCCCTATACGCTGGTCTCGCCCCTCGGTCAGGGCGGGATGGGCAGCGTATGGCTGGCCGAGCGCAGCGATGGCCGGTTCGAGCGCCGCGTTGCCGTCAAGTTTCTGCATTTCTCGCTAACCGGCGGCGGCGCCGCGGAACGCTTCAAGCGCGAGGGCGCGATTCTGGGTCGCCTCCGACATCCGCACATCGCCGGACTGCTCGATGCAGGCGTCACGGCCGACGGGCAGCCGTTCCTTGTGCTCGAACATGTCGCGGGAGAGCCAATTGATCGGTATTGCGACGAACATGCGCTCGGAGTGGACGCGCGGATCAGATTGTTTCTCGACGTGCTCGGCGCGGTCGCCCAGGCGCACGCCAATCTAATCGTTCACCGCGACATCAAGCCCTCTAATGTGTTGGTCGGAAACGACGGTCAGGTGAAGCTGCTCGATTTCGGCATCGCGAAGCTGCTGGCGGACGACGAGGTGCCGGCGACGGCGACGCGGCTGACACTCGAGAGCGGTGGCGCGCTGACGCCGCAGTTCGCCGCGCCCGAACAGATCACCGGCGGGGCAATCACCACCGCCACCGATGTCTATGCGCTTGGCGAGCTGCTCTACCTGCTGCTGACTGGCCACCATCCTGTCGGAGCGGCGCCGCGGTCCGCGGCGGAGCTGGTGAAGGCGATTGTCGAAACCGAGCCGCTGCGTCTGTCGGACGTCGTCGCGGCCAGTGACGCGGATGTCGCCGCAAAACGGAGAACGACTCCCGAGAAGCTGCGGCGGCAGTTGCATGGAGAGCTGAACACGATCGTCGCCACGGCGCTCAAAAAGCGTCCGGCAGAGCGGTACGGGTCGGTGGCGGCATTCGCCGACGATCTCCGGCGCTACCTGGAGCAGCGGCCAATCAGCGCCCGGCCCGATTCGGTCCGGTATCGGGCGGCGAAATTCGTCCGCCGCAACCGCACGGCGGTCGCCTTCGCAACGCTTGCGTTCTTCGGCGTAATCGCGGGCGTCGCGGGAACCATCATTCAAGCGCGCACGGCGCGGCGCCAACGCGACTTCGCGTTTCGTCAACTCGCTCGGGCGGAACGGATCAACAGTCTGAACCGGTTCCTTCTGACGGACGCCGCGCCGTCGCGGAGTCCGTTGACCGTCAATGAGCTTCTCGACCGCGCAGAAGATATCGTCCGGCACGAGAACTATTCGGATCAACCTGGTAATCACGTCGAGCTGCTCGTCTCGATTGGCACGCAGTATTTCTACAAGGACGAGTACGAAAACGCTCTCCGGGTTCTCGAAGAGGCGTATCGGCTGTCGCGTGGCCTCGAAGATCGCTCGGCGCGCGCCCAGGCCGCTTGCGCCCTCGCTGTGCCTCTGGATCGCGGGGGCCAGCACGCTCGGGCCGAATCGCTCGTTCAGGACGGCTTGCGAGAGCTTCCGAAGGATTCGGAGTTCACCCTGGATCGCGTGTTCTGCCTGCTGCGCGGCAGCGAGGTCGCGGTCGGCACGGGTGCTGCCCAAGAGGGCATCGATCGAGCTCGGTCCGCGCAGCGAGAGCTCGCGACTTCGCCCTTTCAGTCGGACAATCTGACGCTCGACGCGCTGACAGACCTTGCGAGCGCCTACAACCTCGCGGCCAAACCTCGCGAGGCCATTGCGGCCTTCGAGCGAGCCTCGGTTGAGATGACGAAGCTAGGGTATGACAGGACGCAGACCGCCGCAGCATTATTCAGCGAATGGGCCTTCGCCCTGACCTTGTCCGGCCGCCCGCTCGAGGCCGAGAAGATGTACCACCGCGCCATCGAGCTCACCCGCACTCAGGCGGATGAGTCGTCGACGCCCGGGCTGCTGAACAACTACTCGGCGGTTCTGCGCGATTTGGGACGACTGCAGGAAGCCGCTCACTACGCGGAAGAAGCGTTCACGAAGGCTCAAAAGATTGGCGATCGAGTCGTCGTCGAGCAGTCGATGATCCAGCGAGCGAGGATCTATGGGCTCCTCCGGGATTTCACGCGCGCCGCCGACATGTTGCGGGAAGTCGAGCCGTTGCTGCGGCGCGAGCTGCCGGCCGGCCACTACGCGTTCGCGTCACTCGCCCTCGAACGTGCGTTCCTGGCACAAGCGACAGGCGACCTGCCGACCGCGTTGAGGTTGG
>QHRT01000405.1 GCA_003220195.1 Candidatus Rokuibacteriota bacterium | reverse complement strand
CGACAAGCTCCACGAGGTCCATCAGCGCGTGCGGCGGTCGCGCGCCCGGGTGTAGGGACGGATGTCGCCCCTCCTCGCCCGGCGGCTGCGCGTCGTGTCGGGCGTCCTCCTCATGACGTACCTGACCACGCACTTCCTCAACCACACGCTCGGGCTCTTCTCGCTCGAGCTGATGGAAGACGGCCGCCGCTGGTTCATTGCCTTCTGGCGCAATCCCGTCGTGACGCCGGTGCTCTACTCGGCGCTGGTCGTCCATGCCGCGCTGGCCCTCCGATCCCTCTACCGGCGCCGCCATCTGCGGCTGGCGCCGTGGGAGGCGTGGCAACTCGTTCTCGGCCTCTCGATCCCGCCGCTCCTCGGCACGCACATCGTCGGCACGCACGTCGCGTGGGCGTTGTTCGACGTCACCGACTCCTACACGCGAGTCGTGCTCGCGCTCTGGGGCCACGTCGCCGGGGCGCGCCACTCGCTCTTGTTGCCCATCGCGTGGACGCACGGCTGCATCGGGATCCACTTCTGGCTCCGTCTCCGCGCCGGTTACCGCCGCGTCCAGCCCTGGCTCTTCGCCGTCGCGCTGCTGCTTCCGGTGCTGGCGTTCCTCGGCTTCGTCATGGCCGGGCGCGACGTCACGGCGCGCGCGCAGGCGGATCCTGGCTGGGCCCTCGCGGTCGCGCGCGCGACCCGGGCGCCTGGCCCCGCACAGCGCGCGGCGCTGGCAGCGGTCTACGACGGCATCATGATCGTCTACGGCGGCGCGCTCGCGCTCGTGCTGCTCGCGCGCGGCGTTCGCCGCATGCGCCAACGGTCGCACTCGTTCCGCATCACGTATCCCGGCGGGCGTGACGTCGTCACGCCGATCGGGTTCACGGTGCTCGAAACGAGCCGGTTCGCCGGCATCCCGCACGCGTCGGTGTGCGGCGGACGCGGCCGCTGCTCGACGTGCCGCGTGAGGATTCTCCGCGGCTTCCCCGAGTTGCCCGAGGCCGGGCCGGACGAAGTGCGCGTGTTGAGACGAGTCGGCGCGCCTCCCGACGTGCGGCTCGCGTGTCAGCTGAGACCCACGCGTGACGTCGTGGTCGCGCCCGTGCTGCCCGCGACGGCCGGGCCCTCCGACGCCGCGTTCCAGACGGACCATCGTGGCGGCCGGGAGCGTGAGATTGCCGTCCTCTTCGCCGACCTTCGCGGCTTCACGAGCCTGGCCGAGCACCGGCTTCCCTACGACGTCGTCTTCCTCTTGAACCGCTACTTCGAGGCGGTCGGCGGCGCGATCACGCGCGCGGGCGGCATCCCGAACCAGTTCACCGGGGACGGCGTGATGGCGCTCTTCGGCGTGGAGAGCGGCGCGAACGCGGGATGTCGGGAGGCGCTCGCCGCGGCCGCCGCGATCGTCGAGAGGCTGGCCGCGCTGAGCCGCGAGCTCAGTGACGATCTGCCATCGCCGTTTCGCATCGGCATCGGCATCCACGTCGGCCCGGCGATCGTCGGCCGCATGGGCTACGGCGAGGGTGTCTACTTCACCGCCGTCGGCGACACCGTGCACGTCGCGAGCCGGCTCGAGCAGCTGACGAAAGACTATCGCGCCGCGCTCGTGATTTCCGAAGAGGTCGCCATTGCGGCCGGCGTGGACGTCTCCGCATTTCCGCGCCACGAGGTAACCGTGCGCAACCGCGGGGTGCCGGTCGCGGTGCGCGTCATCGCCGACCCGAGCCGCCTCGCCGCGGCGCTGGTATGATCCGGGGCATGATCAAGCCCTACACCGCCGTCGGACTGATCCCCACCGTGCGCGGCATTCGCAAGCGCAAGGACATCCAGCTCAATCTCGAGCACCTGTCACATCTGGTGAAGGCCGCATCGTGGCTCTCGAGCCTCGATCTCCCGGTGCGGCTGATCGCGTTCCCCGAAGGCGCGCTCCAGGGCTTCAACGACGAGGTGCTCGATCTCGATCACGTCGAGTTCGCGCGCGAGTGCGCGATCGACATCCCCGGCGAGGAAACGGCCGAGCTCGGCAAGATCGCGAAGGAGTACGGGGCGTTCGTGATGGCGCAGGCGAAAGCGCGCCATCCGGACCTGCGCGATCGTTACTTCAACGTCGGGTTCATCATCAACCCGCGCGGCAAGGTGATCTTGCAGCACTACAAGGTCTCGCCGCTCTTTCCGGTCGAGCACTCGGTCTGCCCGCACGACGTGTACGACTGGTGGGTCGAGAAGTACGGCCGGACGCTGCAGGCGTTCTGGCCCGTCGCCGACACCGAGATCGGTCGGCTCGGCATCATGATGGCGAACGAGGGCTCGTACCCGGAGAACGCCCGGGCGCTCGCGCTGAACGGCGCCGAGGTCGTCTCCCGGGCGTCGTACCCGCACCCGGCGACGGGCAACGAGATGTTCGAGATCCAGAGCCGCGCACGTGCGCTCGACAACAACATGTACGTCGTGGCGCCGAACATGGGGACGTACTACCTGTTCCCGGAGGAAACGACCCCGATCGATACGTTCGGCGGGCGCTCCTTCGTCATCAACTACAAGGGGCAGATCGTGGGCCGGCAGGACTACGGCGCCGGCTCCACGTACGTCGGCGGCGTGATCGACATCGAAGCGTTGCGCGACCACCGCGCTCGCGCGCAGTGGGACAACTGGATCAAAGATCTCAGAACGGAGCTCTATCAGCTCCTGTACGAGAAGCCGATCTATCCGAAGAACCTCTACCTGAAGCGCGCCCCGATGAAGCACAAGGAATACCGCAACGTCATCCGGCGGCAGATCCGGCTGATGCACGATCGGGGAATCTGGGCGAAACCGGGGCAGTAGCGCGTGTCACGGGCACGCGCCGTGCACCGCTCGTCAGATCGGGAGGAGCTCGCGATGACCTACCAGAGGTTGACTCTCGCCGCGCCCATCATCGGCCTGCTGTTCGCCTCTCCGACGAGCGCCGCCATGTCGAGTTATCGACTCGTGAGCGGAACGCTCCTGTCGCCGAAGGAACTGCTCAACCAGCCCCAGGCCGAGATCCGGGGTGACGACGGCGTCAACTACGTCGCGACGCTCGAGCGCCGGAGCGGCGCCGCGCTCACCGACCAGGGCCCTCGACCGAAAGCGGGCGACCGCGTGAGCGTGCTCGGCATCGAGGGGGCCCGCAAAGGGCAGCTGCTCGATGCCCGGATCGAGACGATCTCGGCTGACGCGGCCGGCCAGGCGGCGCCAGCCGCCGCACCGCCCACCGGGACGCTGACGAGCGACCTCGCCCGGATCGCGGTCATCGGATCGGTCCAGTCAGTCGCGGCGTCGACCGTGACCGTCCGCACGCCGGACGGCCGCACCGTGACCGTCGACGTGAGCCAGCTCGACAAGGGGATCCGCCGCGATCTGCGCGCCGGGGATGCGATCACGCTCTACGTCCCGGACGGCGTGCAGGGGACACCGGTTGCGCAGAGCGTGATCGAGCGGCGCGTCGCACGCCGTCGCGACTGCGAACTTGACTTCCCAGACGCCGGGACATCGGTGACCGCGGCGCGTTCCACGGTGACTGGCGTAGGGTCACGTGCCGTACCGGATACGCGGGTCGAGATACCCGTAGAGCACGTCCACCGCCAGGTTGATCGTCATGAACAGGACGGCGATGAAGAGGATCGTCGCCTGGGTCAGCGGATAGTCGCGCTGATAGATCGACCACAGCACCAGGCGACCGACGCCGGGCAGCGTGAACACCTCCTCCACGACGACCGTCCCCCCGAGCAGGATGCCGATCTGTAATCCGGCGACGGTGACGATCGGAATCAACGCGTTCGTCAGCGCATGCTTGAGAATGACGAGCCGATCCGTGAGGCCTTTCGCCGCAGCGGTGCGGACGTACTCGGATCTCATGACGTCCAGCATCGAGGCGCGCGTCGTGCGGGCGATGTTCGCGGCGCTGGCGGTGCCGAGGCAGAGCGCGGGCAGCAGCATGATCGTCAGGTTGCCCCGCGGGTCGGTGAAGAAGTCCACCCACATGACCGAAAGAAGAGGATCAACATCGTCCCCTGCCAGAACAGCGGGACGGAGAGCCGTAGCAACGTGCTCACGCGCGTCACGTTGTCCACGGCGCGATCGCGCCGCGTGGCCGAGACGACGCCCGCGGGAATGCCGAGGGCGAGCGCGAACGCCACGGCGGGCGTGGTGAGCTCGAGCGTCACGGGCAGCCGCTCGGCGATCAGCGCGACGACCGGCTTGCCGGTGCGCCACGATGTGCCGAGATGCCCGTGCAGGAGCTCGCCGATCCACCGCGCGTACTGCACCCACCACGGTTGATCGAGCCCGAAGAAGCGTCGGAGCTCCGCCACCATGGCCGGACTGACGACGGCGTCGGCGCCGATCATCTGCTCGACGACGGTGCCGGGAATCAGGCGCAACATTAAAAAGACCAGGATCGTCAGGCCGGCCAGGGTCAGCGCCATCGAGTAGAGGCGAACGAGGACGTACCGCCACATGGCGGCGGCCAATGGCTCGCGTTACGCCTTCTCCATCCACACGCCCTCGAAGCCGTAGAGGAGCGTGGTCGGATGCTGGCGGAAGCCCTTCACCGACGCTTGCGTGAAGTCGATCGTGTCCGCCGAGTAGAGCCAGAGGTGCGGCACGTTCTCGAGGATCATGAGCTGCGCCTTGTCGTAGATCTCCTTCCTCTTCTTCTGGTCCAACGTGCGTCGCCCTTCCTCGAGCAGCTGGTCGAGCTCGGGAACGCTCCAGCTGTTCCAGTTCTGGCCCTTGGTGGAGTGCAGCGCGCGGAAGAACGCGGTGTCCGGGTCGGCGTAGCCCGGCGTCGTGTTCATCGTCATGTCGAAGTCCTTGGCCAGCCAGCGCTTGATCCACACGGCATATTCGACGTTCTCGATCTCCGCGGTGATGCCGATCCGTTTCAGCTGCGCGGCGATCACCGGCGCGCCGGACACCATCGTCGGGAACGTCGGGATCACGCCGAGCTTCACCGTGAAGCCGCTCGCGGCACCGGCGTCGGCCATGAGCTTCTTCGCGCGGTCGAGGTCGGGCTTGTAGAACTTCATCCACTGCTCTTCGGGCAGTTGCCACTGCTTCATCGGCGCCGTCGCGGGCGCGGGCAAGCGGCCGAAACCAGCGGCGGCGACGCGAAGCACCTGGGCGCGGTCGACCGCCCACGAGATCGCCTGGCGCACGCGGACGTCCTTCAACGGTCCACGGCTCGCGTTGATGTTGAGGAAGTCGTAGCCGAGCCGCGAGCTCCGGAAGCCCGTGAGCGACTTCTCGTCCTTCAGGAGAGTGAAGTTCTTGTTGTCCTCGATGAACGCGTGATGGATCTGGCCGGTGCGCAACGCGGCGACGATGTTCGCCTCGTCGGGGATCACGCGGAGGATCACCTGGTCAACGTGCGGCAGGCCCTTCTTGAAGTAGCCCGCATGTTTCTTCAGCGTCATCTGCTGCTCGACCTTCCAGTCCTCCAGCACGTAGGGCCCGGTGCCGACGGCGGCCTTGTTCAGGTCACCGTGCTTCTTGACCCCCGCCTCGTTGATGATGAAGCCCCAGAAGCCTCCGAGCGCGGCCAGCAGGCCGGCGAACGGCTCCTTGGTGATGAACTTCACCCCGTACTTCCCGGCTGGCTCGACCTTGTCGACGGCGATGAAGTCGGACTTCCCCGGCGACTTCTCGAAGAGGCGATCGAGCGTGAATTTCACGTCCGCCGAGGTCAGCTCCTGGCCGTCGTGGAACTTGACGCCCTGCCGCAGCTTGAACGTCCACGTGAGCCCGTCGCGGCTCACTTCCCACGACTCCGCGAGCTCGGGCACCGGCGTCATGTCCGGCTCGAAGCGCACGAGCTGGTTGTACATGAGGGGCGAGCGCGCGCTGCGGGAGAACGCCGGCACGAGCTGCGGGTCGAGCCCGGTCGCCTCGGTCGTCCGCGCCGAGACGAACGTGCCGCCAGGCTTCGGCGCCTGGGCGACAGCGTCCGTGCCGAGGGCCAGGGCTCCGAGCGCGAGAGCACTCGATTCGAGGAACCGTCGGCGGTCGAGATCGGTCTTCATGGTGTCGTTCCCTCCCGGGTTCGAGGTCAGGCGTTCGGATCGAGCACGTCGCGCAGGCCGTCGCCGATCAGGTTGAACGCGAGCACGGCGATCATGATGGCGAGGCCGGGAAAGACGGAGATCCACGGCGCGGTTTCGAGATAGGTCCGGCCCTCGTTCAGCATGTTCCCCCACGACGGCGTCGGTGGCTGCGCGGACAGGCCGAGGTAGGAGAGCGAGGCTTCGATCAGGACCGCCTGCAAAAAGGCCACGGTCCCCTGCACCACGAATGGCGACATCACGTTGGGCAGAATGTGCTTCACCGCGACGATCAGGCGGCCCGCGCCGAGCGCGCGTACCGCTTCGACGTATTCCTTCTCGCGCTCGGCCAGCACGGGAGCGCGCATGACGCGCACGAAGAGCGGCGTGTAGACGATGGCGATCGCCACGACGGCGCTGTTCACGCCGGGTCCTCGCATCGCCGCGATCCCGACCGCGAGCAGGAGCCCGGGGATGCTGAAGAACACGTCCATCACGCGGTTGATCCCGTTGTCCCAGAGGCCGCCAGCGTAGCCCGCCAGGAGGCCGAGCGCACCGCCCGCGAGCATCGCGAGCCCGATCGACGTGACCGCCACGTAGAGCGACACGCGGGCGCCATGGATCACGCGGCTCAGGACGTCGCGGCCGAACCGATCGGTGCCGAGCAGCGCGTGCATCCCGGGTCTCGCCTCGATCAGGTCGAAGTTCTGCTCGTCGGGCGGATGCGGCGCCAGCCGACCCGCGAAGACGGCGACGATCACGATGACCAGCGCGGACACGCCGCCGATCACCGCGACGGCGTTCTTCGTGACGCGCCGGAGACTTCTTCTCATGACCGGTGAGGGGCCGT
>QHRT01000395.1:3735-4014 GCA_003220195.1 Candidatus Rokuibacteriota bacterium | reverse complement strand
GTCGACGTCTGTTGTACTACACGTCATCCGTCGCAGGTCCGGCATCGCTCGACAGCTCGGCGTCGATCGCGAACCGACTTGCGTCGAGCCGCGAGAGGAGGTCACGGTGAACAAGAGTGGCGCACTCGTTCGGATCATCCTGCCTCCTCTTGTCGCTCTCCTTGCCGGGTGTGGCGCCTCGCCGGCGCTGAAGGCGGCGGATCCGCCTCCGGTGGTCTCCGACTGGTCGGCGCCGGCGGACTTCGATCGCCTGCGCGCCGACTACGGTGATCGGGAGGA
>QHRT01000395.1:0-3706 GCA_003220195.1 Candidatus Rokuibacteriota bacterium | reverse complement strand
GGCTGTGACGGAGCGCTGGCTCACCACGTGCCCGGTCGACATCGACATGCATGCCATGGCCGGAATGGCGTTGCGTCAGCTCGGGCGCCAGCCGGAGTCGGACCAGCATGTCCGCTGGTACCGCGGACTCGTGGACTCGGTCCGCGCCTCGGGTGACGGCCGTACGCCGAAAACCGCGTACGTCGTCATTTCCGTCGCCGAGGAGTACGCCGTCCTCCGCGCCCTCGGCCTTCGATTGAACGGCCAGGCGCTCACGAAGGAGCGGATGGATGCCATGTCCGTCGAGTCTCCAGACGGTCCGACCACGGTGTACTTCAATCCGGCGGCGCATTTCCGGCGGCTCGGGCGGGCGTTGAAAAAAAACAGGAACTGAAGGGCTAGTGTACCCTCGCGGCGTTCAACGAAACGTCAGGAGGACGTCATGGCCAATCTCGAAAAGCTCTGCGCCCCCGGCATCTTCGATCCGCCCGGCTACACCCAGTGCCTCAAGGTCACCGGCGCGCAGTCGATCATCTTCCTCGCCGGGCAGGTCGCGTACGACAAGGACGGCAAGCCCGCGCATCCCGGCGACTTCAAGGGCCAGGCGCGCGCCGTGTTCAGCGCCGTGAAAGCGCAGGTCGAAGCGGCGGGCGGCACGCTCGCCAACGTCGTCAAGATCACGTCGTATCTCACCGACGTCAGCCAGCGGCCGGCGTTCCGCGAGATTCGTGACGAGTTCCTGGGCAAGAAAGGGCCGGCGTCGACGATGATCGGGGTCGCCGCGCTCGCGCATCCCGACTACATGATCGAGATCGAAGCGATCGCCATCATTTGAGGCGGGCAGCATGAAGATCACCAGCGTCGAGTCGCTCCACGCCGACGCCGGCCAGCGCAACTTCGACTTCCTGAAGATCACGACCGATGCCGGGCTCGTCGGCTGGAGCGAGTACAACGAATCGTTCGGCGGGCCCGGGGTGTCCGCGGTGATCGATCGGCTGGCGCCGTCGATCATCGGCAAGGATCCGCGCGCGTACGAGGCGCTGGTCGTGCTCATGTTCGCGATCCGCCGGCAGTCGTCCGGCGGCATCGCGCAGCAGGCGATCGGCGCGATCGAGAACGCGTTGCTGGACATCAAGGCGAAGGCCCTCGGCATTCCCGTCTACGAGCTTCTCGGCGGCCCCGTGCGCGATCGCATCCGGCTCTACTGGTCGCACTGCGGGACGTACCGGCTGTCCTGGGGCGCCGACATGCAGCTGCCGCCGCTCCGGACGCTCGACGACGTCGTGAAGCTCGGCAAGGAGGTCGCGGCGAGCGGCTACACCGCCCTCAAGACCAACGTGTTCATGCTGGGCGGCGAGAGGCCGTATCTACACTCGCCAGGGTTCGCGCGCAATCTCGACCGCGTTGGCTACCCGGAGCTGAACGCGGACCGCGCGGTGCTGAGTGCGATGCGCGATCAGCTCGCCGCGATCCGCGAAGGCGCCGGGAAGGACATCGACATCCTGGTGGACCTGAACTTCAACTTCAAGACCGAGGGCTTCCTGAAGGTCGCACGCGCCATCGAGCCGTTCGACATCTTCTGGGTCGAGATCGACACGCGCGATCCCCGGGCGCTCCACTACATCCGCTCGCGGACGACCATCCCGGTCGCGTCGTGCGAGTGCCTGTTCGGCCGCCGCGACTACAAGGCCTACTTCGAACAGTACGCCGTCGACGTCGCAATCATCGACACGCCGTGGAACGGCGTGGCCGAGTCGGTCAAGATCGCGAACATGGCGGACGTCTACGAGATCAACGTGGCGCCGCACAACTTCTACGGTCACCTGGCGACGCTGATGAACGCGCACTTCTGCGCCGTCGTCCCGAACGTCCGGATCATGGAGATCGATCCCGACCGGGTGCCGTGGTACGACGACCTGGTGACATCGCCGCCCGTCGTCAAGGACGGCCACCTCCATCTGCCGACCGCCCCGGGCTGGGGCACCGACGTCAACGAAGCCGCGGTGCGGGCGCATCCGCCGCGCCGCCGCTGACCCGACCGACCGAAAAGGAGAGCGCCGACGATGCCACCTGTCGATCCGAACGACGTGCTCATGACCGGCGAAAACTCGTTCATCCGCCTGTCGACCGATGGCGGTAAGACCCAGACCGATCGTCTGAGCCACTGGCGCGTGCTCTGGTGTCCCTCGGGCTCCGGGCACACGCTCTTCATCCAGAGCTCGCTCACCGACAACCGACCGCGCGTCTACGCCGACAACCCGGCCGTCGCGCGCTGGCTCCAGCGCACGATCGAGACGTACCTCTTTCCGGCCTTCGCCGACGAGAAGCTGCCGGTGATCAGCGCCGAATTCGCCCGCTCCGGCGATCCGCGCTCGAGTGCCGCGGAGACCATCGTGTCGACGAGCGATCGGATCCGGATGACGTGGTGGGACTGCATCGACCCCTTCGTCCTGACGATGCCGCCCGGCGCCAACAATCGCCCTATCGGCGTGTTCAGCACGTTCTTTCCGGCACGCTCGGCGCAGGTCGAGCTGAACGGCCGCATCGCGGCCGCAACGCCGTGGCCGGAGATGCGCGGCGAGCGCCAGGGCTCGAGCGCGTGTCTCGCGTGGTCGGAAACCTGGGTCAAGCCGCGGGGCTGAACCATCGTGAATGAGCTCCTCGAAACGGTCGAGATCGAGACCAGGCGCTCGCCGCGCGCCGCCGTCGTCTGGCTGCACGGGCTCGGCGCCGACGGGCACGACTTCGAGCCCATCGTGCCGGAGCTCGGCCTGCCGGACGACCTCGCCGTCCGCTTCGTCTTCCCTCACGCGCCGATGCGGCCGGTGACGATCAACAACGGCTGGGTGATGCGCGCCTGGTACGACGTGCGCGACGACCGTGGCGTGCGGCGCGAGGACCAAGAGGGCGTGCGCGCGTCACAGGAGGCGATCGAGCAGCTGATCGCGCGCGAGAAGGCCCGCGGTATCCCGGCGTCCGCGCTCGTCCTCGCCGGCTTCTCGCAGGGCGGTGCGATGGCGCTCCATACCGGGCTGCGCCATCCCGAGCGGCTCGCGGGCGTCATGGCGCTCTCGTGCTTCCTGCCGCTGGCGGACAAGCTCGACGGCGAGGCCAGCCCGGCGAACCGCGACGTGCCGATCTTCATGGCGCACGGGCGCGATGATCCGCTCATTCCATACGCGCGCGCGACGTCGGCGCGCGACCGCCTGCTCGCGCTCGGCTATCGAGTGGAATGGCACGACTATCCAATGGCGCACGCGGTCTGCGGTGAGGAGATCGCGCACATCTCCGCGTGGCTCGAGACGGCGCTGGGAGGGCGGACCCCCGCACGGTGATCCGCCCTCCTCGCTCGGCTGACCAGCGACCGCGCGCCAGCTAACGGCTCACCCGACGGTCAGCCAGGCTAGTTGCACGAGGTGGTCCCGGCCACCACGTTGTTGGACTGGAGCGTGCTTCCGCCGTTCCCGTTGCACTTGAGATTGCCGCCGATAAAGTCGCCCGTGACGGTGCCGGAGCTGTTGTTCGTCATCGTCACGTTGCCACCGATGGCGCCGTCGGTCACGCTGGCCCCGGGCCCGGCGTTGTTGTTGAGCGTCACGTTGCCGCCGACCGTGGTCTCCGGCACCACGCAGCCCCCGCTGTTGCCGGAACAGTCGAGATTTCCGGCGATGACACAACGATCCGTGACGCACTGATTACCGTTCCCGCTGTTGTTGCACTTGACGCC
>QHRT01000074.1 GCA_003220195.1 Candidatus Rokuibacteriota bacterium | reverse complement strand
CTCCAGCACGCCACCGGTCGGGTTCTCGGGCGAGTTGATGATGATGAGCTTCGTCCGCGGCGACACGCTTCGCTCGAAGATTCCGAGATCGAAGCCGAAGCCGTTCTCCTCGCGCAGCGGGATCGGCACGGGCACCGCGCCGACGAAATTGATCACCGACTCGTAGATCGGGAATCCCGGATTCGGATAGATGACTTCGTCGCCGTGCCCGGCGAGCGCCATGATCGTGAAGAACATGATGGGCTTGGCCCCTGGGGTCACCACGACCTCGTCGGGACTCACGGGAATCGCGCGCGTGCGGCTGATGTGCCGCGCGATCGCCTCGCGCAGCTCGGGAAGCCCTGCGGATGGCCCGTAATGCGTGGCGCCGGCGTCGAGCGCGCGCTTGGCCGCGTCCTTGATGTGTGCCGGCGTGTCGAAGTCGGGCTCGCCGATCTCCAGGTGGATGATCTCGCGCCCTTGACGCTCGAGCGCCCTGGCCCGCGCGAGCACTTCGAAGGCGGATTCCGTTCCGAGCCGGGCCATGCGTGGTGCGACGTTCATGCGATCTCTCCTCGTTGACCGGATCCCCGGCACGATGGCGCGCGGCCGCAGCGCGGCCGTCGCGTCCATCGCGCAAGCTGGCAACAGCGCATAATTATAAGACGATGCGCTGGGTTCACGTCCCCGCGGGAGAGTTCACGATGGGATGGAACGACGGCCATCCCTGCGAGCGCCCGATGCATCGCGTCTGGCTCGACGCGTTCGTGATCGCGGCGACGCCGGTCACGAATGCGGAGTTCGCCGGGTACGTCGCCGCGGCCGGCACGGCGCCGCCCCCGTTCTGGACGCGACCGGAGTTCGCGAAGCCCGACCAGCCGGTCGTCGGCGTGAGCTGGGACGACGCCGTGGCGTTCGCCGCGTGGTCCGGCGCGCGGCTGCCCACGGAAGCGGAATGGGAACGCGCGGCGCGCGGCGGCGTCGAGGGCGCGCGCTATCCCTGGGGAAACGCGAAGCCGAACGGGCTGTTCCCGGCGCCGCCAATCGTGCCGGCGACGCCGGCGAACGCCTTCGGTCTCACCGATCTGTCCGGGGTCTGCCACGAGTGGTGCGCAGACTGGTTCGACGAGTCCGCCTACACAGAGGCTCCGGCGCGCAATCCGTCCGGCCCGACGACCGGCACACGCCGCGTGAGCCGCGGCGGCGCCTGGCGCCACGCGGATCCATGGAGCCCGGTCGCGCATCGCTCGTCGTTGCCTCCGCATCTCCGTTATTCGGATTACGGCATCCGTCTGGTGATTGATTGCATCAGGGGCCTCGAGGGGCGCGCCGACGCGCCCGTAATGGCCCCCGATACCCCCACACGTTCGGCGCTCGCCGGGAAACCCGGCGCCCGCCTCTACAGCTGCTAAGATGACCGCGGACGTGCCATGGCGACCGTCGGGCGGCCGGTGCTGCGAGAAGGGGTCATCGCCGGGCTGATCGGCGCGGCCGTCGTCGCGGTGTGGTTCCTGATCCTCGACGTCGCTCGAGGTCGTCCGTTCCTCGCTCCCACCATCCTCGGCGCCGCGGTGTTCTACGGCGTGAGGACGCCGGACGGGCTCGAGCCATCTCTCCTGCCGGTCGTCGGCTACACGCTGATCCACGGGCTCGCGTTCGTGGCGTTCGGCGTCATCGCCGCGAGCTTCATCGCGGTGAGCGAGCGCGAGCCGCCGGTGTTCGCGGCGTTCATCATCCTCTTCGCCGCGTTCGAAGTGTTCTTTCTCGCGGTCGTCACCGCGTTCGGCCAGTCGATGCTCGGCGCGCTGGTGTGGTGGGCCATCCTGGTCGGCAACCTGCTCGCGTCCATCGCGATGCTCGGGTACTTCTTCCGCGTGCACCGCACACTCCCGCGCATGCTCTTCGGCGATTGGGGCAGGGTGCTCTGGGAAGGCGTGGTCGCCGGCCTGGCCGGCGCGGTGATCGTCGCGATCTGGTTCCTGGTCGTGGACACCATCCAGGGCGAGCCGCTCCGCACGCCGAGAATTCTCGGTGAAGGCCTGCTCCGCCAGACGTCGGCCACCGACGCGATCGCGCTCTACACGGTCGCGCACGGTCTGGCGTTCATCGCGTTCGGCATCGTCGCCTCGACCCTCGTGGCGGCGGCAGAGCGCCAGCCGTTCTTCGTCTTCGCCCTGGTGATCCTGTTCAGTGCCTTCGAGGTCGGATTCTTCGGCGCCATCGTGCTGGTCGCGAACTGGATGCTCGGAGAGCTCCCGGGCTGGACGATCTTCGCGGGCAACGTCCTCGCGGCGGCCGCCATGCTGATCTACTTCCTCAAGCTTCACCCCGCGCTCGGCCACCGCCTGACGCACGCCTGGCTCGAAGAAGAGTAGCGCCGCCTTCGGGCGCTCGGCTCTCGGCGTAGCGGTTCCGTGGCGCTCCTCGATCACGCGCCAGGTCGGGCTGCCGAGACCGGCGTCCTGGCCGCTCAGCGGCCGCGGAACGCCGGGGATCTCTTCGCCGCGAACGCGCCGACGCCCTCGCGAAAGTCTTCCGTGCGGCCCGAGCGCGCGATCTCCTGGGCCTCCAGCTCCATCTGCGTCTCGAGGCTCTCGTGCGTCGACTGGTGGAAGAGCCGTTTGGCCGCGCCGAACGCCTTCGACGGGCCTTGCGCCAGCTCGCGCGACAGCGTGTCGACGGCGCTCTTCAGCTCGGCGTCGGGAACGACCCAGTTCACGAGACCCCACTCGAGCGCGTCCTTCGCCGACAGCATCCGGTTCGTCATGTAGAGCTCCATCGCGCGCCGGATCCCGATGAGCCGCGGCAGGAAGTAGGACGACGATCCGTCCGGCGTGGCGGCGATGCGCGAGTACGCCATCGTGAAGCGCGCGGACTCGGCGGCGACGACCAGATCGCCTGACAGCGCGAGCGAGAAGCCGCCGCCCGCGGCGATGCCGTTCACGGCCATGATGACGGGCTTGTCGCTCCGGCAGAGACGCGACACGGCGCCGTGCAGATACGTCGTCAGCTCCTTCACGTGGGCGCCGATCCGCGGCAGGTTGTCGACGAACTCCTTCACGTCCCCACCGGCGCAGAAGGCCCGGCCGGCGCCCGTCATGACGACGCACCGGACGTCAGGGTCGTCGTCGACCTCCAGCGCGGCGTCGAACACCTCCCGGCCGAGCTTCATGTTGAACGCGTTGAACGCGTCCGGCCGGTTGAGCGTGATGGTGGCGACCTTCCCATCTCGGGTTAGCGTCAGTTGCTCGTAGGCCATTGGCGATCTCCGCGCGCCCCTCGGGGCCCCTGATGTCATCGACCCTCGCTTCAGCGGCGCTCGCCCACGCGATGCAGCTTCAACAGGTTGGTCGTCCCGGTCACCCACATCGGCGCGCCCGAGATGATGATGATCACGTCGCCCACGGCGACCGATCCGTCGCCGAGGAGTGTCGCCTCGATCTCTTCGATCATCTCGTCGGTGGTCTCGACCTTGCGGATCACTCGCGAGGACACGCCCCAGCAGAGCGCCAGACGGCGCTGGACGTCGACGATCGGCGTGAGCGCGATGATCGGCACGTCCGGGCGCTCGTGCGAGATGAGCCGCGCCGAAAAGCCGGACTGCGTGAACGCCACGATCGCGTGCGCCCGCAGCACGCGCGCGGCGTTCGCCGCCGCGTCCGCGACGGCTTCCGGGAAGCCAACGGTGTCGCGCACCCCGTTTGCCTCACCGCCGAGCGCGACCGTTCGCGGACGCTCGTAGGCCACCCCGGCGCGCACCGTACTGGCCTCAGCACGCTCGGCGATCCGCGCCATCACCTGCACCGCCTCGACGGGATGGCCGCCGGTTGCCGTCTCCGCCGACAGCATGATGGCGTCCGCGCCGTCGAAGATCGCGTTGGCGACGTCGGAGACCTCGGCGCGGGTCGGTCGCAGATGCGTCACCATCGACTCCAGCATCTGCGTCGCCACGATCACCGGGACTTTCCACGCGCGCGCCTGCCGGATGATCTCCTTCTGGATGTGCGGCACGTCCTCGATCGGGACGTCGAGCCCGAGGTCGCCCCGCGCGACCATCACCGCGTCGACGCTCGCCAGGATGCCGGGCAGGTTCTTCATCGCTTCCTGCCGCTCGAGCTTCGCGACGATCGGCACGTCGGTGCCGAGGTCGAGCAACGACCTCTTCACGTCGATGATGTCGGACGCCGATCGCACGAACGAGACCGCGATGAAGTCGACGCCGTGCTCGATCCCGAACTTGAGGTCCTCGCGATCCTTGTCGGTGAGGCACGAGATCGGCAGCGGCACGTGCGGGAGCGACACGCCCTTGTGGTCGCTGATGCGTCCGCCCTGGACGACACGGCAGCGCACCTCCTCCGGCGAGGCCTCCTCGACGCGGAGCTGGATCATGCCGTCGTCCATCAGGATCTGGTCGCCGGCGCGGACCTGAGCGAGGACCTCGGCTGGAGAGAGCGACGCGCGCTCCTCGGTCCCCGCGACGGGCGCCGCGGTCAGCGTGAACGGCTTCCCGCCCTCGAGGTCGACACGCCCGCCGCCATTCGGGCCGAACGTGCCGGGACGGATCTTCGGGCCTTGCAGATCTTGCAGGACCGCGATCGGCCGGCCCCAGTGCTGTTCGCCGCGACGCAGCCGTTGAGATCGGCGACGCTCGAGGACGCCGGACCGATGGTGCAGACGATCTTCGTCCGTCGCATGGCTACGTCACGACGGCGCGCGGGCGCGCGAGGATCCCTTCGAGGTACTGGCCGGTGAACGACACGTCCGCGCTCGCGGCGACTTCTTCGGGCCGGCCGGTCGCGATCACGTACCCGCCGCCGTCGCCGCCCTCGGGCCCCAGGTCGATGATGAAATCGGCCGTTTTGATGACGTCCAGGTTGTGCTCGATGATCACGACGGTGTTGCCCTGGTCGACGAGCTGGTTCAGCACCTCGAGGAGTTTCTGGATGTCGGCAAAGTGGAGCCCGGTGGTGGGCTCGTCCAGGATGTAGAGCGTCCGTCCCGTCGCGCGACGTGACAGCTCCGTCGCCAGCTTCACGCGCTGCGCCTCACCACCGGAGAGCGTGGTCGCCGCCTGGCCCAGCCGGATGTAGTCGAGCCCGACGTCGTCCAGCGTCCGGAGCTTCTGCTTGATGACCGGGACGGCCTCGAAGAACGCGAGCGCCTCGCGGACCGTCATCTCCAGCACGCCGGCGATCGACGCGCCCTTGTACTTGATGTCGAGCGTCTCGCGGTTGTAGCGCTTGCCCTTGCAGACGTCGCACGTCACGTAGACGTCCGGCAGGAAGTGCATCTCGATCTTCACCAGCCCGTCGCCCTGGCACGCCTCGCAACGTCCGCCCTTGACGTTGAACGAGAAGCGCCCCGGCTGGTAGCCGCGCATGCGCGCTTCCGGCGTCCGCGCGAACAGCGCCCGGATGAACGTGAAGACGCCCGTGTAGGTCGCCGGGTTCGAGCGCGGCGTGCGCCCGATGGGCGACTGGTCGATGTCGACCACCTTGTCGACGTGCTGCGCGCCCTGGATACGGTCGTGCGCGCCGGGCCGGTCCTGCGCGCGGTGGAGCATCTGCGCGAGCGCGCGGTAGAGGATGTCGTTCACGAGCGTCGACTTGCCCGAGCCGCTGACGCCGGTCACGCACGTCAACGTCCCGAGCGGGATCGTCACCGGCATGCCCTTCAGGTTGTGCTGGCGCGGGTTGTCGATCGTGAGCGAGAGCCCGTTGCCCTTGCGCCGCGTCGCCGGGATCGTGATCGCGAGCTCGCCCGAGAGATAGCGCCCGGTGAGCGACGCGGGATTCGCGATGATCTCGTCCGGCGTCCCGACCGCGACCACGTGCCCACCGAGCTCGCCGGCGCCCGGCCCGAGATCCACCACGAAATCGGCGGAGCGGATCGTCTCCTCGTCGTGCTCGACGACCAGCACCGTGTTGCCGAGGTCGCGCAGACGCTTCAGCGTCTCGAGCAACCGGCGATTGTCGCGTTGATGGAGTCCGATCGACGGCTCGTCCAGGATGTAGAGCACGCCGACGAGACCGGAGCCGATCTGCGTCGCGAGCCGGATGCGCTGGCCCTCCCCGCCCGACAAGGTACCGGCCGGGCGATCGAGCGTCAGGTACTCGAGGCCGACGTTCATCAGAAATCCAAGGCGCTCGCGGATCTCCTTGAGCACGCGTCGCGCGATCGTCGTCTCCCGCTCGGTGAGCTCCAGGTCGGTGAAGAATGCCGCCGCCGCTTTGACCGTCAGCTTCACCACGTCGGCGATCGAGCGGCCGGCGATCTTGATCGCGAGCGACTCGCGCCTGAGCCGCGAGCCGCCGCATGCCGGGCACGGTCGCTCGGCCATGAAATACTCGATCTCGCGACGCGTGTCTTCGGACACCGTGTCGCGGTAGCGTCGCTCCAGCACCTTGATCACGCCTTCGAAGCCGCGGTCGCCCTCCCCGTACAGGATCACGTCGCGCACGCTCTTCTTGAGCTTCGACCACGGCTGATCGAGCGAGAACTTGTACCTCTTCGCGAGCGCGTCCAGCGTTTGTCTGAAGTACGGGTTCTCGCGCCCGGCCCACGCCGCGAGCGCGCCGCCGCGGAGCGAGCGCTCCGGATTCGGGATCAGACGATCGGGATCGATCTCCTCGCGCGTGCCGATGCCGCCGCACTCGGGGCAGGCGCCGTACGGGTTGTTGAACGAGAACATGCGCGGCGAGATTTCCGGCAGCGAGATGCCGCACTCGGCGCACGCGAGGCGCTCGGAGAAGACGAGCGGCGCGCCGGCGCCGTCGGCGTCCTCGACCAGCGCCACGCCGTCGGCCAGGCGAAGCGCGGTCTCGAGCGAGTCGGCGACGCGGGAGCCGACGGTGTCGCGGACGACGAGCCGGTCCACGACCACCTCGATCGTGTGCTTCTTGTTCTTGTCGAGATCGATCTCGCCGCCGAGCTCGCGGATCGTGCCGTTCACCCGCGCGCGGGTGAAGCCCTGGCGGGCGAGATCGAAGAAGAGCTTCTTGTACTCGCCCTTGCGCCCGCGCACGACCGGCGCCAGGACGAGCAGCCGGGTCCCGGCGGGGAGCGCCAGGACGCGATCGACCATCTGCTGGACGGTCTGCGCCGCGATCACGCGACCGCAGTCCGGGCACTGGGGGATGCCGACCCGCGCGAAGAGCACGCGCAGGTAGTCGTAGATCTCGGTGACCGTCCCGACGGTCGAGCGCGGATTCTTCGACGTCGTCTTCTGTTCGATCGAGATCGCCGGCGACAGGCCCTCGATCGAATCGACCTCGGGCTTTTCCATCTGCTCGAGGAATTGACGCGCGTACGCCGACAGCGACTCGACGTAGCGCCGCTGCCCTTCGGCGTAGATCGTGTCGAACGCCAGCGACGACTTGCCGGAGCCCGAGAGTCCCGTGATCACGACGAGCTGGTCCCGCGGGATCTCGAGATCGACGTTCTTCAAGTTGTGCTCGCGCGCGCCGCGGACGACGATCCGATCGCTTGCCATGGAGACCTATTCTGTCAGCGGCTTCCGCCGGCGGCAACCGTGAGGCGCGCGCGGAGCCGCTGAGTGTCTCCGCGAGGCTCCTGGGAACTGCGATGCGTCAATCGGCCGCGATGCGCGAGTTGGTCGCGGAATCCTGATTTCTGGCGCGAGGCGCCGGACGACCGCGGTGGCTTCGGCCCGGATCAGTCATGAACGTCATCGCGCGAGCCGGCGTGACTCAATCAGGCCTCGGCCACCGCGTCGCCGGCGGGTTCGTCGTGGCATCCGTCATCAGCAGCCACGGCCGTCCGTTTTTGTCGGCCGCGTCAGACGCGACGAGACATCAACAGCGTCGTCAGCCACGCGACAGGCCCCGCGATCAGTGCGATCGACGTGACACCGAGTGCTGGTGCTCGCACAGCGAGGACTGCCGCGGCGAGAACGAAGATGGTTGCGCCCGCGATCATGCCGATTCGGCGTGCTGTCGGATGGGTGCTCGCCAGCGCTGGCGCGGCGACCGTCGACGTCAGGAAGCCGCATCCGAGCAACAGGATCGTCCACGGGTCCGGAGACGACGACCACGCTGCCGCCGCCGCCAGCGTCACCGCAATGCCCCACGTGAGTCGTGCCAGGCCTCGGCGGCTCCACGGGATCGCCAGATCACGCATTCGGTGCCAGAGACCGCACGACGCCGCGGTGTAGAGCGCCAGCAACGCCACGCCGATCAGGATGACGATCGACGGGGCCCAGTGAGCCTCGACGACGAGCGGCGGCAGCTGCACCAGCGCGGTGAGCGGCCCGGCGCCGACGGAGAGATCCGGCGCCGCATACATCGCGTAGATGCCCCACACGGCGCCTGCGAGCGCGAACGCCAGAACAGCCAGGGGGCCACCGATGGCGAGAGTTCGGGTTCGGCACGGCGCGACGAGTGCGACCGCAGCGCCGATCACGGTGACCGCGAGCCCGACCATCCGCACGGCGGCTCGCGGCCGCGCCGATGCATGCGGTTGACTCCACGAGACGCCCGACGGGATCGGGCCGGGGATTCGCTTGCCGGTCTCGAAGCGCACCCGCGCCCCCGCCTGGAGCAGCAGCGCGTCCCCGGGGCGCAGCGTCAGCGCCTCGCCGCCATTCAACTGGCGCTCGCGCACCGCGAGCGCGCCCCCATCCCGCTCGATGAGGCGATACGTGCCGGCGGTCACGGCGGTGACCCGATGCACTTCGGTGAATTCGAGCGTCGTCGACCTCGGCAGTGCGTTGCCCTGCGTGACCCACAGGCTGCTCTCGTTGAAGACGAGCGCCGGACGCGAGGCGGCCCGCGTCCACGCCGTCCACGGCGGAAGACCGATCGCAGCGCCGACCAGGGCGATCGCGACCGCGGCGCCGGCCACTCCACACGCCGCGATGACTCCGGACCAGTCATCGTCTGCGCCGCCGACGACCAGCGGGATGAGCGCGAGCGCGCCGGCAGCGAGCGCAGCCGCCGCCCGATCGATGCCGATCAGGCGCGCCAGCTCGACGAGGATCAGTGCATTCGCCCACAGAAGGAGCGCAAGACCTGGGCCGGCGATGATCAGGCTGCTTCGATCGAGCGACGCTCCATGAGATCGACGCAGCAGCGCCAGCAGCGGCGCGGCGACCGCGAGCAGCACGATGACGGGCGCGTCGGCGTCGCCGCTGAACGCGTGCGCCGCGACGCAGGCGAGCAGCGCGGGCCCGAGCCACGGCGTGAGCGCGGCAAGCGCGGTCATCGACGCGAGGTCAGCAGAGCGGCAATCGTCATCACGGCGCCGGCGACCGGCGCGATCCCGGCGTACCACCAGAGCAGGCTCACGCCAGCGAAACGGATGGCCGCCGGATCACGCGGGGCCGCGCTGAGAAGAATGGCGCCGGCGACGAGGAGCAGCAGCGTCACGACGGCGGCGGCGCGGTGCGCGTGGGGCATGACGACCGCGCGATTTTACTACGCGAGGTGCGCCGACTCGTCGAAGTAAGTGCTCACGGTCAGGCCCGGCCGAAGCTCGACGGCGCGCGGCTCTCGAACGTGACCCGTCGACCGTTCGGGTGGATGAAGCCGAGCCGCGTCGCGTGGAGGCAGACACGTCTCCATGGATCACGGCGGCTGCCGTACGCGCGATCCCCGACGATCGGATGTCCGAGCGCAGCCAGCTGCGCCCGGATCTGTCCGCGCCTCCCCGTCACCAGCGAGACCTCGAGCAGGGTCGCGTCGCCGAAGCGGTCGCGCACCCGGTATCGGGTGATCGCCTCCTTGCCGGCGCGCCTGCCGGCTGACGACCGGACGCGCAGCGAACGATCCTCCTGGAGACGCGAGGTCAGCGTCCCCTCGGCCTCGCGGACGACACCTTCGACGCGTGCAAGGTAGACGCGCTCCGGCCTGCGCGCCTCGAACTGCGTCTGCAGCTTGCGCTTCGCCGGGAATGATTTGGCGAAGACCAGGAGCCCGGACGTCTCGCGATCGAGCCGATGCACGATGAACACGCGCCCTCCGCGCGTGCTCATCCAGTCCCGCAGGAGGCGATACGTCGTTCGCTCACGCTGGTGCTCGGTGGCAATCGTGAGCAGTCCCGGCGGCTTGTCGACGACCAGGATGTCGTCGTCCTCGTGCACCAGCCGGAGCTCGGGCGGGAATGGCGCGGGCGGCGCGGCGCCCAGCTGCACCCGGTCGTCCGGGCGGACGGCGACGCCGCCCCGGCGCGCCACGACGCCATTGACACGGACGCGGCCGGCCTCGAGCCACGACTTGATGCTCCGGCGCGAGGCGTCGGGATAGAGCGAGCGCAGCCGCTCTGCCAGTGTGACGGCGTGCGCAGCACGAGACGGACCTCGCATGGCGAACTCTCCTGCCACCCGCTCCGGGCGCTCGAGACGAGGCGATCGGTCATCCATCAACTTCCAGGCAACTTCCAACTTCCAGGCAACTTCCAGGCAACTTTCGGGCAACATCCGGGCCCGCAGAACGGTGCGTTATGCTAGGACGTCCGCGTCCACGGCGCTATTCCCATTCCACGAGGTGGTCATGACGGAGAAGCTCGAAAGGGTCATGGTAGTCACCGCGCATCCCGACGACAGCGAATTCGGGGCGGCCGGCACGATCGCCAAACTGGTGAAGGAAGGCTGCGAGGTCACGTACGTGATCGTGACCAACGGCAACAAGGGATCGAGCGACCGCACCATGCCGCCGGAGCGGCTCGCGCGAATCCGGCAGGACGAGCAGCGGGCGGCGGCGCGCATGCTCGGCGTCGAGCGGGTCGAGTTCCTCGGCTACGAGGACGGTGAGGTCGAGGACACGCGCGCCACGCGCCTCGACGTCACGCGGCAGATCCGGCGCTGGCGGCCGGACCTCCTGATCACGATGAATCCGAACCGGACGTACAACCTCGGCGGCTCGCACCGGGATCACCGCATCGTCGCCGGGCTGGCGCTCGACTGCGTGTACCCGCTCGCGCGCGATCACATGGCCTTCCCCGAGCTGATGCCGGAATTCGAGCCGCACAAAGTGCGCGAGGTGTACGTGATGCAGTGGGAGAATCCGCACCTGGTCGTGGACATCTCCGAGACGATCGATCTCAAGCTGAAGGCGCTCGCCTGTCACGCGAGCCAGTTCAAGGACTTCGCCGGGCTCGAAAAGCGCGTCCGCGAACGGTCGGCGGAGCTCGGCAAGGCGCGCGGATTCGCCTACGCGGAAACCTTCGACCACATCGTCATGCAGCGGTGAGCGTGGTCACGCTCGCCCGTCGCAGTGGCCTGCTCGCTCTCCTTCTCCTCGTCGTCGCGGCCGGGTCGGCGTCCCGGGCCGCGCTCCCGATCTCTTCGCCGACCGCGGCGTCGCTCGCGGAAGCCGTCACGACGCTGGCCGCTCCGGACATGGAAGGCCGGGCATCCGGCACGCCGGGCGGCGAGCGCGCCGCGCGTCGGATCGCGCGGTGGTTGACCGACGCCGGCCTCCGCCCCGGCGGCGACGCAGGAACGTTTTTTCAATCGTTCGCCATTGCCAACGGTACGGTCGTTGCACCCGATTCCAGGTTCGACCTCCTCGCGCCGGGGCCGCAAGGACGTGACCCGGGGCAGACGCATTTCGCGCTGGAGCGTGACTGGCGACCTCATGGCGGCTCCGTCGCCACGAGCGTGAGCGGCGAGGTCGTGTTCGTGGGCTACGGAATCGTGACGGCGGACGGAACCCATGACGACTACACCGGTGTGGACGTGAACGATCGGATTGCTCTCGCGCTCGCGGGCGCTCCGCGGGGCGCGACGGCGACCGGAGCCTCGCGGCTCGAGAAGCTGATCGCGGCGCGACGGCACGGGGCCGCGGCGGTGCTGCTCGTCAACGACACGCTGCCCTCGGTGGCGAGCACGGCGACCGCTGCCGGCATGGTGTCCGCGAGCGTCACGCCGCGCGCCGCCGATGCGCTGCTGGCGCCGAGCGGCGCGACAACGGCAACGCTCGAGCGGGCCATCGCCCGCGGCACGACCTCCGCATTCGCCACCGGCACCCGAGCGAGGATCACCGTCGCGCTCGGAAAGCAGGAACGCCGTGCCGAGAACGTCGTCGGCGTGCTGCCGGGCACCGACCCGGCGCTCGCCAGTGAGGCGGTCGTCGTCGGCGCGCATTGGGACCATCTCGGCGTCGTCGACGGCGCGATCCACCCTGGCGCCGACGACAACGCTTCGGGGACGGCCGTCGTGGTCGGTCTCGCGAAGAGCTTCGCCGCGGCGGGCGGCGCTCCGCGCACCCTCGTGTTCACCCTCTTCGCCGGCGAAGAGCTGGGACTGCTCGGCTCGCGGCATTACGTCGGTGATCCGGCGGTGCCGATGACGCGCACCGTCGCGATGGTCAATCTCGACATGGTCGGCCGCATGCGCGATCGGCAGCTCGAGATCGGCGGCGTCGACAGCGGCACGGGACTGCGCGAGATCGTTTCCGACGCCGTTCGAACGGCCGACCTGAAGTCGACGCTCCGCGGCGCACCGTATGCGCCGTCCGATCACGTCCGGTTCTACCGGAGCGGCACACCCGTGCTGTTCTTCCACACCGGCTCGCACGACGACTACCACAAGCCGTCCGATACGGCGGACCGCATCAATGCCGACGGCATGGCGCGGGTCGCCACCGTCGCCGCCGAGGTGATCGAACGCCTCGCGGCCGGTTCTCGTCCCTCGTACGTGGCGATGCCGCCCGAACGGCGCGAGCGGACGAGCGGTGGAGGTGGCGGCGGCGCGTTCCTCGGAATCGTCGCCGATCAGGGAGCCGGCGACGGCGTGCGCGTGGCCGACGTCATGCCGTCGAGCGCCGCCGAGCGCGGCGGTCTTCGTGAAGGCGACGTGCTCGTACGCCTCGCCGGCGCCTCGCTCGTGAGCTTCGACGATCTGAGAACCGCGCTGAAAGCGCGCAACCCGGGGGATCGCGTCGAGCTGCAGGTGCTCCGGAACGGCGACGACCGGACCGTCTCGATCACGCTCGGGGCGCGGTCGTGAGAGGCTCGGGAATGGCCGATCGCGATCCGCTGACCGCGACCACGCTCACCGAGATGATGCGCCGCCGCGCCGCGCTCACGCCGGACCAACAGTATTTCCACCTGTACGGCGAGGTCGTCACGTACGGCCGGCTGTGGGAGCAGAGCGGCCGGTACGCGGCGGGCCTCGCGCGGGCCGGCGTGCGCGAGAACGACAAGGTCGCGCTGATCTATCCGACCTGCGCGGAGTTCTTCTTCACGTTCTTCGGCGCCATGCGTCTCGGCGCGGTCCCGGTGCCGCTCTATCCCACGCTCGGCGTGGAGGGCACCGCCAACGTCCTGCGCGATTGCGAATCGGTCGCGGTCGCCACGATCGGCTGGTTTCGTAGCGAAGTCGACCGGAGCGTCGCGATGGCGCCCGACGTGCGATCGATCCTGGAGCCGCCCGATCTCGACGTCGACGACAGAGCGCCGGCGCTCGTCAGCCGCCGCGACAGCGATCTCGCGTTCATCCAGTACACGTCCGGGAGCACGGGACATCCGCGCGGCGTCGTGCTCGGGCACGACAACGTCGTCCCGACGCTTCACTTCATGGGCGAAGCCGCGGGGTTGACGGCGGAGGACCGCATCGTCTCCTGGCTGCCGCTCTATCACGACATGGGCCTGATCGGGTGCGCGTTCACGCCGCCGCTCACGGCCGCGCCGCTCTGGCTGCTGCCGCCCGATCTCCGGAATCCGCGCCAGTGGCTCCAGCTGATCACCGAGATCCGCGCGACGTTCACCGTGTCGCCGGACTTCGGCTACCGCAACTGCGTGCGCCACGTCCGCGACACGTCGGATCTCGACCTGACCAGCCTCCGCGGCGCGCTCTCCGGCGCCGAGCCGGTGCGGCCGTCGACGATCGAGGCGTTCGAACGGCATTTTGGCGTGAAGAACCTGATCCTCCCGTGCTACGGCCTGGCCGAGGCGACGCTGGCCGTGGCGATCTGGCCGCGCGCGACGCCGCTCAAGCTCGATCCGAGCGGCCGGTTCCTGTCGGTCGGCCCACCCTGTCGCGGCGTGTCCGTGCGCATCACGACGCCGCTCGATGGGGATCCGCCTCAGCCGAGCGTCGAGATGCCGCCGGACGTCGAGGGCGAGATCTGCGTCAAGAGCCCGGGCGTGATGAAGGGCTACTACAACAACGAGCCGGCGACCGCGCGCGTGCTCGGGCCCGACGGCTGGCTCCGGACCGGCGATCTCGGATTCGTCGACCGCGAGGGCCTCCTGTTCGTCACCGGACGACTCAAAGACTTGATCGTCCTGAGCGGCGAGAACGTGGTCCCGAGCGACCTTGAGGAAGTGGTCGATCACGTCCCGGGAGTGCGCTACTCCGCGGCGGTGGCCATCGACAGCGAGCGCACGGGCACGCAACGGCTCTTCGTCGTCGCCGAGGTCAGGGACGAGAGCGCCGCCGCGGAGACCGCGCACGCCCTCGCGCGCACGATCGTCGCGCGCGTTCACCACGCGCGCGGGCATCGGCCTGCGCGTGTCCTGCTGGTGCGCGCCGGCACCATTCCGAAGACCTCCAGCGGCAAGATCCAGCGCTCCCGGCTCGCCGCGATGATCGAGGCGGACGGCCTGCGCGACCGGCTGATCTCCCCTCGCGAGCGCTAGCCTCCTTCACCACGGTTCGCGTTCTCGTTGACCGCTCACCGGCCCGGGTGTACTGAGAGGCCACTCTGCCCGGCGCAGCCAACGGTGGCGGCGTCGGCGAGATCGGGTCACTCCGCCCCACAACCAGCGAGGAGGCCTCCGATGAGCACCGAGTGGACACGTCGACAGGTGTTGGCTCAGATGGGGATCGCGGCCGCAGCCATCCACACTCTCGACCCGCACGAGCTCTGCTGCGTCGTGCCAGCCCACGCCCAGACCGCCGACAAGGAACTCTTCGAGCTGAAGAAGGTGGGCGACGGCGTGTACGCGGCGATCGCCGCGACGCGTTACAAGGTGAACTGCAACGCCGCGGTGATCCAGACTAACGACGGCGTGGTGATCGTGGACTCGCACTCGAAGCCGTCGGCGGCGCAGGCGCTCTACAAGGAGATCCAGGGCATCACGAAGCAGCCGGTCAAGAAGGTGATCAACACGCACTTCCACTGGGACCACTGGCAGGGAAACCAGGTGTATGCGGCGGCGAACCCCGGCGTCGAAGTGCTCGCATCCGAGCGGACCCGTGAGAATCTCACCCGACCGGACGCGGGCGTCGGCGGGGTGCCGTACATCGAAAAGCAGCTGGCCTCGTTGCCCGGAGAGATCGCCAAGCTCAAGGACGACATCTCGAAGGCGACCGCTCCGGACGTGAAAGCGCGCCTCGAGTCGAATCTCCAGCAAGCCGAGGCGTACCTTCAAGAGCTGAAGAGCCTCAAGCCGACGCTGCCCACGCGCACGGTCAGCAGCACCACGACGCTCCAGGAGGGAGGGCGCGAGATCCAGCTTCACGTGCTCGGGCGCGGGCACACGAACGGCGACCTCTTCATCTACCTGCCGAAGGAGAAAGTCGTCGCGACCGGCGACGCGCTGATCGACTGGATGCCCTTCCTGAACGACGGGTATCCCGAGGAGTGGCCGCAAACCCTGACCGCGCTCGAGAAGCTCGATTTCACCTCGATCATCCCGGGCCACGGCGAGGTGCGCCCGAAGAGCCATCTGGCCTTCTTCCGCGGCTACCTCACCGACCTGGTCGCGGCGGTGAAGAAGGCAGCGGCCGACGGCGCGACGCTGCCGGAGATGCAGAAGAGCGTCAGCGACCAGCTGGCGCCGAAGTACGAGCAGGGCATGTCGAAGTATCCGGTCGGGCAGTACCGGGACCGCGTCCCGGTGAACGTCGAGATGGTCTACAAGAAGGTCGTGAAGAAAGCGTAGCGGCCGAGCGACGCGGCCCGGCGTCGAGGCCGGGCCGCGTCCTTCTCAGATCCTCGCGCCCGCCTTGTTCCAGTCGTCCAGGAACTTCTTGAGCCCGATGTCCGTGAGCGGGTGCTTCATGAGCTGCTCGAGCACCGCGAACGGCATCGTCGCCACGTGCGCGCCCGCCTTCGCCGCGTCCACGACGTGTAGCGGGTTGCGGATCGAGGCGGCCAGCACCTGCGTCTTGAAGCCCTGCACGCGATAGATCTCGCAGATGTCCCGGATGAGATCCATGCCGACGTGCGCGATGTCGTCCAGCCGGCCGAGGAACGGGCTGATGTAGAACGCGCCGGCCTTGGCGGAGAGCAGCGCCTGCGTCGCCGAGAAACAGAGCGTCTGGTTCACACGGATGCCGCGGCCGGTCAGCGCCTTCACGGCCTTCAACCCGTCCTTCGTGAGCGGGCACTTGACGACGACGTTCTGCGCGATCTGCGAGAGCTCCTCGCCCTCCTTCACCATGCCCTCGAAGTCGGTGGCCACGACCTCCAGGCTGACGTCGCCCGGCACGATCGAGCAGATCTCCTCGACGTGCGGCCGGAACGGGCGCTTCTCCTTCGCGATGAGCGACGGGTTCGTCGTGACCCCGTCGACCACGCCGATGGCGACCCCTTCCTTGATCTCCGCGATGTTCGCCGTGTCGAGAAAGATCTTCATGAGGCCCTCTCCTTTTCGATGCGCACCGTCGTGCCGGCTCGCACGGGTTTGAAGATCTTGGGATCGCCGGAGACCCGGCCGACGACGTTCACGGCGCTCGCCGGCCGGATCTCGTTGCCGCGGCTCATTGGCGTGGGACCGAAGAAGATGCAGAACGCCTTCCCCGGGGGCCAGTACGCCAGATCGCCGAGCTCGACGACCTCGCGCGGAGACTCCGGCGCCGCGTCGAAGCGGATCGGGAAATAGATCTCGTCGCCCCACGTCTCGCAGGTGGCGACGATCGGCAGCGCGTCCCAGATCAGGCCGGCCGTCCGGGACTCGTTGAGCTGCGCGTCCGCCGTCACCGTTCCCGCCGTGATCCGGATCGCGCGGTCAGCCATGATTCGAGCCTAGTCCCCCCGTCGAAAGCAAGTCAAGGCGAGGTGTCACTCCCGAGGCGCGCACCGGCTTTTGCCGGGGCGCGTCCGAGCGTGGGGGGTCTGGGGGCCATTCCCGGCGCGTCCGCGCGCCTCTCGGGGCCCCCAGTACGATCAGTCAAGGCGAGGCGCGATCGTCGTCGCGCTCCTGGCGATAGACGGCGAGCGCGGCTTCGAGGGCCGCGCGATCCGGCACCGCGGACCAGCCGTCGGCGCTGACGGAGAGTCGCGCCGCGCAGGTCGCCGCGGCCGCAGCCTCCCAGGCGTCAGCGTCGAAGTGGTAGTGCGAGAGGAACGTCGCCGCGAACACGTCGCCGGCGCCGGTCGGATCGACTTCGGGAACCGCGCGCACCGGGACGTCGTACCGTTCACCGTTGATGTAGAGGAGGGCGCCGTCGCGGCCCGCGGTCAAGACACCGATCGGAACGCGCTCGAACCACTCGTTCGCCTGCGCCTCCACCCCGCGGACGTCCTCCGAGCTGAGGAAGAGGGCCTGGATGCGTCCGAGCAGATATTCCGGCGAATCCCATTCCACCGGGTCGACCACGCCGCCGGGGGATACCTGGCGCAGCCACCCCTGCGCGGCGGCGCCGAGCGACGCATCGCTGAACACGCCGGCCATCAGCGGATCGACCTCGCCGATGACGGGCGCCAGCAGCACCATCGGCGCCTCGAGCCAGTCCGCCGGCACGTCCTTCGCCGCGAGCGGCGCGGCGAGCGTCTGGATTCTCATCGTGCGAGCTCCGGCGTGCATCGCGTGCTCGAACACCGTGCTGTCCTCGGCCGGAATGCTGACGACCTCGATCTGCGGCGGGATGAGCTCGACCGGAAAATCGTCCGCGTGGCTGGTCAGGATCCCGACCGAGAGCCCGAGCCGATGCGCGGTGACCGCGGCGTAGAGCGCGGCGCCGCCCGGGCGGACGGCGTCGCCGAAACGGTCCAGCGTGACGTGTCCGATCGCGACGAAGTCGGGGGCGCTCACGCCGTCACACCATCGTCAGGCCGCCCGAAACGGAGATCGTCTGGCCGGTGATGAAGGCCGCGTCGTCCGACGAGAGGAACACCACCGCCGGCGCGACGTCGTCGGGCACGCCGAGTCGGCCCCACGGGATCACGCGCTTCAAGCTCTCTCCGAGCTTCGGATTCTCCGCGACGAAGCTCTGGAAGAGCGGGGTGTCGGACGGGCCGGGGCACACGCAGTTCACGTTGATCCGGTGGCGCGCCACCTCGCGGGCGATGGTCTTGGTGAAGGCGATGACGCCGCCCTTGGCCGCGGAATACACCGCCTCGCCGGTGGAGCCGACGCGCCCGGCGTCGGAGGCGATGAAGACGATCCGGCCGTGCTGCTGCTTCATCATCGTCTCGAGGACGGCGCGGGTAAAAATAATGGCGGCCTTCAAATTGATCGCGAGGACCTTGTCCCAGAAGTCCTCGCTCGTCTCGACGAACGGCGCGGGACGATCCCAGCCGGCGTTGCTGACGGCGACGTGGAGCGCGCCCCAGCGGCCGACGACGTCGGCGACCGCGGCGTCGACCACGGCCTTCTTCGTCACGTCGACATCGTAGGCGCGGGCCGTGCCTCCGGCCGTCTCGATCGCTCGCGCCGTCTCACCCGCGCCCGTCTCGTTCACGTCGAAAATCGCGACGCGCGCGCCTTCCCGCGCCAGCGTCTCCGCGATGGCGCGGCCGATCCCGCTGGCCGCGCCGGTGACGATCGCGACGCGATCCGCGAGCTTCACAGCTTCATCTCTTTCGCGATGATCTCCCGCATGATCTCGCTGGTGCCGCCGCCGATCGTCAGGAGCCGCGCGTCGCGCGCGAAGCGCTCGATCGGGTACTCGCGCATGTAGCCATAGCCGCCGTGGAGCTGGACGCAGTGATAGGCGACCTGCTGCACCATCTCGGCGGTGTAGAGCTTCACCATCGAGATCTCGCGCACGCACTCCTCGCCCGCCTGGTATCTGAGGCACGCGGCGTACGTCATCCACCGGGCCGCCTCGATCGTGGTGGCCAGGTCAGCGATGCGGTGGCGGATCACCTGTTTCTCCGACAACGGAGCGCCGAACGCCTGGCGCTCCTTCACGTACGCGATCGTGTCCTCCAGCGCACGCTGGGCCATGCTGACCGCGTGGAGGCCGGCCACGAGCCGTTCGCGCTGGAACACGCGCATCACCTCGTAGAACCCGACACCTTCTCGCCCGAGAAGATGCGTGGCCGGAACGCGGACGTCCTGGAACGCGAGCTCCGCGGTGTCGGAGGCGCGCATTCCCATCTTGTCGAGCGTGCGGCTGACGGTGAACCCGGGCGTGTCCCGCTCGACCAGGAACATCGAGATCCCGCGATGCCGGCGCGTCGGGTCTCCCGCGTCGACGCGCGCGGCCACGAAGTAGAGATCGGCGAGCGCGCCGTTGGTGATGAACATCTTCGAGCCGTTGAGCACGTAATGATCGCCGTCGTGCACCGCGCGCGTCCGGAGCGCCGCCACGTCGCTGCCGCCGCCCGGCTCGGTGACCGCCAGCGCGGTGAGGTTCTCGCCGCGACAGATCGCCGGCAGGTATCGTTCTTTCAATTCCTCGCTGCCCGTCCAGTAGAGGTGCGGCGACGCCATGTCGGTGTTCACGCCGACCGCCATCGCGAACGACCCGGAGCGCGAGCGCGCGCACTCTTCGTGCAGCACGACCGACGTCATCAAGTCCGCGCCGGCGCCGCCGTACTTCTCGTCGTACTCGACACCCAGCAGCCCGAGCTCGCCCATGCGCGGCCAGATCGACTTCGGGATGCGGCCGGCCGCCTCCCACTCCTCGACGTGCGGCATGACTTCTCGCTGGACGAAGCTCCGCACCGCCTGCCGGAACATGTCGTGCTGCGCGTTGAAGACGTTCACCGGTGTCTCCGCTCTCCGCTCGACTCGCGAGGTGATGGCAGTGTACTCCGCTCACTCGTCGGGCCGTCGGCCCGGCGTTTCGCGACCCGCCAGGAAATGTGGTAGAAGTCGCACACACCACTCGCCGCCGAGGGAGGACCGCCCATGAAGTTCGAGGTCATCGACGCCGACGGTCACGTGAGCGAATCCTGGGAGCAGCTGCAAGCCCATCTGGACGCGCCGTACAATCGCCGCCCGCCGCTGCCGCCGTACTTCCCCCAGGACGGCTGGGACCGCCGTCTTCACAACACCCTCGGTCACTGGGCCGGTGACGCGAAGTCGTGGATCGACGCGCTCGATCAAGGCGGCATGAAGCTGAGCGTCCTCTACACCACGCTCGGTCTCTTCATGCCGTTCGTGCGTGATCCGGAGTGGGCCGTCGCGTTGACGAAGGCGTACAACACGCTCCTCTACAAGGAGTTCACGAGCCAGAGTCCGCGGCTGAAGGGCGTCGCATTGCTCGCGCCTCACGACCCGGCCGCCGCCGCGGCGGANNTGCCCGCCGACGGGTACTACCTCCTCGGCCACGCGCGCTTCGATCCGATCTACGCCGAAGCGCAGCGGCTCGACGTCCCGGTCGCGTTCCACGCGTCCGGGACGGACCAATCGATCGTCGCGAACTTCGAACCGTTCCCGAAATTCATCCAGGCGCACACGCTGTCGCACATCTCGGGACAGATGCGCCAGATGGTGTCGACGATCTTCGAGGGCGTGCCCGTGCGCTTCCCGAACCTGCGACTGGCGTACCTCGAGGCCGGCTGCGGCTGGATTCCGTATTTCGTCCAGCGCATGGACGAAGAGTTCGAGAAGCGCGGCCACATCGAGGCGAAGCAGCTCACGAAGCTGCCGAGCGAGTACGTCAAGAGCGGCAACGTCTACGTGTCGTGCGAGGGCGACGAGAATCTCCTGCCCCAGACGATCGAGTACATCGGCGCGAGCCAGATCCTGTACGCCTCGGACTTCCCGCACTGGGACCACAGCTATCCGAAGTCGCTCAAGGAGCTGGCGGATCGGCCGGATGTCAGCGACGAGGACAAGAGGAAGATCTTCTCGGAGAACCCGCGCCGGCTCTATCGCCTCAAATAGCAGGAGACTTCGCATGGGTTTGCTGGACGGAAAGGTCGCGGTCGTCACGGGTGGCGCGAACGGGATCGGACGCGGTGTGTCGCTGGAGCTCGCCGCCGAAGGCGCCAGCGTGGTGGTGAACGACTACGGGGTCAGCGTCGACGGGCGCGCGCCGTCGAGCGAGCCCGCGAACGCGGTCGTCAAGGAGATCGAGTCGAACGGCGGCCGCGCGGTGGCGAGCCCGGAGAACATCGCGACGATGGCCGGCGGCGAGTCAGTCGTGCAGACCGCGCTCGACAAGTTCGGCGATCTCCACCTGGTCGTCTGCTGCGCCGGCATCCTGCGCGAGCGGATGATCTTCAACATGAGCGAGGAGGAGTGGGACGCGGTGATCGCCGTGCACCTGAAAGGGCATTTCACGGTGTGGCGGCCGGCGTCGCGCTACATGCGCGAGAAGCGCCGCGGCTGTCTGATCGGCTTCACGTCGACGGCCGGCCTCGAAGGCAGCGCGGGCCAGCCGAACTATTCGGCCGCGAAGGAAGGCATCGTCGGCCTGATGCGCTCGACCGCGCTCGCGATGGCGAAGTACGGCGTTCGCGCGAACGTGATCTCGCCGGAGGCGATGACGCGCATGACCGAACGGTTGCCGGACACGCGACGAGGCCAGGTGGCCGCGCCGCCCGAGGGCCCGGCGCCGGTCATCGCGTTTCTCGGAAGCGACCGCGCGAGCCACATCACCGGTCAGGTGGTGCACGTGCGCGGCAACCAGGTGTCCGTGTGGTCGAACCCGACGCCGCTGCGCACGGTGTACCGCGAGGAACGCTGGACCGCCGAGAAGCTCGCCGACATCTGGGACAACCAGCTCGGCCAGGACCGCATGCGCCGTCTCGATCGTCTCGGGATCCAGTGGCCACCGACGCCGCAAGCGTGAGCAGCGCCGAACCAACGCCGAGAGGGATCGCCTGGCGCGCGAAAGCACAGTTCCCCGGCTATCGTCTGCCGGACGAGCTGCTCGCGGTGCGGGAACAGGTCCGGCGCATCGTCCAGGACGAGATCGTGCCGATCGAGCAGCGCATCGATCCCGATGCGCCCGACCTGCCCGAGACCGACTGGCAGCGCCTCGCGGCAAAGACGAAAGCGGCAGGACTCTGGTGTCTCGGCGCGCCGGAACCGTATGGCGGCGGCGGACTCGACACGTTCTCCCTGTGCGTCTTGCTCGAGGAGATGGCGCAGCACCGCATGGGCCTCTACAACCCCGGCTGCGGTGTCTTCGGGCGGTATCCTCCGTGGGTCATCTGGGGCGGCACGCGCGAGCAGATCGAGAAGTACGCGGTGCCGGCGCTGCGCGAGGGCTACTACACGTTCTTCGCGATCACCGAGCCGTCCGGGGGCGCCGATCCTGCCGGCGCGATCCAGTGTCGCGCGGAGAAGCGCGGCAACGACTGGGTCCTGAACGGGACGAACGTGTTCGTCCGCACGGACAAGGGCAAGGGGCGCGAGGGCATCTCGTGCTTCATCATCGAGAAGGGCACGCCCGGGTTCAACGCGCGGCGCTTCAAGGTCATCCGCACCGTCGCGGAGCCGTGCGAGGTTTCCTTCGAGGATTGCGTCGTGCCGGGCGAGCGGATGATCGGCGAAGAAGGCCGCGGGCTCTCGCTCTGCCTCGATCTCTTGACCCGCAATCGCTTCCCCTACTCCGCGTGCAATCTCGGCGTCGCGGTGGCCGCGCATCGCATGGCGATCGCGCACGCGAAGCAGCGGTCGACGTTCGGGGTGCCGCTCTCGCAGCGTCAGGCGATCCAGTGGATGCTCGCGGACGCCGAAGTCGAGCTCCGCGCGTGTCGCTGGCTCATCTGGGAGGGCGCCTGGAAAGCGGATCGCGGCGAGGACGCGCGCGTCGAGGCGTCGATCGCCAAGCTCTATTCCTCCGAGGTGCTCGGCCGCACCGTCGACGCCGCCGTGCAGATCCACGGCGGCTACGGCGTCAGCAAGGAGTTCCCGCTCGAGCGCTGGTACCGCGAGGCCCGCGTGCGCCGCATCGGCGAGGGGCCGTCGGAGGTCCAGCGCATGGTGATCGCGCGGTCGCTGTTCCGCTGACGAGATCGACGATCACACAGCGACGATCCGGACGGTGTCGGGCAGTCTTCGCGCGACGCTCCTGGATTTTCTTGCTCCACGTGGCGCTCCTGTCCACCGTAGCTCCCCCCGCGATCGCGCAACCCCTCGACCCCTGGAAGTATCCGGCTCTGGTCAACAGTAAAGACTTCCAGCGAGAGTGGTGGTATTTCCACCAGCGCGCCTATCCTCTCGGAGAAATCCCCGCCGGCGCGGAACTGCGTGCGCTCCGGCAGATCGAGCAATTTAAAGCCGGCCGCCCGCGGGCGGCCCAACCTCTTTCCTCGAATGCGTGGCTCAGCATCGGACCTGGCCCGATCACTGGCGGACAAATCGGCGTGAAGATGGGTTCCCCTCGGGCCATGATCGGTCGGGTGACGAGCATCGCCGTGGATCCGCGCGATCCTGCCCACTGGTTGATCGGGGGCGCGCTTGGCGGTGTCTGGGAAACTCGCGACACCGGCTCGACCTGGTCCCCCAGGACAGACGCGCAGGCGTCGTTGGCCGTCGGGGCCATCGCGTTCGCTCCAAGCAATGCCAACATCGTCTACGCAGGCACCGGCGCGTTGCTTTCGTACGGCGGGGCGGGGCTGTTGAAGTCGACTGACGGCGGGAGCACGTGGACACTCCTCGCGAGCGGCACGTTCACGAGGAATACGTTTGCTGCGATCAGGGTCGACCCGAACAACGCCGATTCGCTCATCGCCGCGGTTGCCTACGGGTTCGCCTCGCACACCAACTTCCCGAGCACTCCTCCACGCGGAGTCTTTCGTTCAACTGACGGCGGAGCGACGTGGTCGAAGACCCTCGCCGGCGACGCCACGACGGTGGTCGTGGACCCGACGAACTTCAGCAATCAGTACGTCGGATTAGGTCACCCGTTCGGCTCCTCGAGCAACGGCGTCTATCGATCGACGAATGCGGGACTGACCTGGACGCCTGTCACCGGACCGTGGGTGACGATGCCCCAGGGTGTGGGACGGGTTTCGGTGGCAATGGCTCCGAGCAATTCGAACACGCTCTACATCGCCATCCAGGACGCGTTCGACAACAATGGACACGACGGGGCCCTGCTCGGTCTGTTTCGGACGGACAATGCCTGGGCCCCGACGCCGACATTCGCGCAAGTCCCCAACCCACCACCCACGGGAGCGCTCGGCTTTTGCGGTTGGGTGCTGAGCTATAACCAGGAGCAGGATTCGTGCGCCTCCAGCATGGTGATCAGTACGGACCCGGCACAGCCCGACATCTTGTACGCCGGCGGTATTGAACTGTGGAAATGCACGAATTGCGCGGCGAGCCCGACGTGGACGGAAATCAGCAAGAACGCCGATGATCCAATCCACGGCATCAAAGTGGATCAAAAGGCGCTGGCATGGGTCGGTAATCGTCTCATCGTTGGCAACGACGGTGGCGTGTGGAGCACGAGCGACGGCGGGTCCACATGGGCCGATCACAACACGAACCTGATTGTGACCCAGTTCTACGCCGGGTCGCTCCATCCGATCGACCCTCTGTTCGCTCTCGGCGGCTCACAGGACCACGGCACGGACAAGTGGAACGGGATGGAATCGTGGCAGGCGATCTTTGGCGGCGACGGAGGGCCCAACGCCATCTCGGCGAGCCAGCCCGATACTCACTGGGCGGTGTCCGCACAGCGGCTCGATCTCAGGCGAACGACCGACGGCGGTGTGGCCCTCGCCAAGGCG
>QHRT01000394.1 GCA_003220195.1 Candidatus Rokuibacteriota bacterium | reverse complement strand
CGAGCGGCCGCCTATGTGGACAGGATTCTGAAAGGCGCGAAGCCGGCTGATCTTCCTGTCGAGCAGCCGACGAAGTTCGACCTCGTGATCAACATGCGAACCGCCAGGGCGCTCGGCCTCACGATCCCGCCGTCACTGCTGGCGCGAGCGAGCGAGGTCATTCAGTAAATGCGGGCCGAGCCGGCCATCGGACGATGAAGCGCCGCGCCTTCGTTGCGGGTCTTGGCGCCTGCGTCAGATCGTGGCCCCGTGTCGCTCGCGCTCAAATCAGCCGCCAGATCCGCGTCGGCTGGCTCTCGACCGGACGCCATCCCTTCATCGACGCGTTCCGCCAGGGACTGCGTGACCTTGGCTACGTCGAGGGTCGGAACCTCGTCATCGAGGAGCGATACGCCGAGGGAAAAAACGAACGTCTTCCCGAGCTCGCGCGAGATCTGATCCGCGCCAACGTCGACGTCGTCGTGACATCCGGCGGCCCCGCCACCCGGGCGGCCGCGCGCGCTGCGCCAACGCTGCCCGTGGTGGGCTTCGCAGGGGATCTGGTGGCGGCGGGGCTCGTGAGGAGTCTTGCGCACCCTGGTGGGAATGTGACCGGTTTCAACACACTGAGCCCGGATCTGGCCGTGAAGTGGATCGAGTTCTTCAAGGCCGCGGTGCCGAAGCTGGCGCGCGTCGCGGTGCTCTTCGACACGGCGCCGGGCCGCCAGCGACAGCAGGTGGAGGCGACGGCGCGGCAACTCGGTCTCCAGCTCGTCACGCTGGAGGCACGTGACGGGGACGAGGTCGATCGCGCGTTCGCACGCGCCGCGCGGGAGCACTGTGATGGAATCGTCGTGCTTGCTTCGCCGATGTTCGCCGCCCTGAAGCAGGAGATCGTCGCGCTCGCCGAAAGGCACCGGATCGCTGCCATGTACGAGCACCGGGATTTCGTGGAAGCCGGCGGGCTCATGTCGTACGGGCCCGATCTCCGCGACGTCTTCCGGCGCGCCGCGATCTATGTCGACAGGATCGTCAAAGGTGCCAGGCCGGGCGATCTTCCCGTCGAGCAGCCGACGAAATTCGAGCTGGTGATCAATTCGCGGACGGCGAAGGCGCTCGGGCTGACCGTGCCGCAGTTGGTGCTGCTGCGCGCCGACGAAGTCCTCCGGTGATGGGTACAGTGATTCATCGCCGACGCTTGCTCGCCGTTGCCATCGCCGCCGTCCTCGCGCCTCGTGCGGCGCCTGCCCAGCCTGCGCGAAGAGTGGCGAGGATCGGCATCATCGCGACGTCGGCTGCCGTCAACCCCGGCCGCGGTGCCACACCGGCGGATCGCACGCCGCCGGCGGCGCTTCTGCGCGGGCTGAGCGATCTCGGCTACGTGCACGGACGAGACTTCGTGACCGAGGCTCGCTCTTCCGAGGGCGTCGTCGCCCGCATTCCCGCGATCGTCGCCGAGCTGGTCGGCCTGAAGGTCGACGTCATCGTCGCGCCGGGTCCCGCGCTGCCGGCTCTCAGGGACGCCCGCACCACCATCCCGATCGTCATGGCCGGGTCAGGCGCTGATCCCGTGAAAGCCGGATTCGTCGCGAGCCTGGCGCGTCCCGGCGGGGCTTTCACCGGCATGAGCCTGCTGAGCTCTGAACTCTACAAGAAACGCCTGGAGCTCCTGATCGAGATCGTCCCCCGCGTGTCACGCATCGCGGTTCTCCGGGGCCCCGGCAGTGAGTCGGACTGGCAGGAGACCGAGGCGGCCGCACCGCTGCTCCAGAAGAAATTCCTGTCCCTGGAGGTCAAGAGCGCGAACGACATCGAGCGCGCATTCCAGACCGCGAGGGAGTGGCACGCGGATGCGCTGCTCGTGATGGCGGGCGCCCTGCTGGATCGAGAGGCCCGACAGGTGGTTGCGCGCGCCGCCGCTCAACGGCTCCCCGCGGTGTACAGCTTCAGGAACTTCTACATGGACGAGGGTGGACTGCTCTCGTACGGAGTCGACCTGGCGGACGTCTGGCGGCGGGCGGCCGCGTACGTGGACAAGATCCTGAAAGGCGCCAGACCCGCCGACCTTCCCGTCGAGCAGCCGACGAAGTTCGACATGGTGATCAATCTCAAAACGGCGAGGGCTCTCGGCCTCACGATTCCGCCATCGGTGCTGTTGCGCGCCGATCACGTCATCGAATGACGGCCATGTCCTGGCGCGCATGAGCGACCGGGTACCGTCGAGGCCGCACGAGGTCAGCCAGCAGTGAACCGCCGGCAGTTCATCGGTGCCGTCGGTGTGAGCGTTGTGCTCACGCCTCTGAGGATCGCGGCGCAGCCGGCCGCTCGCGTGTACCAGATCGGCATTCTGACGCTCGGGCCCGCCGGCCCTCGCCCGTCCAGCTGGTGGGACCCCTTCATCGCGGAGCTGCGGGATCTGAACTACGTCGAAAGCCGTAACCTCATGCTCAGGTATGCCGGCGCGGACGCGACGGTGGAACGCTTGCCCGGTCTCGCAGCCGAGCTCGTCCGGGCGAAGGTGGACGTCATCGTCACCACCGGCCACCGCGAGACCCTCGCCGCCAAGCGCGCGACGTCGTCGATGCCGATCGTCTTCACCGTCGTGCACGACCCCGTCGGGGACGGCGTCGTGACAAACCTGGCGCGACCCGAGGCGAATGTCACCGGGCTGACGACACTCATTCCCGGGCTCTACCAGAAGTACGTCGAACTGCTTCGTGAAGTGGTGCCCGGGGCGATGCGATTCGCTCTCGTCGGCAATCGCAGGGCGCCCTCCGAGCCTCGGCGCGAGGTCGAGGACGCCGGGCGCGCGCTCGGCGTGGAGGTCGTCTTCATTCCGGTCTCGGGTCCGGAAGGTTTCGATGCAGCGCTCGGCGCGGCCAAACGCGATGGTGCGGGCGGAATCATTGCCGTCGCCGATCCCGTGACCCTGGTTCATCGGCGGCGGCTCGTGCAGCTGGCCGTGAAGTACGGGCTGCCCGGAATCTACTGGGATCGAAGCTACGTCGAGGACGGCGGCCTCATGACATACAGCGCGAACCCGACGGAGCTACGGCGGCGCGCCGCTCACTACGTCGATCGGCTGCTCAAGGGCGCGAAGCCCGGGGAACTCCCCGTCGAGCGGCCCACGAAGTTCGAGCTCGTGATCAACATGAAAACCGTCCGAGCGCTCGGCATCACGATCCCGCCGTCGCTGCTTCTGCGGGCGGACCAGGTGATCGAATGATCGGGCGTCGCACGTTTGTCGTCTCGCTGGCGCTCGGCATCCCGCGTGCGGCGGCGACTGGTGAGACACAACAGCAGGTGGCAACGTGACGGGGCTTTCGTTGACCCTCGGCGAGGACATCGCGGGGAAATCACTCGAGCTCCTGGCGGAAACCTATGGCCCGCAACCAGTGCGATCTACTCGATTACCTGATCCGCCCGCAGGAGCAACGACGGTGGGATCGTCAGGCCCAACGTCTTCGCGGTCTTCATGTTGAGCACCAGGTCGAACCTTGTTGGTTGCTCGACCGGTAGATCGCCCGGGTTAGTGTTCCTTTGAGGATTCGGTCGATGTATTCAGCGGCGCGGCGGAACATGTTCGCGAAGTTCACGCCGTAAGTGACGAGCCCACCAGCGTCCGCGTACTCGCGGAACGCGAAGCTCGTCGGCAGCCGGTGTTTCAGGGCAAGCTGCGCGATGTCCCTGCGCGCCCGGAAGATGAGTGCAGACTCCAAGACGAAGAGCGCTTCGGCGTGAGACCGCAAGATAACCCGGAAGGCGTCCTCGAGATCCTGCGGATTCCGCAGCTCCAGCGGTTGGAGCTTGAGACCAATCGTCACGTTTGCCTCTTCCACCTTCCGCAGTTGGTCCGCCGTGAAGAGATCGGAGAAGACGGCAACCCGTTTGACGGTCGGCAGCATCTCCTTGAACAGCTCGAATCGTTTGGCCGTTAAGTCGAGATGAAGAAAGAACAGGCCGGTGACGTTCGTGCCCGGCCGAGTCACGCTGGTCACGAACTTGAGCGCAACCGGGTCGAAGTTGACGCCCACGATAAGGATGGGGATCGTTGCCGTCGCTTCCTTGGCGGCACGCGTCGCGTGATCGGTGGCGGTAACGATGACATTCACGTTGAGACGGACCAGTTCGGCTGCGAGACCGGGGAGCCGATCGAGCCGTCCCTCGGCGTTGCGGAACTCGATGGCGAGGTTCCGGCCCTCGATGTAGCCCAGCTCGCGCAGCCTTTGCTCAAAGGCCTGGAAAAACGCGGCGGAGCGAGGGTTCGCGCTCGACAGGTAACCGATCCGGTACACCTTGGCTTCCTGCGCCGCGGCGCCAGGCGCAGCGGCGAGGAGGACGAGGGTTAGGATGAGGCCGCCTGTCTTAGCGATCAATGCACTCCACCTGTGGTCCGCCCGCCCGTGCGGCGAACGCCCACGCTCAGCGGCCGGGGGCGAGCAGCGCGAGCCCCGGGCCGTTGGAGCGTGATGTCGCGCAGCCGTCGGCCTACTCAATCACTTTATCCGCTCGCTGCAGCAGCGACGGCGGGATCTTCAGGCCGAGCGCTTTGGCAGCCTTCAGGTTGATGACCAGCTCGAATCTCGTCGGCCGCTCCACGGGCAGATCGGCGGGCTTCGCACCTTTCAGGATTCTGTCCACGAAGTAGGCGGCTCGTCCGTGCATACCCGGGTAGCTCGGCCCAAAGGACATCAAGCCGCCCGCCTCGACGAATTCGGGGTGCCCAGGCACCACGGGCAGGCGCTGCTCAATGACGATATTCTTCCCCTCGACGTAGCCCAGCTCGCGCAAGCCCGCGCGGAACGGGCCGACGAGATTCGCCTCGAGGGCCGCCGTGGAGTTCCCCAGGAACCCTATCCGGTGAACTCTCCCCGCCCGCTGCGCCTCGACCGCGAGCGGCGCGACGAAGAATAGGACGTTGGGCGGCTGCAACGACGTACATGGCCACGACTTGGCGCGGTCCCTCAATCGATCACCTGATCCGCGCGCTGCAGCACCGATTGTGGGATCGTCAGGCCGATCGCCTTGGCCGTCCGGTTGTTGATCACGAACTCGAACTTGGAGGCTTGCTCCACGGGAAGGTCTGCCGGCTTCGCGCCCTTGAGGATCTTGTCCACGTAGACGGCCGAGTGCCGGGTGACTTCCTCGCGGTTCGGGTAGTAGCTCATCAGACCGCCGGCCTCCACGAAGTGCCTTCCCTGGAACATCGTTGGCAGTCGGTGGGCGATGGCCAATTCGGCCAGACGCTGTCTCGCCGCGATCAAGGGCAGGGTGTTGAATACGAGCAGGGCCTGCGCGCGGCCTCGGGCCATGGCCGCGAAGGCGCCCTCCAGCTCACCCGCGGTCCGCGCTCCGACGGGCTGCACCTGCAGCGCGAGCAGCCGCGCCGGCTCCTCCAGCGCCTTGAGCCCGGGGACGGCGGACGGCGTGCCCGGATGCCAGAGAACGGCGATGCGAGTGGCCGCCGGGACATCCCTGTGATGTTTCCGCCGGGTCTGGCGAGGCTCGCGACGTGGCCGGTCCCTACTGGATCTGCATGGCCGACGAAGACGATGGGAATCGAGGATGTCGCTGCTTTCAGGGCCCCCGTGAAGAACGAGCCCCGCGTTGCGATCAGGTCCGGCTTGAGCCGGACCAGGTCAGCCGCGACTTCAGGGAGCCGAGCGGCGTTGCCCTCGACCCAGCGGTACTCGATTCGAATGTTCACGCCCTCGTCCCAGCCGCGCTCGCGCAGAGCCGCCCGGAAGATCTGCCATATATGAGTCTCGTCGGAGTCCGACGCTTTGTCCCCCAGGATGCCGACGCGGTACACCTTCCCGGCCGGCTGCGCGCCGGCGGCGAGGGGCGCGGTGAGCATTAGGAGGGCGAGAACGGTGCTGAGCCTAGCGACACCTGGTTTCATATTTTT
>QHRT01000073.1 GCA_003220195.1 Candidatus Rokuibacteriota bacterium | reverse complement strand
GAACCTGATCTTCGGCGTCATCGACGTCGTGTGGATCTGCTACGCCGAGCTGATCATGCTCGGCATGTACGGGATGTATTTCCTCGTGAGCGGCTATCACCTGCCGATCGTCGCAGCCGCGGTGATCTGCATGCTCGGCGTCGGCATCCTCGGTGTGCTGCTGCACGTGCTGGTCATCGCGCCGCTGCTCGGGGCAGCGCCGATCAACCAGTTGCTGGCGACCGGCGGCGTCCTCTTCTTTCTCCAGAGCGCGGCGACCGTCCTGTTCGGCATCGAGTTCAAGAATCTCGGCCTTAAGCTGCCGATCTTGAAAATCTCGGCGATGTTCATCAGCTACGCGCGGCTGCTCGCCTTCGCCGCGGCGCTGATCGGCATGGTCCTCGTCCATCTCTTTCTGAAGAAGACCTACACCGGCGCCGCCATCCGGGCCATCGCGCAGGACCGCCAGATCATGACGCTGATAGGCGTCGACAGCCGCCGGATCTACGTGATCACCTCCGCGCTCGGCGGCGTGCTGGCCGGACTCGCCGCCTGCCTCCTGGTGCTGCAGTACGACGTGCATCCCTTCGTCGGCCTCACGTTCGGGCCGATCACCTTCTTGATCTGCGTGCTGGGCGGCCTCGGCAACTTCGTCGGCGGCTTCGTCGCCGCGTTCGTCTTCGCCGAGATCATCTCGCTGGCCGGCCTCTACATGGACCTCGAGTGGGGCTACGTGTTCGCGTTCGCGTTCTTCATCGTGATGATGTTCGTCCGGCCGGAAGGCCTGCTCGCGCGGCGCTCATGACCCGCGCGCTCGGGTGGGTCGGCCTCGGCGCGCTGGTCGTGCTGCCGTTCGTCTACCACGCGCTATCCGCTCCACATCATGATCATCATCCTGATCTGGTCGTTCGCCTACACGTCGTGGTCGATGATGGGACGCTTCGGGCTGGTTTCACTCGGTCACGGCGGCTTCATGGGCGTCGGCGCGTACACGACGGCGCTCTTGTGGAACTACAAAGGATTGACGCCGTGGCTCGGCATCCCCGTGGCCGTGCTCGCCGCTGGAGTGCTGGCGGTGGTCGTCGGGTATCCGTGCTTCCGCGTTCGCATCATCGGTCACTATTTCGCGCTGGTGACGCTCGCGCTGTCCGGCATCGTGCTGCAAGTCATCACCGCCACGCGCGACGTGACCGGCGGCTCGCTCGGCTACACGCCCGAGCGCCCTCGCGGCGGAAGCTCGCTCCTGGCGCTCCAGTTCGGCAGCAAGACGACGTGGTACCTGATCGCGCTCGCCGTGTGGGCGGCCGGTCTCTACGTCTGGTTTCGCGTCGACCGGAGCATGCTGCGGTACGCGCTCGAGGCCATCGCCGAGGACGAGGACGCGGCCGCGGCAGCCGGCGTGCACGTCACGGCCGAGAAGCTCAAGATCACCGTGCTCAGCGCCGTCATGACGGCGCTCGCCGGCGCGCTCTACTGCCAGTACCAGATGTTCATCTCGCCCGACACGGTGAGCGGCATCGCGGTCTCGCTGCAGATGGTCTTCGCCGTGGTCGTCGGCGGAATCTACGTGGCGCTCGGACCGACCATCGGCGCGGTGATCACGATCCTCCTGGCGGAGGTGTTACGGATCCAGTTCGGGACGCGCGCGGTCGGCTGGGACAACCTCGTGTACGGGGTGCTGCTGGTCCTCTTCATCGTCTTCCTGCCCAGAGGCATACTGGGCAGCGCGCTGGCATGGCGTCGCGCGCGCTGATCAACCGGTCTTCAAAGGAGAAGGAGAGTCCCTCATGCCCAAGAAAGAGATCGTTCAGGTCAACATGGGCGCGTCGAATCCGAACCTCTCGGCCGCGACCCGGTTCGGCAACCTGGTCTTCGTGTCGGGCCAGACCGGTCGTCACCCCGTCACGGGAGAGGTCGGCAAGGACATCCGTGAGCAGACGCGGAACGTCCTGGAGCGCATCAAGCTGATCCTCGAAACGGCGGGCACGTCGCTCGACAACGTGCTCAGCGTGACGACACACCTGACGAAGAGGGACGACGTCGCCGCCTACAACGAGGAGTACGCGAAGTATTTCAAGACCGGCAAGCCGGCCCGGACGACGGTGAGCGTGGCGCTGAACTCGCCGGAGCTGCTGGTGGAGATCACGGTCGTCGCGTGCATTCCCGATTGACATCACTAGAGGCGGGCGCCGGGTGTCCCGGCGCGCGCCGAACGTTGGGGGTATCGGGGGCCATTTCGGGGCCCCTGATCTAGCGATAACCTACCAGCGGCGATACCCGTGGTGTCGCCCGTGATGGCCGCCGTCAGGGAACGCGGGAAACGGAACCAGCAGACATCCCCCGACCGCGGTGGCAATCGCACCCGCCAGCAGCAGCGTGGTGGTGAAGCGGAGCACGGTCGTTTTCCGTAGCATCTTTTTCACTTCCCGAACCCTCCTCCGCTCTCTTGGACGGCTCTGTGCGCGAGCGCATTCGACCGCCGATCGCGACAGTTACATGTCGGAACTACATTCGCCACGCACGTCGACGTGCTAAGACTGAAGACGTGACGACGCTGCACGAGCCGACCATCGCCACCGACGAGCTCCGTCCGACGTACGTCGAAGTCGACCGGGACGCGCTCGCCGAGAACTACCGCGCGATCGCGGCGCACGTCGCACCCGCGCGCGTCATGCCGATCCTGAAGGCGAACGCCTACGGCCACGGGCTCGTCGAGGTGGGACGGGTCGCCGAGCGGCTGGGTGCGCCCTACATCGGGGTCGCGTACCTGGAAGAGGCGCTTCGCCTGCGGCAGCACGGCGTGCGGATCCCCCTGCTGGTGCTGGGCGGCATCCTCGGCTCGCAGATCCCGCGATTCATCGAGCACGACGTCACGCTCACGGCGTCGTCGATCGACAAGCTCCACGCGATCGAGGAGCAGGCGGGGACGATGGGGCGCGTGGCCACCGTCCATCTGAAGATCGACACCGGGATGGAGCGCATCGGCGTGCACTGGTACAGCGCCGAGAGACTGCTCGAGGCGTCGCTCCGGTGCCGGCACGCGCGCGTCGAAGGCATCTTCACGCACTTCGCGAACGCGGATGCGCGCGACCTGACGCACGCGCGGCTGCAGCTCGAGAGATTCGAGGAGGTGCTGCGCTTCTACGAGCACCGGTCGCTTCCGCCGCCGCTCCGACACGCGGCGAACTCGGGCGCGATCCTCCAGCTCCCCGAAAGTTACTTCGATCTCGTTCGCGCCGGAATCCTTTTCTACGGCGCGCGGCCGTCGTTGGAGGTGCCGGCGACGGTCCCGGTGCGGCAGGCGCTGCGCTGGGTGACGCGCGTGGTGTTCTTCAAGGTCGTGAAGGCCGGGAATCCCGTGAGCTACGGAGGCGACTGGGCGCCGACGTCGGAGACGCGCGTGGTGACGTTGCCGGTCGGGTACGGCGACGGCTATACGCGCGCGATGAGCGGGAAGGCGGAAGTGATCCTGAACGGCAAGAGATATCCCGTCGTGGGGCGCATCTGCATGGATCAGGTCATGGTGTCGATCGGCTGGGACTCGGCGTACAACGGCGACGAGGTCGTCCTGCTGGGCGGTGACGACGCCACCGCCATCTCGACGGAGGAGATGGCCGCCTGGGCCGGCACGATCACGCACGAGATCCTGACCAGCATCAACACGCGCGTCCCCAGGATCTATCGCGGCGGGTAGCGGAACGCCTCGTGAGCTCGCCATCGCGTCCGTTTACGCCGCCGAGCCGGGGCGAGCTTCTCGTCAATCACGTGGTCACCCTGCTGGTCCGGCTCGGCATCGCTCCCGGGCACATGTACCTGCTGGAAGTCCGCGGCCGGAAGACGGGGACGCGGTATTCCGTGCCCGTGGATCTGCTCTCCGCGCAAGGGAAGCTCTATCTCGTCGCGCCACGCGGCTGGACCCAGTGGGCTCGCAATGCCGACGCGGTCGGGGAGGTCACGCTCCGGAGAGGCGGGCGCGCCGACCGCTATCGAGCGCGGACGTTGTCCGTCGCGGAAAGACCCCCGATTCTCAAGGCGTACCTCGAGCGTTTTCGACGGGAGGTCCAGCGCTTCTTTCCCGTGCCCGCGGGCTCGCCGGTCGAGGCGTTCGTCGGGATCGCGGATCGTCATCCTGCGTTCGAGCTGACGCGGAGCAGTTGACACGTCGCATGGATCCGGCATGGCGAGAGATGATCTCGGCGATCCACTCGTCCGGCCGCCAGGCCGTGCTCGCCATCACCGGTGGCGGCAGCGGCGCGATTGCCGAATTGTTGCGCGTGCCCGGCGGGTCGCGACTGCTGCTCGAGGCCATCGTCCCGTACCACGCCCGTGCGCTGGCGGCGTTTCTCGGCGCGACCCCGACCCAGGCGTGTAGCAATGAGACGGCCGTCGCGCTGGCCCGAAGAGCGCGCGAGCGCGCGGCGACGCTCGCCCCCGACGCGGCGCTGCCGATCGGACTGGGAGCGACCGCAGCGCTCGGCACTGATCGCATGCGACAGGGCGAGGATCGCTGCCACATCGCCGTCGCGACCGGCGCGGCCGTCGAGCTCTGCTCGATCGTGCTCGACAAGACGAAGCGCGATCGGCCTGCCGAAGAAGATCTCGTGGCCGGCGCCATCGTGCTGTGGCTCGCGCGAGGCTGCGGCGTCGCCGCGTCGTCGCCGCGTGTGCTGATCGACTCCGACGAACGCTATACGGAAGAGACGTGGACCTGATCGATCAGCTGCTCGCCGGGAGCATCGATCGCGTCACCGCCTGGCCCGACGGTCGGCTCGAGACGTCGGCGCCGGTGCCGGTTGTGGTGCTGCCCGGCTCGTTCAATCCGCTGCACGAGGGGCATCTCTCGCTGGCGCGCGTCGCGGAGGAAATCGCCGGCGGGCCGGTCGCCTTCGAGCTTTCGGTCGTGAACGTCGACAAGCCGCCGCTCGGCGCGGCCGACGTGCGGCACCGGCTCGCGCAGTTTCGAGGGCGCGCGCGCGTCGAGCTGACGCGGGCGCCAACCTTCCTCCAGAAATCACGCCTGCTGCCCGGCGCCACGTTCGTCGTCGGCGCCGACACGGCGGAGCGCCTGGTCGCTGCGAGGTATTACGACAACGACGAGCGCCGGATGATCGCGGCGCTCGGGGAGATGGCTGGCCAGGGATGCGGCTTTCTGGTCGCGGTCCGGATCGATGCGACGGGACGCGTGGTCTCGCTCGCCGACGTCGCGCTGCCGCCGCAGTTCAAGACGCTGTTCACGGCCATTCCGGAGAGCCGGTTCCGGCTCGATCTCTCATCGTCCGAGATCCGGCAGCGTGGGGAGCGGGGGACCACCACAACGCCGGACCCGTAGCTTCGCTACTTCCGGAACGCCGGCATGACCTCCCGCGCGAACCGCGTCAGCTGCTCGATCATGTGCGCGCGCGGCGTGCCGAGCGCCCACGCGATCATGATGTGGTCGAGGCCCGGGTACCTCGCCTCGACGTCTTTCAGGTAGGCGACGATGTCGCGCGCCGGTCCGCAGAGCCAGCTGCGATTGCGGACGCCGTTTTCGAGACTGGCCGCGGTGGGTGACTGCGGCGTCCGCGCCGCGACCGCCTTCACGTGCTCCTCGCTGTACCGCAGCATGCCGAGCGGCGCCATGAACTTCGCGTGCTCCTCGAACGACGGGCGGGCGCGCGCGATCGCTCCCTCGACGGTGTCGTCGATGCACATCCGGAATCCGAGCAGCAGGTCTTCGCCGAGCGCGAGCTCGCGGCCGTACCGGCGCGCGGCCGCCTGGTAGTCGCGCATCCACCGGTCGACGAACTCCTCGGCGGTCGCCGAGATGACGCCCTTGATGCCGTGACGCGCCATGAAGTCGAGCCCCCGCGCGCTCCCGCTCACGATCGGCTGCCAGGTCTCGACCGGCAGGCGCGCGGGACGCGGCACCAGCGTGATCTCCTTCAGCTGATAGCCGCGATACGGAACCTCCGGCGGAATCGTGTAGTGCTTGCCCTGGTGGGAGAACGACTCCTGGTTGAACGCTTTCAGGATGATCTCCACCTGCTCCTCGAAGAGCTCGCGATTGGCTTCCGCGTCCAGCATCGGGTTGCCGAACGTCTCCACCTCGCGCGTGTGGTAGCCGCGCCCGATGCCGAAGACGAGGCGGCCTCCCGTCAGGACGTCCGCGGTCGCATAGTCCTCGGCGAGCCGCAACGGGTGCCACGTGGGAACGACGTTGAACGCGCAGCCGATCTTGACGCGCTCGGTCCGGTGCGCCAGGTCGACCGCCATCATCGGAATGTTCGGCAGGCACTCGTAGCCCTCGTGCTGGAAGTGATGCTCGGCGAGCCAGAAGATGTCGTATCCGAGCTCGTCGACGACGCGCGCGAGCTCGATGGTCGTGTCGAACACCTCGATCAATCTCGAGTTCGGATACCGCCGATCGTCGGCCGGGGTGCCCGAGAACCCGCACCGTTCCAGCTCGATGTGGCCGACGTAGAGCGTCGAGAACTTCGTGATCATCCGATCACCTCCGGTGAGCGCCTACTGTACTATCGCTCGAGCCCCTCCGAGTCGGCCTCCGCCACGAAATTCGCCAGCTGTCGCAGCATCTCCTTGGTGAGCGGGGTCCGGTTCAAGATCAGCCAGTCCAGCCGGTCGGCGGTGATCACCAGCAACTCCGCATCCGTCGTCGCGACCGCGTCGGCCGAGCGTGGCGCTCCGCGGAACAGCGCCATCTCGCCGAACAGCTCACCCTCGCCCAGCTTGCGGAGCACGCGCGCGGACCCGTTCATGCGCCGCCGGATCTCGACGGTGCCCGCATGGACCAGGAACGCTTCGCCGCGGGCGTCGTCGCCCCTGCGGAAGATGACCTGCTGCGCCGCAAATCGCCGCCGCTCGACGTCGCTGAGCGAGAGATTCTTGTAGAGCTCGACGCCGATCGAGGGCATGTGCAATTTCGCTTCGACCGGCAGGCGCGCGTTCGTCCAGCCGCCGAGCCCGTGCTTCAAAATTCGCACGTTCCGGTACCCGCGCTTGCGGAGAATCCGCGCGACCTGCTCGCTGGTCGCTTCCTCCGGGCTGGTGCAGTACGTCACGATGGTCTGCGTGGGATCCAGCTGGAGCTGAATCCGTCCCGCGGCCGCGTCGTCCGGGGCCAGACGCACCGCGCGCGGAAGTGTCAGCGGGCTCGTGTCGAACTCGGCGGGGCTTCGCGCGTCGACCATGACCGGGTTCCCGCCCTTCTCGATCAGGCCGATGACCTGAGCCGGAAGGATCCGGAACCGGCCCTTCCACCAGCGGCGGCCCCACATGGCTCCGAACGCGGCCCCGCTCAACAGCGTCACGCCGAACGTCGCCCACGCCCACGGGAACGGCCGCGGCGGCGGGTTCTTCACCTTGTCCTCGGCCTCCATCAGGAGCTTCCTGACGACCGTGACGTTCGGCGACAAAAGGTCGGCTTCGCGGATCCTGGCGGCGGCGGTCGCGTATCGCTCCGCGAAGAGCGCCGAGACTCCGGCGTTCCACGCGTCGTTGAACCGACTGCGCCCCGGGTCGAGAGGCGTACCGGCGATGAACGTGTTGACGTCCTTTGCCGGGATCAACAAATTGAATCCCTGCACGATCGCGCCGCCGCTCCCTTCCGACAGTGTCACGGCAGTCAGCACCCCGACGACGCTGCCGTCCTTCGTGATCCCCGGGCCGCCGCTGTTCCCGTGCGCGGCCGACGCGTCGGTCTGCAGCATGTCCTGACCGATCGCATCCTTCTGGAAGGCCGACACCAGCCCCATCGTCGTGGACGCCGAAACGTTGGGATTCAGCAGCTCGTTTCGTGCGACGACGGCCGGGAATCCGAGGATGTACACCGGGTCACCCACGTTCACGTCGCGCGGGGTCAGCGGCAGCGCCGGATAGACGCCATCTTTCACCTGGAGCAACGCCAGATCACGCCCGAAGTCCCTGGTGGGGTGTCCGGCGGCATCGAACGATGCGGGCGCGCTGAACTTCCTGACCTGGGCGACGAGCGGGACACCCCCGTACATCACGATGACCCGAGCCGATGGGGTGACCGTCACCGTCGGGAACGCCCGCATCGAGGCTTCACGGCGGATGCTTTCCTCGACGTCAGGCTGCGTTCCGCGTGCGATCCCGCGCGCTTTCAGTGCCGGATAGACGCACGCCTCGTCGATCGCATTTTTCTTCAACTCGTGCGTCACCCACGGCGGCACCCGGTAGGCGGGATCGACGACGTGCGCGTTGGTGATCAGGTACCCGCGCCCGTCGATGAACCACCCCGTCCCCGTCTCCAGGAACGGCGTGGGCTCGATCGTGAGCGGTCCGGTCCCGCAGTTGAGCGTGACCTTGCCGCGCACGTCCGAGATGACGCGAACGACGGCGGGCGTCACGCGGAGAATCGCTTCCTGGACCGTCAGGGCCGCCGCGTTCGCCACACCGATCAGACCCGCGACCACGACCACAGCGGGAGCGACCAGATGTCTCACGCGCGCGAAACTACCACGGCCGGCGGTCGCCGCGCGACGCTCGCCCGACGGTCATCGTTCCTCGACTCGATGAAGCGAAACGCGCCCCGCGACCGCGCGCACGTGACGCGGCGCCGCGCGCCAGATCGCGAAGGCGGAGAGCGTGCTGCCGGCGATCGCGATCCAGAACGCGATCGTGTAGGTGCCCGTCCTGTCGTGGAGTGCTCCCGCCACCCAGGGGCCGGCGGCCCCGCCGACGACCGCGGCCACCATCAGCGCGCCGAGGATCGATCCGTAGTGGCGGCCCTCGAAGATCTCGGCCGGAATCGCGCCCATCACCGACGTGAGGCTGTAGCCGAGCATGCCCTGCGACAGCACCATCACCGCGAGGAGCGCCCCCGTCGGGAAGGACGGCAGCAGGAGCAGGGCGACGTAACAGATGACGAAGCCGCCGCTGCCGATGGTCCACACCCACTCGCGCCCGATGCGATCGGACAGATGCCCGAGCGCGATCTGCCCCGGAATGCCGGCGAGGCTCACGAACCCGAGCGCCCACGCCGCGTACGACGCGCTGAACCCGATCTCGACGAGGTACTTCGTCTGGTGGATCTGCACCGCGTACCACGCGAACAGTCCGGAGAGATAGCCGAGCGCGATCCACCAGAACCGCGCCGTGCGCATGGCGCGGCCGAGCGTCCAGTCGACGGCGGCCCACGCGGCGTCGACCACGTTGACATGCTTGCCGGCGCCGGCGCGGTCGCGCAACGACGAATCCCCGTCGGGCTCGAGCCCGAGATCTTGCGGTCGCTGCCGCAACAGGAGATTCAGCGGCGCCAGCAAGCCGAGAATCAAGAAACCGAGCGTCCAGCACGCAGTACGCCAGCCGGCGCGCGCGATCAGGCTCGCGAGCCACGGCAGCACGATGATGGAACCGACGCCGACCGGCGCACGAACCAGTTGGGAAGGAACAGCGCCTGCCCCGTGTAGCCGAGGCAGACGCTGCCGGCGCCGACCAGCACGCCGAGCGTCAGGTAGAGATGCCACGGCTTCTCCACGAACGTCGCGAGCATCAGGCCGAGCGCCATCATGCCGACGCCGAGCTCGATGACGACGCGCGGACCGCGGCGGTCCATCAGCCGGCCCAGCGACGGGCTCAGCACGGCGGCGATCAGAAACCCGAACGAGAACGCGCCAGCCGTCACGCCGCGGTTCCAGCCGAATTCCGCGAGCATGGGCGGGAACAGGAGCGAGAACGCGGTGCGCGCGTTGACGCCCACGCCCATCGTCACGAAGGTGACCGCGACGATCACCCAGCCGTAGAAGAACGGCAGGCGCAGAGAGCTATCCCGACGGCGGAATCAGGTTGAGCGGCGGCTCGCCGCGCGCGGCCCGCTCGATGTTCTCGGCGATCACCCGCGCGCGCGCCGACATCATGCCCTCGGTCCAGCCGGAGATGTGCGGTGTCATGAGCACGTTCGGCAGCTCGTGGAACGGACGCCGCGCGGGCAGCGTCGCCCCGGCGGACGTCGGATATCGATACCACACGTCGAGCGCGGCGGCGGCGATCGTCCGCGCCGCGAGCGCCGCGTAGAGCGCGTCCTCGTCGACGACCTCGGCGCGCGCGACGTTGACCAGGACGGCCGTGCGCTTCATCGAGGAGAGCTCACGCTTCCCCAGGAGACCGCGGGTGTCGTTCGTGAGCGGCAGGGTGATCGCGAGGCCGTCGCTCTGCGCCAGGACGTCGTCGAGCGCCTCGGGACCGCGCACGGTGGCGTGCGCATCCGCTTGACTGACATCGCGCCGGATGGCGAGCACCGTCATGTCGAACGCGCGTGCCCGTGGAGCCAGGCACTGGCCGATGCGGCCGTACCCGAGAATGCCGAGGGTCTTGCCGGCCAGTTCCGGAAACGGCGCGGGCGGCTCCCCACCCACGGCCCACTGGCTCTCCCACGTCCCGCGACGCAGCGCCGCGTCGAGCCGCACGAGGTCACGGGTCAAGGTCAGCATCGCGCCGAGCACGTACTCGGCGATCCCGGTCTCGTGACCGTACACGTTGGCGAGCCACGTCCCGGGCGGCACCGCGAAGCGATCGATGCGATCGAGTCCGGCGCCGGGGACCTGGATCAGCCGGAGTCGCTTCGCGGCGTTCGCCATGTCACGCGTGAACGCCATCGTCACCAGCACGTCCACGTCCGGCATCCGCGACACGACGCTCTTCTCATCCGCGAGCGTGATCTCGCACGGTGTGGCGAGCCGGGCGCGCACCCTGGGCTCGAGACTCGCAGCGAACGTCCCGCAGATCGCGACGCGAAGCATGGAGCACCTCCCTGGCGCTGCTCCAGCGTGCGTCGCCGACACGTCGCGATCAATTCCCTGTGAGGGAATAGGCCGCCGCCTTCGCATCGGACCGGGTCGCCCAGTCGCGGAAGACACGGGCCGTCTCCTCGTCTTCCGGGAAGAAGCATTCGATGCGGATCTCCGAGAGCGTCACGTCTTGCGGCGTGCCGAGCGTCGCGATCGTCGTGAACAGTCGCAGCGACGTCTCACCGCGCCGGAAGTGGATCGCGACCACCGGCGGGTCCTCGTCCGTTGCCGGCAGCACCGTCGTCACCGCCGGCAGTCCGGGAAACGCGAGCAGCCGCTTCAACAGATCTGCGGTCTCCGGCGTGTTGTCGGCGAGCGCGTCCGCCTGCACGCCGCGGACGAAGTAGAGCGCGACCTCCTCCCAGTTCACGATGAACGGCCGCAAGCCGTCCGGCGACATCAGCGCGATCGCCAGGTTCACGGGCTCGGCCGGCGCCGCAACGGCCGCGCGCGGGCCGGTCAGAAACTCGGTCAGGCGCGCCGCGCCTTCGTTCGCGCGCAGGAGGTTCCAGCGTCGGTCCACGACGAACGCGGGATACGGCTCCTGCTGCGCCAGCATGTAGTCGAGCGCGTCGTTCACCCGCGCGAGCGCCGGCGCGGAGAGATCGCTCTCCCGCCACCGGGGCGCGTACCCCGCGGCGAGCAGCAAAGCATTCTGCTGGCGGAGCGGCAGGTCGAGCGCGGCGGCGAGTCGCAGCACCATCTCGCGGCTCGGTGTCGCCCGCGCGGACTCGAGAAAACTGAGATGCCGCTGCGTCGTTTCGGCGCCGAGGGCGAGGTCCAGCTGCGAGAGCCCGCGCCGCTGGCGCCACCAGCGCAAGCGCGTGCCGAAGCTCGTGGCGATCTCGTTCATGTCACTCTCCTCCCGCGAAGGCGTCCGAGAACAGTATCGTATGCACGATTGACGCTGGGCGGCCGGCGATGCATCATCCGCGAACGTTGTGCGTGGAGAAACCGTCGTCGAGGAGTGCGTCCGGCTTTGCCGGCGCGCTGCCGAGCGTTGGGAGTGTCGGGGGCCATTACGGGCGCGTCCGCGCGCCCCTCGGGGCCCCTGACGTTCTAGATTGCGTGGCAACCTGTCGGAAAAACCGTGGGCGAGGAGCGCGTCCGGCTTGACCGCACGGATCGGTGCAGCCGCAGGCAGTATCGCGATCGGCCTGCTGGTCGCCGTCGCGGCGACGCTCGGCCCGCCGACGGGAGCGGCCGATGCGCCGCGCGGCGCCACCCTGACGATCCAGCTGCCGGGCGCGGTCCGGACGTTCGTCCTGGTGCTGCTCGCCCTGTCCGCGATCATCTTCGTCGCCGTGCTGCGGGCCGAACGGCGCCGCGAGCCGGAGATCACGCCCGTCCCGGAGCGGCGACGGATCCCCGCGTGGGCGGCGGCGCTCATCTCGTTCCCGGTGATGCTGTCGATCGCGGCGGCGATGTATCTCATCTGGGCACGGCTCTCGCCCGGAGACGGGCAGTCCGTCGGCGCCGGCTTCGGCGCGATCGCGCAGCTCCTCGACCTCCTGGCGCGCTCGCGCAAGCCGTCGACGTCGGTCCCGTTATTCGATACGGTCGTCGCCGTGCTGGCGGTGGTCGTCGCGTTCGCGACGCTGGCCGTGGCGCTCCTGCTCGCGTTTGCCGAGCGTCTGGAGAAGTGGTGGTTCGGTCACGCCGACGAGGCCGCGGCTTCACACCTGCTCGAAACGATCGACGAGAGCCTCGACGATCTGCGGACCGAACGGGACGCGCGCGCGGCGATCATCCGCGCGTATCGTCGCTTCGAGCGCGCGCTCGAGGCCGCCCGAGCGCCGCGCGCGCCGTGGCAGACCCCCGCCGAGTTCATGCGCTCGGCGCTCGCCCGGCTCCCGGTGCCGCGCCCGGCGCTCGAGCGTCTCACGACGCTGTTCGAGCTGGCGCGCTTCAGCGACCGCGAGCTCGGCGCCGCCGCGCGCGACTCGGCGTGCGATTGCCTCGACGAGATCAAGGCAGCGCTGGACCGGCTGGCGGCGTCGCCCGATCGCGAGGCGTCGCATGCCTCTTGAGTGGCATCCCGTCCGGGCGGCGATCCGCTACACGACGCTCGTCGTGGTCGTGGCGCTGGTGGCGGTGCCGGTGTACGTCTTCGTCGAATCGCCGCTCCGGGCCCTGGTCCTGCGTCTCGCCGCGGCCCTCGTGTTCGCGATCGCGATCTTCGAGCTGCGCGGCAGCTTCGTGCGCGCGCTGGCGCTCGACGGCGGATCCGCCCTCGACGACGCGCGCCGGCGCGGCGCGGCCCCGCCCGAAGTCCCGCCGCACTTCCAGGCGCTGATCGGCGACGTCCGCGCCGGCGCGCGCAGCCGCAGATATTTCGAGCAGACGCTCTGGCCGCGAATCGCGACGCTCACGCCCCGACAGCTCGCTCCCCCCCGGCTGCGATTCTTCAATCGGGGCCCCGCGCTCGCGGATCTGCGCGACGCGATCGCCGGCATCGAGCGAGAGCCGTGAAGGTCGCCGCCGTCGCCGAGCGCGCGCGGGACGTCGTCGCCGCGATCGGCCGCGTCGTCGCCGGCAAGGACGACGTGCTCCAGCGGGTCTTCGCCGGAATTCTGGCGAACGGCCACATCCTGATCGAAGACTATCCCGGCCTCGCCAAGACCCTGATCGCACGGCTCCTGGCCCAGGCGCTCGACCTCCGCTTTCGCCGCATCCAGTTCACGCCCGATCTCCTGCCGAGCGACATCACCGGCAGCTTCCTCTACGACCAGCGCGAGGCGCGCTTCGAGTTCCGTCACGGCCCGGTGTTCACCAATCTGCTGCTCGGTGACGAGATCAATCGAGCCACGCCGAAGACGCAGTCGGCCTTGCTGGAGGCGATGCAGGAATCCCAGGTGACGGTGGAAGGCCAGTCGTTTCCGCTGGAGCCGCCATTCCTGGTCATCGCGACGCAGAACCCGATCGAGCTCGAAGGCACGTACCCGTTGCCCGAGGCGCAGCTGGATCGGTTCCTCGTGCGCGTGGCGGTCGGATATCCCGATCCGGCGGCCGAACAGGAAATACTGCGCCGCCGGCGTGAGCGGCGCACGGACGCGGCGACCGTGCCGACGATCATCGCGCGCGACGAGCTCGTCGCGATGCAGGCGGCGCTCGAGGACGTGTTCGTGAGCGATGCCGTCGAACGCTACATCGTCGACCTGGTCATCGCCACGCGCACGGATCATCGCGTGGCGCTCGGCGCTTCGCCACGCGGAAGCCTCGCGCTGTTGAAACTGGCCCGCGCCGAGGCCGCGCTGGGCGGACGCGAGTTCGTGTTGCCGGACGACGTGAAGGCCGTGGCGGTCGGCGCCCTGGCGCATCGCCTGGTCCTCAAGCCCGAACTGTGGGTGTCGAAGACCACCGCCAGCCACGTCGTGGAAGACCTGCTCCGCGAAGTTCCCGCGCCGGCGGCGGAGTCACCGACCCGGTGACGGAGTCCCCCACCCCGCGGGTGACGGAGTCACCCGGCCCCGCGGGTGACGGAGTCACCCGCCCCGCTGACCGGGTCACCCACCCGGTGACGGAGGCCTCGTGACCTGGCGCCCGACGGCCCTGAACGTCTCGTTCCTGACGTTCGTCGGCTGGGCGCTCTTCCTCGGAGTGCTGACGGGCCGCGCCGACATCATGGTCGTCGCGGTTCCGCTCGTCGTCGCGCTGATGATCGCGGGACGACCGCGCCGGACGCCTGTGTTCGAACTCGCGCACGAGGTCTCGACCGATCGAGTCGTCGAGCAGGATCGGGTGACGGTCACCGTGACGCTGCGCGCCGGCACGGCGATGCCGCTGCTCGAGCTGTTCCAGCCGCTGCCGCCGCTGGTCACCGTCGAGCGCGGGCGCCACCACGCGTTCTTCACGCTGCGCGCGGGAGAGGAACGTCGCTGGACGTTCGACCTTCGCTGTTCCGGACGCCAGCGCCTGGTCCTCGGCGGTCCGCACGTTCGCGTGTGGGAACCGCTCGGCCTCGCCGCGAGCGAGACGCGACACCAGACACGCGCGACGATCGCCGTCTATCCGCGCCTGACCGCGGTGCAGCGTTTGCCGCGCCCGGCGCGCACGCAGACGTCGGTCGGCAACTACGTCTCGCCCGCGTCCGGCGACGGCATCGAGCCTCGAGAGATCCGCCCGTTCGCGCCAGGCGATCAGATCCGGCACGTGAACTGGCGCGCGACCTTGCGGCTCGGCAAGCTCCACGTCACCCAGCACCACCCGGAGCGCAACGCCGACGTCGTCATCATGGTCGACACGTTGTCGCACGTCGGGCCGGACGGGATGACGGTCGTCGACGCCGCGGTGCGCGGCGCCGGCTCGCTGGCGGCGGCCTACCTGGCTCGCCGGGATCGCGTGGGGCTCATCGAGTACGGTGGCGTGCTCCGCTGGGTGAAGCCGGGCTCCGGCCGGGCGCAGCAGGAGCGCCTGCTCGAGACGCTGCTTCGCGCGGCCGTCGTGTTCACGCACGTGGCGAAAGACCTCGATCTCGTGCCGCCGCGCGTGCTGCCGGCGCAAGCGCTGGTCATCGCGCTGACGCCGCTGCTCGACCCGCGGTTCGTCGACGCGCTGGCGAACCTGATCGGGCGCGGGTTCGACGTGATCGTCGTCGCCATTTCGCCGATCGCGTCGGCCCGGGCGGCGACGCGCAGCTCTCTCGCGGCCGACGTGGCGGCGGGGCTGTGGGCCCTCGAGCGCCGCGCCGAGCTCGACGAGTTCCGCCGGCGTGGCGTCACGATCGCGGAGTGGGATGGCGAGGGCTCACTGGACGCGGTCTTCGCCGGGTGGCGACGTCCGCGCGTTCGCCAGGTGATCGCCGGGTGATTCGTCTCCTGGCGGCCGCACTCGTCGTCGCGCTGGCCGGGTTGCCGCTGAGCGTTCTGCCGTCCCTGCCGCTCGCCTGGCTTACCGTGCCGGTCCTTCTGCTCGGCCTCGGCGGAGTGGCGATCAGGTCCGTCCCGCTGGCGACCAGCGGAGCCGCGCTCGCGCTCATCGAGTACACCTTCACGCTCGTGATCACCGGCGGTCGCGTCGACGTCCTGACTGCGACCGGCTTCGGCGCCGCGGTCTTCTTCCTGCTGGAGCTGGTGAGCTTCGCCGATCGGACTCACCGCGCGACGATCGGGTCCGCGGTCCTCGCCTCGCAGCTTCGACGCTGGCTCGGCATCGCGGCGCTCGGCGTCGCCGGAACGATGCTCGTCACGATCGGCGCGGAGACGCTCCGGGTCGCGCTCCCCGGTGGGACGTTGCCGCTGGTCGTGATCCTGAGCGCGCTGGGCGCGCTCACGGCGCTGGCGGGAACCGTCAGGCTCGTGAGTCGGCCGTCGTCTCCGTCGTCAGCGTCATCGCGATCACGCTGAGCGCGGCGTCGATCGTGAATGGCTTCGAGAGGCACGGGAGCCGGGTCGCCGCGAGGAACTGATCGGTCGCGTTGTTCAGCGTGTCGCCGGTGATGAAGGCGAAGCGCCTTCGCAGCGCGGGGATCTCTCGCTCCACCTCGCGATAGAGCCCGATGCCGTCGAGCTCCGGCATCCGGACGTCGCTCAGCACCATGTCGTAGGACCGCTGCCGCAGGTGTTCCAGCGCCTCGCGGCCGTTGCCCGCCGTCTGGACGCGGAACCCCGACCGCGTCAGCATTTCCTCCAGCATGCCGGCGACCGCCGGCTCGTCGTCCACGACGAGGATCGCCTTGCCTTCTTCGGAGAGCGGCGGCGACGAGGCGCCACCGTCCAGCGCGCCGTCGGACTCACCGATCGGCAGACGCACCCGGAAGCAGGCGCCGACACCCGGTCGCCCTTCCACCGTGAGCGTGCCGCCGTGCGCCTCGACGATACCCTTGCAGATCGGCAGGCCGAGCCCCGTGCCCTGTCCGAGCGGTTTCGTGGTGAAGAACGGCTCGAAGATGCGTGACGCGATGTCGTCGGCGATGCCGGGACCGGTGTCGCTGACCTCGATGCACACCATCCCGTCGGATTCCGCCTTCGAGGACACCGTGATCTGTCGGGGCCCGGTCGCGCTGCGCAGCGCCTGGTGGGCATTGGTGACGAGATTGAGGAAGACCTGGTGCAGCTGGTGCGGATCCGCGAAGACCAGCGGCAGATCTTCGGGGAGATCGAGGGTCACGCGGATCCCGTCGACGCGCAGCGGATAGGCGACGAGCTCGAGCGCCTCCTCGACAACCTGACCCACGGCGACGCGCGCCCGCTCTTGCGGATGCTGGCGCGCCAGCGTCAGGAAGTTCCTCACGATGCGCGTGCACCGTTCGGCCGCCGAGCTCATCTTCTCGGCGCGGACGGCGATCGACCCCTTTGCCGTGGCTCTCAGCAGATCGATGTGTCCCAGCACGACCGACAGCGGATTGTTGAGCTCGTGCGCGACGCCGGCGAGCAGCTCGCCGAGCGCCGCGAGCTTCTCGCGCTGCATCAGCTGCTCGCGCAGGCGCGCCTGCGTCTCCTCGGCGCGGCGGCGCTCCGTGACATCGCGGGCGGTGACGACCACGCCGTGGACCACCGACTCGTACACGAAGCTTTTGCCGACGGCTTCCATCACGCGCCACGAGCCGTCCCGGTGCTGCAGGCGGTACGTTGCGGCGCCGACGAACGCGGGATCGTCGAGACAGGCGGCGCACATCATCCTGACGAGCGATTGATCGTCGGGATGCACGAGCTCGAGCGCCGGCCGTCCGGTGCGCTCGTTCGGCGCATGCCCGAGGACGCGCTGCATGGAGGGACTCCCGTACCGGATCGTGCCGTCGGTGTCGATCACGATGATGACGTCGAGCACGCTCTCGATGAGCGAGCGGTAGTGCGCTTCGCGCTCGTGGAGCTGCTGGGTCAGACGCTCGCGATCGGACACGTCGTGCTTGCTCGCGACGAAGTGCGTGAGGCGGCCGTCCGGCGCGAACACCGGCGTGATCGTCTGCTCTTCGGTGTAGAGCGAGCCATCCTTCCGGCGGTTCACGATCTGTCCTTGCCAGACGCGGCCGGCGAGGATCGTGTCCCAGAGCGCGGCGTAGAACGCGTCATCGTGCACGCCGGACTTGAGAAACGACGGCGTGCGGCCGATGATCTCGGCCGCCTCCCAGCCCGTCATTTTGGTGAACGCCGGGTTGACCTGTGTGATCACGCCATTCCGGTCGGTGATCACGATGCCGGCGGCGACGGCCTCCAGCGCCGCATTCAGGACACGGTTGAGATCGTCGCTGCGGAGCCGTTCACGGACCTCGCGGGGGAAGGCGTTGGGGATCCGCGGCGCCTGTTCAGGTGGCGCCAGAACGGGCCGGTTCATCGGCAGCTCCGAGAAGACTGCATAGCGTCCTGGGTGTGCCCAGGGCTCCCGATGCGGGACAGCGCAGGGTAGGAGGCAAGAAGAGAGCCATAGGTATCCCGTGATCCGCTTCGCCGAGACCGGGAGGGGATCAAAGGTTTATTCGCGACTTCCGACACGCCAATCTATCCATTGTCACGTTCGACAAGATCCGACCCCTCGAAAGCGGAAGAGGGCCCCGCAAAATCGGGGGTAGCCGCTTACCCCCATGGGCGATGGTGACGCTCCGCGTCGACAGAACGCGAGCCGCGCTGTGTCAAGATGAAGCCCCATGCCCCTGCCCGCCGGTTTGAGCGCGCTCACGCATCGCGATTTCCGCGTGTTCCTGACGGGCCAGATCGTGTCGCAGGTGGGGACCTGGATGCAGCGCGTCGGACAGGCCTGGCTGGTGCTGGAGCTGACGAATTCCGCGTTCAAGCTCGGCATCATCAGCGCGCTCCAGTTCGCGCCGGTGCTGTTCATCTCGGTGCCCGCCGGCGCCGTCGTCGATCGCGTCGCGAAACGACGCTTGCTCATCGCGACGCAGAGCGTGCTCATGCTGCAGGCGTTCGCGCTGACGTACCTCGTCTGGAGCCATCGCGTCCGCTACTGGCACGTCGCGGTCCTGGCCACCGTGTACGGCATCGCCAACGCGTTCGACATCCCGACGCGACAGGCGTTCGTCGCGAACATGGTCGCGAAGCGCGATCTGATGAACGCGATCGCGTTGAACTCGGCGATGTTCAACGCGGCGCGCCTGGTCGGCCCGGCGGTGGCCGGCCTCCTGATCGCGCGCTACGGTCTGGCGCAAGCGTTTCTGCTCAACGCCGTGAGCTTCGTCGCGGTGATCCTGGCGCTGTCCGCGGTGCGCAGTGAAGGCGAGCCGCACCCGTCGCCCGGCACGACGATGCTCGAGAAGATCCAGGGCGGGCTCGGATACGCCGTCACCACGCCGGTCATCGGCTTCACGCTGGCGCTCTTGCTGACCGTCGGATTCTTCGTGATCAACTTCAACGTGCTGGTGCCGCTCATCACCAAGCACGTGCTCCACGCCGGACCGAGCACGTTCGGCTGGTTGATGGCGTCCCTCGGCAGCGGCGCGATCGTGGGCGCGCTGTCGCTCGCCGTCGTGATCCAGGGCCGGCCGCCGATCGCGTTGCCCGTGGCCGCCGGGCTCCTGGTGTCGAGCGGGACCGTCGTGCTGGCCACGGTCGGCGGCGTGGGGGCGACCGCGACGCTCCTCGTGCTCGTCGGGTTCGCGCAGATCGTGTTCCAGGCGAGCTGTAATTCGATGCTGCAGGTCACGGTGCCCGACGCGCTCCGCGGACGCATCATGAGCCTCTACGCGCTCGTGTTCGCCGGGGTGACGCCGTTCGGATCGCTCGTGATCGGCACCATCGCCGAGCGATTCGGCACGCCGGCCGCGTGTGCGTTCGGCGGCGCGGGTGGGGTACTCTCGGTGGCAGTGCTGACGGGATTCTGGCGACGTCAAGGGCGCGGGCTCGAGTGGTCGGCCCGGCGCCGCGATCGCACGACGATGGGAGAGATCTGATGGCTCACCGCGGAATGAAGTTCGGCATCTTCCTGGCTCCGTTCCACCGCATCGACGAGAACCCGACGCTCGCGATGGGACGCGACATGGAATTGATCGAGTGGATGGACCACCTCGGCTACGACGAGGTCTGGATCGGCGAGCATCACTCCGCCGGCTGGGAGATCATCGCCTCGCCGGAGATCTTCATCGCCGCCGCTGCCGAGCGCACACGCCACATCATGCTCGGCTCGGGCGTGACGAGCCTGCCGTATCACCATCCGCTGCTGGTGGCGCAGCGCTTCGTCCAGCTGGACCACATGACGCGCGGCCGCGCCATGCTCGGCTGCGGTCCCGGCGCGCTCGTGTCCGACGCGTACATGATGGGGATCGAGCCGATCCATCAGCGGCAGCGCATGGACGAGTCGCTCGAGGCGATCATGCGCCTGCTGGCGTGCGACGAGCCGGTGACGATGAAGACGGACTGGTTCGAGCTGCGCGACGCGCGCCTGCATCTGGCGCCCTACACGGATCCGCACTTTCCGATCGCGGTCGCCAGCGCGATCACGCCGTCCGGGATGGCGGCCGCCGGCAAGCACGGGCTCGGCGTGCTCTCGATCGGCGCCGGGCTGCCGGGCGGACCGGACGCGCTCGCGCAGCAGTGGAAGATCGCCGAGGAGAGTGCGGCGCGCCACGGCAAGACGATCGACCGGAAGAACTGGCGGCTCGTCGTCATCTGCCACGTCGCCGAGGACGACGAGCAGGCGTTGCGCGAGGTCGAGCGCGCCGAGCGGCACGAGACCGTGTCGTACTTCGAGGACACGATCGGGCGCCCGCCCGGCCGCGTGCACGATCCGCTGCGCCAGGGCGTCAAGGCGCGCACCACGCTGGTCGGCTCGCCGCCGACGGTGATCGAGTGCATCGAACGGCTGTGGCAGCTCTCCGCCGGCGGCTTCGGCGGGATCCTCTTCCGCGCGCACGAGTGGGCGACGCGCGAGCAGACGCTCCGGAGCTTCGAGCTCTTCGCGCGCTACGTCATGCCGCGGTTCCAGGGCTCGGTGGAGCCGCTCCGCTCGTCGAACGAGTGGGCGAAGTCGAACCGCAAGACGATCTTCGCGCCGAACGTCGAGGCGATCCGTCGCGCGTACCTGGAGGCCGGCCGCGAGATTCCCGAGAACTTCACGGTGCGGACGTCGGGCGCGCGCGACGCCGACCTGCCGCCGATCTCGCCGTAATCCCTATTTCCAGAGCTGCGCCGACGCCAGGCGCGCGCCCTCCGACATCGCGCGGAATTTCGCCCACGCGATCTCGGGCTCCACGATCGGCTTCGAGCGCGCGAACGTCGCGAAGCCGCAGTCCGTGCCCGCGATGACACGCTCGCGTCCGACGACCCCCGCGTAGCGCACGAGACGCTGCGCCACCAGCTCCGGATGCTCGATGAAGTTGGTCGTCGAATCGAGCACGCCGGGGATGATGACCTTGTCGTCCGGAAGCTTCACGTCCTTGAAGGCGGCCCACTCGTGCTCGTGGCGCGGATTCGCGCCCGCGAAGGACAGCGCCTGCGGCCGGGCCTTGACGACCGTGGCGAAGATCGCCCGGAGCGGGATGTCCCGGTGATGCGGGCCCTCGTAGTTACCCCAGCAGAGGTGCAGCCGCATCCGATCGGGAGGGATGTCGCGAAGGGCGTGATTGAGCGCGTCGACGTTGCCGGCGGCGATCTTCACGAACTCCGCGTTCGACACCTCGGCGAACGCCAGGTGCCGGCTCATCGCCAGGTCCGGACAATCGATCTGCAGCACGAAGCCCGCGCGGTGAATCGCGTCGTACTCCTCCTTCATCACGTCGACCAGGCGCGCGAGATACGCCTCGCGGCTCGGGTAGTGCTCGTTGCGCAGGAAGTGCGCGATCACGCCGGGGGACGCCGCGGTCATGAACGCCTCCGTCGGCTGCGCTCCCGCCAGCGCCGCGCGGAAGTTCTCGATGTCCTTCTGGACCGCGTTGCGGTCCTTCCACTCGATCGCGCCGTTGCATGCCGGGCGTGAGATGCCGGAGGGACGCTCGGAACGCGCGGCGGCCTCCGGAAAGTCGGCCCAGTCGGCGCGCGGCGCGACGGCGCTTTGCCCGCCGAAGCCCGTGAGACGGTGCCGCACGTACGTGGAGTAGCCGACCTTGCCCTGCTCGCCGTCGTTCACGACGTCGACTCCCGCGTCGATCTGCTTGCGTACGACCTCGACGACGGCCTCGCGGACCCTCCTCTCGAACGCCGAGGGATCGGCGAGCGTCCCGGCGTCGAGCTGCTCCAGCAGCGTGGTCAGGTCCCAGGGACGCGGCAAGCTTCCGGTGTGCGTCGTGAGGATGCGTTCCGTGCTGCGCTTCATGGCGTGTTCTCCCTGATATCGTCGAGTGCGATCGGCCTACTTCGCGCGAGGCGGACGGCCGGGCGGGCGGGGCGAGTAGGGTCAAGCCCGACTCCGCAGGTGGACGAGGCGAAGCACCGAGGACCGGAGAGGCGCGACCCTACTCGCCCCGCCCGCCCGGCCGTCCGCCTCGCGCGAAGTAGGCCGAGACCTTCCGCACGTCACGAGGTGAAACCCATGAGCTCCAATCGCGCCGTCGTCGTCGATCCTGATGCTCCAGGGCGTCTCGTCATCCGGGACGCTGGCGATCCGACACCCGATCGTAACGCGGCGATCGTGCGCGTGCGCGCGATCTCGCTCAATCGCGGCGAGGTTCGACGTTCGCAGATGGCCGCCGCGGGCTGGCGGCCGGGCTGGGATCTCGCGGGTGTCGTCGAGCGTGCCGCCGCCGACGACTCGGGACCGCGCGAGGGGACGCGCGTGGTCGGCGTTCTCCTCGACGGCGCGTGGGCGGAAAGGGTCGCGGTGCCCACGCAGGCTCTCGCCGAGCTGCCCGACAAGGTCACCTTCTCGCAGGCGGCGACGTTTCCCGTGGCCGGGCTCACCGCGCTTCACGCGCTCGCGAAGGGCGGCCTCCTGGTCGGCAAGCGCGTGCTCGTGACGGGGGCGACTGGCGGCGTCGGCGACTTCGCCGTGCAGCTGGCGCGGCTCGCCGGCGCTCACGTGACCGCGAGCGCGCGCCGCGCCGATCAGGTGGCGACGCTCCGGCAGCTCGGCGCTCACGACGTCGTGGTCGGCGAGGAAATTCCGGCGACGCCGAAGTACGACCTGATCGTGGATTCGGTCGGGGGCAAGACGCTCGGCACCGGGCTGGCCGCGCTCCAGCGCGCCGGCGTCTGCGTGACGCTCGGCGCGTCCGCCTCGGCGGACGTCACGTTCAGCGCGCGCGACTTCTACGTCGCGGGCCGCGTCACGCTGTACGGGCTCTATCTCTTCACCGAGTTCGTGCACGAGCCCGCGTCGGTCGGGCTCCGGCGGCTGGCCGAGCTCGTGGCCTCCGGGCAACTCGCGCCCCACATCAGCGTCGAGCGGCCGTGGACGGAGGTGGCGCAGGTCGCGCAGGACCTGCTGGCCCGCCGCTTCCCCGGCAAGGCCGTGCTGAGTGTCGACTGATGGCCATTCGAGTCGAGCGCCACGAATCGGTCGCGACGATCGTCATCGATCGACAGGAGGCGCGCAATGCGGTGGACGGCCCGGCGGCCCGCGCGCTCGCCGAAGCGTTCCGAGAATTCGAGCGCGACGCGAGCCTTCGCGTGGCGGTGCTGTGGGGCGCCGGCGGCACGTTCTGTGCCGGCGCCGATCTGAAGGCGCGCGGCACCGAGCGCGGTCTGCGACTCGCGCCGGACGGCGATGGACCGATGGGACCGACCCGCATGGCCTTCTCGAAGCCGGTGATCGCCGCGGTCGAGGGATACGCGGTCGCGGGCGGTCTCGAGCTTTCGTTGATGTGCGATCTGCGCGTCGCGAGCGAGACCGCGGTCTTCGGCGTCTTCTGTCGCCGCTGGGGCGTGCCGCTCCTCGACGGCGGCACCGTGCGGCTGCCGCGATTGATCGGGCTCTCTCGCGCGCTCGACATGATCCTCACCGGCCGGCCGGTGGACGCGCGCGAAGCGCTCGCGTTCGGGCTCGCGAATCGAGTGGTGCCTGCCGGTCAGGCGAGAGAAGAGGCCGAAGAGCTCGCGCGGACCATCGCGGCGTTTCCACCGCGGTGCGTGGATAGCGACCGCCGGTCGGCACGGGAAGGCATGGGACTGTCGATCGAGGCCGGAATGCAGAACGAGTTCACGCTCGGCAAGGCCACGGTCGACACCGGTGAAAGCCAGGAAGGCGCTCGCCGGTTTGCCGAGGGCGCGGGCCGGCACGGAGCGTTCTGAGGCGTCCCGGGCGGGGCTGCCAGGGCGGCCCCAGTCTTGACGTCCAGTGCGGAATGAATAATAATTTATGTCTATGAATGAAAATCGCATCGAGTTCGGCGCGACCCGGCGGCACGAGGCCATCCGCGAGGTCATGCGGTCGGGGCAGGTGCGCTCGCAGGCCGAGCTCCGCCAGCGGCTCCGGCGGCGGGGCATCGTGGTCGCCCAGCCGACGCTGTCCCGCGATCTGCGCGTGCTCGGCCTCGCGAAGACGCCCCGCGGCTACATCGTCCCCGAGGCGGCGGTGCAGTTCGCGCCGGCGGCGACGCGTGACGCCACTCTGCAGCGCGCGATCCGCACCTTCGTCGTGTCGGTCCAGGTGGCGGGATCGCTGGTGGTCGTCCGGACGCCGCCGGCCGGCGCGCATCCGGTGGCCCGCGCGCTGGACGAAGCCGGGTCGCCGGACGTCGTCGGCACCATCGCCGGCGACGACACGGTCTTCGTGGCCACGCCGGGGGAGCGGGCGGCGCGCGCGGTCGCGCGGCGGCTCACGGCCGCGCTCGAGAAACGAAGCGGGGAGGCAGGCGGATGATCGACACGGCGCAGGACATCGTCGTCACCACCGATCGGTCGCGGCTCGACGTCGACACGATCCACGGCTTTCTCAGGGACGCGTACTGGTCGTGCGGGATCCCTCGCGACACCGTCGTCCGCGCGATCGAGAACTCGATCTGCTTCGGCGCGTTCGAGGGCGACCGGCAGGTCGGGTTTGCGCGCGTCATCACCGATCGCGCCACCTTCGGGTACGTCTCCGACGTCTTCGTCCTCGAGTCGCATCGCGGGCGCGGCATCGGCAAGAGCTTGATGTCGGCGATCATGTCGCACCCCGAGCTGCAAGGCCTCCGGCGGTGGACGCTCTTCACGCGTGATGCGCACGGCCTCTACCGCCAGTACGGCTTCGGCGAGGGCCGGCACCCCGAGCGGTTGATGGAAGTCTTCAACGATCACCCGTACGGGGTGACGGTATGAGCCGTACCTCGCTCGCCGAGCGGCCGGGCCCCGCCCGGCCGGTGTTCCCGATCCGGGCGCTGATGGACATCACGGAGCGTCCCGACAACGTCTTCGTGCGCGGTCGCGGGTCGTGGCTCACCGACCACGAGGGCAAGACGTATCTCGACTTCGTGCAGGGCTGGGCCGTGAACTGTCTCGGGCACTGTCCGGACGTCGTGATCGACGCGCTCTCGGCCCAGGCGCGAGAGCTCATCACGCCGAGCCCGGCCTACTACAACGAGCCCGCGCTGCGTCTCGCCGAGCTCCTGACCAGTCACTCGACGTTCCAGCGCATCTTCTTTTGCAACAGCGGCGCGGAAGCGAACGAGGGCGCGATCAAGCTCGCGCGGAAATGGGGCCGCAGCCGGAAGGACGGCGCGTACGAGATCGTCACGTTCGACGGCGCGTTCCACGGCCGCACCATCGCCACCATGTCCGCGAGCGGCAAGCCGGGCTGGGACACGATGTTCGCGCCTCAGGTGCCGGGCTTCCCGAAGGCCGTCCTGAACGACCTGGGTTCGGTGGAGCGCCTCATCACCGACAAGACCGTCGCGGTGATGCTGGAGCCCGTGCAGGGCGAATCCGGCGTCGTGCTGGCGTCGAGCGACTTCCTGCGTGCGCTACGGGCGCTGACGCGGGAACGCCAGTGCCTGATGATCGTCGACGAAGTCCAGACGGGCATGGGCCGCACGGGCACGCTCTTCGCGTACGAGCACTTCACGCGCGGCCCGGAGGACGTGCCCGACATCATGACGCTCGGCAAGGGCATCGGCGCCGGCGTGCCGCTCGCCGCGCTGTGCGCGACCGAGCGCGTCGCCGTCTTCGAGCGCGGCGAGCAGGGCGGCACCTACAGCGGCAATCCGCTGATGACCGCGGTGGGCTGCGCCGTCATGACCGAGATGCTGAAGCCGGGGTTCTTGCCCCACGTCGTCGCCGCGGGAAATCACCTGAGCCGGCGGCTGATCGAGCTCGTCTCGGAGTTCGGGCTGTCGCACGAGCGCGGGCTCGGACTCTTGCGCGCGCTCGACCTCGGCTCCGACATCGCCGCCTCGCTCGTGACGTACGCGCGCGATCGGCTCGAGAGCCATCCCGGCTGGGAGCATCGCGGCCTGCTGCTGAACGCGCCGCGTCCGAACTTGCTGCGATTCATGCCGGCACTGACGGTGACGCCGGCCGAGATCGATCTGATGATCGACGGCCTGCGGCTCGCGCTCGGGGCGGTGAAGTGAACGCGCATTTGGGGCCCCCGATGTCGTCAATTCGCGCCGAAGGTCACGCGCTCGATCTTGAATCCGCGATCGGCCAGGAGCTTCGGCAGTCCGGTGTCGCCAACCATGTGCATGATGCCCGTGGCCGCGAAGACCCGGCGCCCGCTCTTGTGCAGCTCTTCGATGCGCGCCGCCATCCCGGGGTTCCGTGAGGTCACCGCGCGATCGAGAATGGCGCGCTCGGCCGCTGGCCGCCCGGAGATGAACCGGGCGAGCGCGTCGAGATCGCCGCTGAACCAGGAGTTCGCGGTGGCCGTGAGCTGATCGCGAAGGTTCCCCTTCTCGAGCGCGGTCAGGCCCTCGTCGATCCAGGCGATCTGCTCGGCTGCCGATCCGCCGGAGAGCGCGGAGCGTTGTGTCGCGACCGATTCCAGCGACGCGGTGTGCTTGCCGGCGGCCTGCGCGAACATGAGCAGCCTGATCTCGCTGCCATACTCGGCGTGCAGTCCCTGCCAGCGCGCGTCCTGCAACACGAGCGTCGCGAGAATCATCGTCGGCGGCAGCGTCGCCAGCCGCTCCCACGGCATGCACGCCCGCGCCGCCTGGGCGCGCAGACGGTCCATCAAGGCCACCGGGAGCGAGGGGTTTTCCTCGGGCTTCGCGGGCGCGCGCATGCCGGCGAGAATGGCGGGATCGCTCAGGTCCGCCTCGAACGCGATCGTGTCGGCGTCACGGAGCGCCTGACTGACGAGCCGGCCGGGCATCGCCCATTCGAACTTGCCGACGTGCATCGTGCCGTAGAGGTAGCCAGGACGGCCGTCCTTCTCGAAACGCCACAGCGCGCCGCGGTCCCGGGCGTTGAGAAACGCGTCCTGCATCTCGGCCGCCGTCGGAGCCTTGATGGTGGGCGGGCACGACGATTGTGCGCGCACGACGGCCACCGACAGGGCGACGAGAACCACAGGAATTACGCACCAGAGCGTTCTTCGCGGCTGCATACCGGACCTCCGCCGGGCCGGACGATCGGGACGTCCCGATGATTCTACGCGGGCCGCGATGGTACGATCGCGCTGTCTGCCGTCCCGCGGCCAAGGAGAATTGACGATGACAGCGACGTCCCTGCCTCCCCTGATCTCGAGCGACGGGCACCTCGAAGTCCGGCCGGAACGCTGGACGCCGCGCATGCCGGCGAAGCTGCGCGACCGCGCCCCGCGCACGATCAAGCTCCCGGACGGCGGCGACGCGATCGTCGTCGAAGGTCAGCCCCCGTATCCGGCGCCGTTTCTCGATCTCCGCGCCGGCCGCACGAACGAGACGTGGCAGCCATTCGGGGCGACGGTGGACGACACCGCCGGCGTCGGGCCGCCGGAGCAGCGGCTCGAAGAGCAGGACATGGACAACCTGCACGCCGAGGTGCTGTTTCCGAACATGCAGGTGGGTCCACGCTTGTGGCGCGGGATCGCCGACGACGACCTCTACCGCGCGGTCGTGCGCGCGTACAACAACTGGCTCGGGGACGAATACTGCGCGGTCTCGCGCGATCGGCTCATCGGGCTCGGCGTGATTCCGTGGACCAATCTCGACGACGCGATCGCCGAGCTCTCGCACTGCGCCGAGCTCGGGCTCAAGGGCGTGAACCTGGGCGTGTTCCCGAGCGGGAAATCGTATCCGACGCCGGAGGACGATCGGTTCTGGTCAGCGGCCGTCGAGATGAAGATGCCGCTGACCGTGCACGTCGGCTTCGATCGGCTGGGGCCACGGGCGTCCGAGCCGACGTTCCAGTACCCGGGTGTGGACCCGGAAATTCTCAAAAAGATCGGTCACGTCGTGCTCAACGTGCGCAGCTCATCCTGTCCGGCGTCTTCGATCGCTTGCCGGATCTCAAGATCTTCTTCGCCGAGACGCGGCTCGGCTGGGTGCCGTTCTGGATGGAGGAGTCGGATTACTGGTACGAGCGACACCGTCACTGGGCCGAACGGCTGCTCAACTTGAAACCGCTGCGGCAGCGCCCCAGTGATTACGTCCGGCAGCACGTCTACTTCAGCGTGCAGCACGTGGAGCGCGTGGCGATCGAGCTGCGTCACCACATGGGCGCCGACCACATCATGTTCGCGACCGACTTCCCGCACATCGAGTGCGACTGGCCGAACACGCGGCCGTTCGCGGAGCGGCTCTTCGCGGGCGTGCCGGCGGACGAGGCGTTCAAGATCGCGGCAGGCAACATGTTGTCGTTCTTCCGTCTCGAGGACGCGCCGGTGGGGAAGAGAGTGCTGGCGGAATCGATTGTTTAAATCAGGGGCCCGAGGGGCGCGCGGACGCGCCCGTAATGGCCCCCGATACCCTCAATCGCTCGCCGGGCCCGGGAGGCGCGCGGACGCGCCTGCGAGGCGCGCGGCCGCGCCTGTGATGAACCCGTGCCCGGCCCGACAACGCGCTCGCTTCACGCCGGCGTGATCGGCGGCATGCGCTGGCCGGCGACGGGATTGGCCACGGCGTCTTCGAGCGTCTTCGCCTGCCGCCACTCGCTCGGCGGCCGCACATCGCCGCCGGTGCCGACCAGGTCGATGCCCCAGTAGATCTCGAGGTTGTTGCCGTCGGGGTCGAGGAACTCCACGGCGAGTTGGCAGCCCGCGCGCCGACGGCCCTGAAACACGATCGGCACGCCGTGTTTCTGCAGCCACGCTCGCGCGCGGAAAACTTCGTCTCAGCGTCGTCCGGTCGAGCTTCTGCGCGCCTCCGACCAGCGCCACGCCGTGATGATCCGTGTTGCAGCGGAGAAAGACCATCCCGCCCGGCACCATGGTCTCGGGATAGCGATCGCTGACCTGTAATCCGAGCACTCCGGTGTAGAAGCGCACCGAGGCGTCCAGGTCGGTGACGTTGAGCACGACGTGACCGATCTTCCGAAGGTCGAACGGCAGTGAGGTGTCCGCCATCGCTCCCTCCTCCAACAGTGCAGGGTTCGCTTCGACCGCATTTCGGCGCCTGCGCTCGGCGGGCATCTTCTGACGAACGCTACTCCTCTGCGGCGCAGGCCGTAACCATGGACGGAATATTACCTGTGTCCGTGATACGACCCGTCAAGGCCACAGGCAGGCCATCCCTATCAACTGGCTGGAAACGGGAGGCGCTGCGCCGACTCCGTCGGTCGCTCGCCCGCCGCGCGAGCGCCGGCGGCGACAGCCACGCACGCGATCACGACGATCAGCAGCGCTGCCGGCAAGCCGACCGCCTCGGCAGCCAGGCCGATCAGCGGCGGACCCGCGAGAAAGCCGAGGTAGCCGGTCGTCGCGACGGCGGCCAGCGCGTGTCCCGACGCGATGTCCCGCGTGCGGCCGGCGGCGCTGAAGATCAGCGGGATCATGTTCGCCACGCCGAGACCGGCCAGCCCGAATCCGACGATCGCGGCGATCGGCTCCGTCACGACGATCGCGACGAGCAGGCCCGCACTGGCGAGCGCGCCGGACGTGCGAAGCAGACGTGTCGGGCCGAATCGATGCGCGACGCGATCGCCGCCGAAGCGCCCGACCGCCATCGCGAGCGAGAATGCCGCAAAGCCGGCGGCGGCGACGCTCTGGGCCGCCGCGCGGGCGTCCATCAGGTACACCGCGCTCCAGTCGCCGATCGCGCCCTCGGCAAGCAGCGCGCACAACGCGAGGATTCCGAGGCCGAGGAGTCCGCGCGTCGGTCTGACGAAGACCGGCTCGCGCACCGCCGACGGGGTCATCGCGATCAGTCGGCGGCTGGCGGCCGCGACAGCGAGACTGCCTGCGAGCGCCGTCCCCACCGCGTGCGACCTCGCGCCGACCCCCTGCGCCAGGATCACACCGCTCAAAGCTGCGCCGCCGAGGCCACCGAGACTGAACAGCGCGTGGAAGGACGACATGATCGGCCGCCGCCACCGCGCCTCGACCTCGACGGCCTGAACGTTCATCGCCACGTCGAGCGTGGCGTTGAACGCGCCGAACAGCACGAGCGCGCCCGCGAGCGCGAGCGGTGTCGGCGCCAGCACCGGACAGGGCAACGTCAGGCAGAGGCCGAGCCCAGCGCTCACGCTGATCGTGCGGCTCCCGAACCGGCTCACGAGCGCGCCCGCGACCGGTAACGCGCCGAGCGCCCCGACCGCCATGAAGAGCAGGACCGCGCCCAGGTGACCGTCGCCGATGCCGAGCCGCTGCTTCACGATCGGGATGTGCGGCACCCAGGACGCGACGATTGCGCCGTTGACGAAGAACAGCGTCGAGACCGCCAGGCGTGCCGCACCAGGTCGCACGTCCATCCCTGGGCTATCGGACACCGTCATCGAGATGTGGGATGCGAACGCCGTTGGTGTCTCGAAACCGGGACGACGTGCCTTCGCCCCGGCTGGGTCTCTTGACACGAACGAGCCCGGCGCGCAATGTCTTCGCGTCCAGATCAACCATGCCGATCAGCGATATCCAGGCCGATCACTATCTCATCCCGCTGCCGGTCGCGCTGTCGGACAGCACGCATGGGACGATTCGCGGCTTCGAGCTCGTCACCGTTCGCGTGCGCGACGCCGACGGCGCGGAGGGCGTCGGGTACACGTACACCGTCGGAACCGGCGGCGGTGCGATCCACTCGCTCATCACGCGCGATCTCGCCCCGCGGCTCGTCGGACGGGACGCCGAGCGCATCGAGCAGCTCTGGCAAGAGATGTGGTGGGCGCTCCACTACGGCGGCCGCGGTGGCGCGCAGATGCTGGCGATGTCCGCCGTCGACATCGCGCTCTGGGATCTTCGATCGCGGCGGCAAAGGGTGCCGCTCTGGCGCGTGCTCGGCGGCTTCGATCCGCGCGTGCCCTGCTACGCCGGTGGCATCGACCTCGACTTCACGCTGGACGCGCTCCTGCGCCAGACCGACGAGAATTTGGCGCGCGGGTTCCGCGCGATCAAGATGAAGGTCGGCCGGCCGTCCCTCCACGACGACGTGGAGCGTGTCCGCGCGATGCGCAAGCACCTCGGCCGCGACTTCCCGTTGATGGTCGACGCGAACATGAAGTGGAGCGTCGACGACGCGATCCGGGCCGCGCGGGCCCTCGCCGAATTCGAGCCTGTGTGGCTGGAGGAGCCGACGATCCCCGACGACCTCCCCGGCCACGTCCGCATCGTGCGCGAGGGCGGGCTGCCGATTGCCGCCGGCGAGAATCTCCGCACGCTCCACGAGTTCCGGCAGCTCATCGCCGCCGGCGGCGTCACGTTTCCCGAGCCCGACGTGACGAACTGCGGCGGCGTGACCGTCTTCATGAAGATCTGTCACCTGGCCGAGGCCTTCAACCTGCCGGTGACGTCGCATGGCGCGCACGATCTCACCGTGCACCTGCTCGCGGCGGCGCCGAATCGCTCGTATCTCGAAGCGCATGGCTTCGGGCTCGACCGGTTCATCGCCGAGCCTCTTCGGATCGAGGCCGGCTTCGCGATCGCGCCGGATCGGCCGGGCCACGGCGTCGAGCTGGACTGGAAGCAACTGGAGAGCGTCCGGGCGCGCTGACTACTCTTCAGCTCGCCCGGTATTTCCGGATCATTCCCTCGTCGAGCACGAGTCCGAAGCCGGGCTCCGTGCCGACCGCGAACATGCCGTCCTCGACCTTGGGGCGATTCGCCCACATCGTCTGCCAGACCGGGTCGCGCTCGGGATCGGCGAAGCACTCGGCATAGGTGCCGTGCGGCACGCCGGCGAGCAGGTGGCGCGCGAT
>QHRT01000393.1:1795-7944 GCA_003220195.1 Candidatus Rokuibacteriota bacterium | reverse complement strand
CGTTCTTCGTGGCGAACGCCACCTGCGGATTGACGAACGGACTGGTGCCGCCGACGGCCGGCTGCGCATGGCATCCCGCGCAGCTGTCCAGGTTCATCGTCGGGCCGAGCCCGTCGGCGACCTCTTCCTCCTCCGCGAAATCCTGCTGTCCTGCCTGGAACAGCGCGAGCTGCGCCCTGGTGAGTCCGTCGTACGGGTCGCCGGCGCCGGGAGCGCCGCCGCGCACTCCCGCGTCTCGTGCCAGCGTGGCCGACTGTGACGTCACGGTTCGCGAGTAGAGGACCAGGACGGTGATGAAGATGACGGCGACGAGCAGCCCGGTCAGTGAGCGTCGGGCCATCACATGTCTCCTCGTGACTCTTCGTGGAGTCGTTCGACCTGCCGGGTGGAACGTGACGATCGGCGCCCGGTCGCCGACGGCCCATGTGTACAGGGATCGCGATGAAGGAGCCGTGAAGCCGGGATGAATCTCCGTGAAGCGGGAGCCGCGTTGCTCCGTCTGCAGAGATGCGCCCGGATGAAGCGAGGGGACTGGACCCGTTCATGAGACTCCTGGTGGTCGAGGACGAGCCACGGTTGCTGCGCACGCTCGTGAGAGCGCTGCGCGAAGAGGGCTACGCGGTCGACACGGCGACGGCGGGGGACGACGGCCTCTACAAGGCGGAGAGTCATTCGTACGACGCGATCGTGCTGGACGTCATGCTGCCGCGGCTCGACGGCTGGGAAGTCCTCGAGCGCTTGCGGAAGCAGAAGGACACGCCGGTGCTGGTGCTGACCGCGCGCGACGCGTGCAGCGAGCGCGTGCGCGGCCTCGACGCGGGCGCGGACGACTACCTGGTGAAGCCGTTCGACATGACGGAGCTCTCGGCGCGGTTACGCGCGCTCATCCGTCGCGCGGCCGGGCAGGCGCATCCGGTCATCCGGCTGGGCGCCGTGGTCGTCGACACACGAGCGCGCACGGTGACGCGCGGGGGAGCGCCGGTCACGCTCACCGGGCGCGAGTACGCGGTGCTCGAATACCTGGCGCTCCATCGCGGAGAGCTCGTCACGCGCACCGCCCTCTACGAGCACCTCCTCGACGACAGCGAGGACACGTTCTCGAATCTCGTCGACGTGCACGTCTACGGCATCCGGAAGAAGCTCGGCCGCGAGCTGATCAGGACGCGACGCGGGCAGGGATACTCGATCGAGGCCCACCTCGCCCCATGCTGACGCGGTCGCTTCGATGGCGGCTGCAGCTCTGGCTCGCATGCCTGCTCGTCGCGGTCCTCGGCGGCTTCGGATTCACGATCTACCAGCTTCAGCGCGTCACCGTGTTCGCGCACCTCGACGAGCAGCTCGCGCGCCGCGTGGCCGCCGTCAGCGGCGCGGTCCGGGGAGGAACACCGCCCCTGCCAGGAGCCGCCCCTCCGGCGAAGGAACATTTCCGGCCTCACGATTTCGCGATGACGCCGGAGCTCTCGGCGCTCTTCGACGCGACCGATCCCGACGGCCTCTCTTTCGTGGTGTGGTCTCGCGAGGGCGCCGTGTTCAAGAGGTCGACCAACGCGGCTTCCGACGTCGTCCGTCCGTCACGGGCCGGAAGCATGGACACTCGGGTCCACACGCTGACACGACGTGGCCACCGCGAAGCGTTTCACTTCACCGAGCTGGGCGATGGCGTGCAGGTGGGCCGTTCGTTCGGTCCCGAGGCGGCGGCGTTGCACCGATTCGCCGAATGGCTCTTCGCGGCCGGCGCCTTCGTCTTCGTGGTCGCCGTCGGAGGCGGATGGTGGCTCACCAGCCGGGCCATCCGACCGCTCGAAGACATCGGCGCCGCGGCCAGCCGCATCTCCGCCGGCAACCTGTCCGAGCGCATCGACGTGACCGAGACGCACAGCGAGCTTGGCCAGCTCGCCGCCGTGCTCAACTCGACGTTCGCGCGGCTCGAAGCCGCGTTCGAGCGTCAGAAGAGATTCACCGCCGACGCGTCACACGAGTTGCGCACGCGGCTCGCGGTCATCATCGCGGAGGCGCAGACGACACTGGCGCGCCGACGGCGTGCGCGGAGATACCGCGAGACGATCGCCGTCTGCCTCGATGCGGCTCAGCAGATGAGGCGGCTCACCGAATCACTGCTGGCGCTGGCGCGCCTCGACGCCGGCGAGACGCCCCTTCCCCGGACGATCGAGAACCTGGCCCGGCACGTCTCGAGCTGCGTCGATGGCGTGCGCCGACTCGCCGAGGGGCGCGGCATCGACATTCACCTGGACTTGCAGACCGCGCACGCGCTCGCGAATCCGCAGCGGATCGACCAGCTCGTCACCAATCTCGTGACCAATGCGATCCATCACAACCGTCCGGCCGGCGAGGTTCGCATCACGACGCGCGCGGAGCACGGCTGGGCTCTGCTGACCATCGCGGACTCCGGGCCAGGCATTCCGGCGGAAGACTTGCCGCGCGTCTTCGAGAGGTTCTACCGCGCGGACCGATCGCGCTCTCGCGCCAACGGCGGCACCGGCCTCGGCCTCGCGATCTGCAAGGCGATCATCGACGCCGAAGGTGGCGCGATCGACGTGGCGAGCCGGCCGCGCGGCGGCACCACCGTGTCTGTCCGGTTGCCGGGCCCGGCGAGCGCGGCGGCCTGACTACTTCCGCCCGCGCCGCGTCTCCTCCCAGAGCTCCTTCGGCGCGAGCATCAGGAACCCGTGATTCGCGTTGATGACCACCGTGAAGTGCTGCAGGAAATCGGCGCCCAGCAGACCATCGATGCCCTGACCACCGAAATCATGGAGCGCAATCCTCGTCGATCTGACATACGCCGTGATCGGATGCCGGTCGGCGTCGAAGCCGTCCAGCGCGATCTCCGCGACACTCGCGAGGGGCACCTGAATCTTGCCGTTGGCCGTCTGGATGACCATGCTGCCGGTGGGCGAGAGCGACAGTCCCAGGCGCGCGATGGCGCCTGGCGTGATGGCCGTGATCGCCGCGCCGGTATCGATCTGAAAGATCACCGGCCCTCTGCCGTCGATCCGGCCTCGCGCGATCGTCGGATTCCCGGGAAGCCGGGGAATCGGAATGGCCATGAACCGGGTCTGATCGGGCGGCCGCGGTGCAGGGTCGCCGCGAGCGTTCGGCGAGATCTCCCGCGCACTCTGGCGGTAGCGCTCCGGGATCCGGTTGATGTTGTCCGTGATGTTGGTCCGTCCGTCCTCGTCGACCCACTGGTAGACCTGGGCGCGCGCGACGCCGGCGATGAGCGTCACGGTCAGGACGAGGCTAGCGCAGACGGAGCATTTCACGACCGCCTCCTGCCGGGGGAGATGAGGGGGCGGCAGGAGTATAGCGGACTTGATGCGGTCCGAGGCGGGGCGCAAGCGGCGGCCCCCGACCGTATCGTAGAATGGGTTCTTGCGAGCCGCTGGGGCTCCTTCCGCTCTGGTAGCGCCGACAGCGACTGTCGCGCATCCCGAACTCGAAATGGATGGTCCCGATCTCTCCGCGCTGAAGATCGACGAGCGGGCGCGCCCGACGCCGCGACGGGGGCGGCGTGTCCTCGTCGCCGCGCTGGTCATCGTGCTGGTCGGCGCCGCCGCCGGCTGGACGATGTTCCGCGAGCAGGCGCCGGAGGTTCAGCTGACCGCCGCGCGGGCGGACGCGGGCACGCGCCCCGCGCTCTTGAACGCGAGCGGCTACGTGACGCCTCGCCGGCGCGCCACCGTGGCGGCGAAGATCACGGCCGCCCGGCTCGACGACTCCGACGCGAAGGTGCGGCTCGCCTCCGCGGTGGCGGATCGCGACGCGGTCGCGGCGGCGCTTCAAGACCTGCGCGTCAATCTGGCCAACGCCGAGCGCGAGTGGAAACGGAACGACCAGCTCTTCAAGCGCGGGCTCATTGCCGAGCAGCAGGCCGATCAGATGCGGACCGCCGTCCTGAGCTACCAGGCGCGCATCGCGCTCGCCGAGGAGCAGGTGAAGGCCGCCGAGGCGAAGATCCGCATGGCGCAGCAGGATCTCGACAACTGTCTCGTCCGCGCGCCGTTCGCCGGCATCGTCGTCTCGAAGGACGCGCAGCGGGGCGAGATGGTCTCGCCCATTTCCGCGGGCGGCGGGTTCACGCGGACCGGCATCGCGACGCTCGTCGACATGAGCTCGCTCGAGATCGAGGTCGACGTGAACGAGTCGTACATCGCGCGCGTGCGTGACGGCCAGCCGGTGGTCGCGGTCCTCGACGCGTATCCGGACTGGCAGATCCCGGCCAGGGTGCGCACAGTCATTCCGAGCGCCGACCGGCAGAAGGCCACCGTGAAGGTGCGTGCGGCGTTCGAGCGCCTGGATCCGCGCATCCTGCCCGACATGGGCGTGAAGGTGACGTTCCTCGGCGACAAGCCGACGCGCCCGACGGCCGGCCGCGTGCTGGTACCGAAAGCGGCGCTTCGCGACGAGGGCGGCGCGGCGGTCGTGTTCGTTCACCGTGACGGCCGCCTCGAGCGCCGCCGCGTGACGACGGGCGACACGCGGGGCGCCGAGGTGGAGGTCGTGGCCGGGCTCGCGGACGGCGAACCGATCGTCACGGCCGGCCCGAAGACGCTGCGCGACGGTCAGCGCGTCACGGTGAAAAGGTGAAGCATCCTGGGACGGTGAAAAGGTGAGACCGCGGCAAGGACCATGAGCCTCATCGAGGTGCGCGGCCTGCACAAGATCTACCACCGCGGTGCGGAAGAGCTCCACGTGCTGCGCGATCTCGATCTCGACGTGGAGGCGGGCGACTTCGTCGCGTTCATGGGACCGAGCGGCTCCGGCAAGACGACGCTCCTGAATCTGCTCGGGGGACTCGACCTGCCATCCGCCGGCAGCATCCGCGTGGCGGGTGACGAGATCACGAGCATGTCGGGGGCGAAGCTCACGCGGTGGCGCGCGCGGCACGTGGGGTTCGTCTTCCAGATGTACAACCTGATTCCCGTGCTGACGGCGTTCCAGAACGTGGAGCTGCCGCTCCTGTTGACGCGGCTCACGCGAGTCGAGCGGCGGCGCCACGTGGAGATCGCGCTCACCGTGGTGGGCCTCGCCGACCGCATGCAGCATTACCCTCGACAGCTCTCCGGGGGTCAGGAGCAGCGGGTCGGGATCGCGCGAGCGATCGTGGCGGATCCGACGTTCCTGCTCTGCGACGAGCCGACGGGTGATCTCGACCGCAAGAGCGCCGACGAGGTCCTCGACCTGCTCGACCGGCTCTCGCGCGACCACGGCAAGACCGTGCTCATGGTGACGCACGATCCGCTCGCGGCGAAGCGCGCCCACGTCATCCGTCACATGGACAAGGGCGCGTTCGTGGACGGATGAAGTACGGTCCGCTCGTCCTGGCGAATCTCTTTCGCAAGAAGACCCGTACCGCCCTCACGATCGGCTCGTTCACGGTCGCGCTCTTTCTCTTCGGCCTGCTCCAGGTCGTGAATGGCGCGTTCTCGCAGGGCGTGTCGGTCGCGGGCGCCGACCGCCTGGTCGTGGTGAACCGCGTGTCGATCATCCAGCCGCTGCCCCTCGCGTATCGCGATCGATTGCTCCGCATCCCGGGCGTGAGCGGGGTGACGTTCGCGAGCTGGTTCGGCGGCGTCTACCAGGACGAGAAGAACTTCTTCCCGCTGTTCGCGATCGAGCGCCAGAGCTACCGCGAGATGTTCACCGAGTTCGTCGTCCCCGACGACGAGTGGCAAGCGTTCCTGGCGGACAAGGAAGGCGCGGTCGTGGGCGAGACGCTCGCCGAGAAGTTCGGCTGGAAGATCGGCGACCGCATCCCGATTCGCGGCACGATCTTCCCCGGCCAGTGGGAGTTCAACGTGCGCGCGATCTATCACGGTCAGCGCCGCCAGGACGACACGATGCAGTTCTGGTTCCGCTGGGATTACCTGGACGAGCGCACCGCGGGCCGGAAGGGCATCGTCGGGTGGTACACGGTCCGCGTGGCGAATCCCGACGACGCGACGATCGTGGCGCGAGCGATCGACGACCGGTTCGCGAACTCGCCGTACGAGACCAAGACTGACACGGAGAAGGCCTTCGCCGCGGGCTGGGTCAAGCAGATGGGCAACATTCAGCTCCTGATCATGACCGTCGGCAGCGTCGTCTTCTTCACGCTCCTGCTCGTCACCGGTAACACGATGGGCATCGCG
>QHRT01000393.1:1255-1744 GCA_003220195.1 Candidatus Rokuibacteriota bacterium | reverse complement strand
CGCTCATCGGCGGCGGCGCGGGGCTCGGCCTCGCGAAGCTCCTCACGCTGCGCGGCGACCCGACCGGCGGGCTCTTGCCGTTCTTCTATCTGTCGCCCGAGGCCGTAGCGCTCGGCATGACGCTGGCGGCGCTGGTCGGCGTGGCCGCCGCGCTCGTTCCCGCCGCGTCGGCGGCGCGGTTGCGCGTGGTGGACGCGCTTCGCCGGGTGTGAACACTAGAGGCGGGCGTCGGGTTTCCCGACGACCGCCGAACGGTGGGGGGTATCGGGGGCCATTGCAGGCGCGTCCGCGCGCCTCTCGGGGCCCCTGATGTAATCGATTGGCGATTCCGCTCGTCTACAATCTCCGGTCGCTGCGCGCGCGGTGGACGTCCACCGTCGTCGCGATTCTCGGCATCGCGGGGACCGTCGGCGTGTTCGTCGCGATGCTGTCGCTGGCGCGCGGCTTCGAAGCGACGCTGGTGGCATCCGGCTCGGTCCGCAACGCCAT
>QHRT01000393.1:0-1122 GCA_003220195.1 Candidatus Rokuibacteriota bacterium | reverse complement strand
AGGCGCTCGAGGTCCGCCCCACGGTGCAGCTGGTGGCCGGCCGGATGTTCCGGCCCGGACTGGCGGAGCTGGTGGTCGGCAAGAACGTTCCGACGGCGTTCAGCGGCTTCGACCTGGGCAGCACGGTCCGCTTCGGCGGCAGCGCGTGGACCATCGTGGGCGTCGTCGATGCCGGCGGCACCGCGTTCGACTCCGAAGTGTGGGCGGACGCCACCGTGTTGAAGCAGGTGTTCCAGCGGCCGCCGAGCCTCTTCCAGTCGGTCACGGTGCGACTCACGTCGGCGGAAGCCTTCGACGCGTTCAAGGACGCGCTCACGTCCGATCCGCGCGTCACCGTCCAGATCGATCGCGAGGTGGACTACTACGCGAAGCAGTCGCGCCAGCTCACGACGCTCATCACCGTGCTCGGCTCGATGGTCGCGGCGGTCATGGGGATCGGCGCGGTCTTCGGCGCGCTCAACACGATGTACTCGGCGGTGACGGAGCGCGCGCGGGAGATCGCCACGATGCGCGCGCTCGGCTTCGCGGCCGGCAGCGTGGTCGTCTCCTTTGTCATCGAGTCGCTGTGCCTGGCGCTGGTGGGCGGTCTGCTCGGGTGCGCCGTCGTGCTGCCGCTCAACGGCCTCACCACGGGCACGATGAACTGGCAGACGTCTCGGTGCCGCCTTCGCGCTCATGATGGGCCTGGTCGGCGGCGTGCCGCCGGCGATCCGGGCGGCGCGTGCGCGCGTCGCGGTGGCGCTGCGCGAGCTCTGAGCCGACCACGCACCCGCTCGAAGCCATCTCGTCGCGGCTGGAATGTCTTCCTCCATCTCGCCGATGCTCCTCTGATCGACGGAGGAGTCGAGCGAGAACGATCTCCGTCGACCGGAGCTCACCATTCAAGACGTCGGTGTTCGATACGGAGGGAGAGGCGTGAAGTCGGTAAACATGATTGGACAGCATCGGTCGTCAGCGCGGTGCGTGGGCTGGGTGTCGGCCATCTGCCTCCTCGCGGCGGTGTGCGGGGCGGCGGTTCAGGCCCAGACAAAGATCCCGCGAATCGGCTTCCTCGGCGCCGCCTCGCCGGCGGCGCTGGCCTTCCGCGTCGAGGCCTTCCGTCAGGGGCTCAGAGAGCTCGGG
>QHRT01000392.1 GCA_003220195.1 Candidatus Rokuibacteriota bacterium | reverse complement strand
CGTCGTCGCCCCGACGTGGGCTGGGCAGTGTAGTCGACGAGCGCCACGGCTTTGCCGGGGCGCTCGGAGCGTTGGGGGTGTGGGGGCCATTTCGGGGCCCCCACTTCCAGACGTGGGCTGGGCGGCGTAGGAGCGACGAGGGAGGGAGGAGAGAGCATGGCATTCGACAGTGAGAATTTCGTCGATCGGTTCAACACCGTGTGGAACGGACACGACGTCGACGGGATCCTCGGCATGATGACGGACGACGTCATCTTCGAGGCGTCGTTCGGCAAGGATCCGTGGGGCAGCCGGGTGACCGGCAAGGAGAAGCTCCGCGAGTTTCTGGAGGAGACGTTCGAGCGCGTGCCCGACATCCGGTGGGACGAGATCCGCCACTTCGCGGCGCTGGAGATCGCGGTGGTGGAGTGGCTCACGACCGGGACCCCGCGGGGCGGGCTCGTACCGGAAGGGCCAGCTGTAGCCGGCGAGCGCGACCGGCGCATCATCGGCCGCTCGTTCGTCGTGCGAGACGGGAGCGGCCTGCTGCCGACGCGCTCGAGACGGAACCCCCATCGGCGGTGCGACGCCAGTGGCGCGAGAGAGTCGATCTCAGGGTCGAGCCGCCATCACTCGATGTGACGCGGACGCCGCCGTCCGGCGATTGCGAAGCCCCCAAGAGCCAGCGCCAGCAGCAGCGCTGCGCCGGGCTCACTCGCCCCGACGACGTGGCGCACGCCGGTGCCGGAGAAGTCGACCTGGAACGGGCAGCTGCCGCAGTTCGTCGTGGCGTGCAACACGAAGCTATCGGGGTTCTCGAACGCGCCGGTCCACTGCCACGCCGGCGGGCCGCTCGGCGTTCCGGACACGCCGACGAGATTCCATCCGGGCGTGAGCGGCGGCTGCACCGTCGCGCCCGGATCCACGCGGATGAACACCGGAGCGTTGGCCTGGACGGGATTGTTGGGGCTCAAGGGTGGCTGGGCGGGCCACACGGTCAGGTCCGGCGAGCCGCCGACCTTTCCGACCGGCGTGTCGTACCAGCCGAAGAGCTGCGGGGCGCTCGGGGGTGAAGCCGGATTCACCATCAGCGTGGCCGTGCTCGTCCCCGTCGCGGGCGACTGCATCGGCACCGGTGTGGGGCTTCCCGGGACCGTTTCGAAGTACGTCGCGGTCGACGCCCACTCGAAGTCGTACACGTCGGCGTGCGCGAAGCTGGACCAGGTCAGGATGATTGAGGCCGCCAGGACGAGTCGTCGCATCTCGACACCTCTCACCGGTGCGCGTTGCGCTCGTGAACAGCACAGTACATGCCAGCCGCCGGCGCGGGTTTTCGGCATCCGGAGCGCGCTCGCACCGCAGGAGACTGCCCAGATCTCGCAGGCGGAGTCATCCACCGTGCACGGCGGCTATCGTTCCCCTGGACGTGGCAAATCTGCGCTCGGTCAGGAAGAACACCAGGCCGCCGAGAGCGCCGGTGATGCCCGCCGTGGCGAAGCCGCTCGCAAACGAGAAACGGTCCGCGATGAATCCGATCAGCGCGGAGCCGACGACGACGCCGAGATCCCACGACGCGGACAGCGTGCCGAGCGCCAGGCCGCGCTCGCCGTCCACCGCGCGATCCACGACGAGCGCGGCGAGGGTCGGGTAGAGCACCGCGCCACCGGTCGCCAGCAACAGCGCGGACGCCATCATCGAGAGGGACGTGAGCGGCAGCGCGAGCACGAAATAGGCGAGCGCCGTGACCACCATCGCCGGCAGCGCGACTCTGGCGCGCCCGATGCGGTCGGAGGCCCGCCCGAGCAGGGCGCGGCACACGATGAGCCAGAGCGAATACACCGTGAAGAACCAGACGACCGCCGCGCCGTGACCGCGGCTGACGGCGTAGAGCGGCAGGAACGCGTAGATCGAGCTGTAGCCGATCGTGATCAGGCTGAGCGCGCACGACACCGGGACGGCGCGCCAGCTGAGCGGCCGGAATCCCGGCGTGACGCCGGGCACCGGCGCGGTGACGGACTCGGGCAACGACGTCGCGAGAACCAGCATCACCGACGCGAGGACCGTGACGACGACGAACGCGAGCGGCATCCCGCCCAGGCGCTGGAGACCGAACGCCATCGGCGGCGCGACGGCGATCGCGAGCGACGAGGACAGATAGTAGAGGCTCAGCACTTCCCCGCGCGTGGCCGGTGTGCTCGCGCGCACGGCGAGCATGTTCCCGGTCATCGAGATGAGCCCCTGTCCGATGCCGGCGCCCAGCATGACTGCAATCACGGCCTCGGGACTTCGCGGAACGTGGAGCGCGAGCGTCGCTCCCGCCAGCAGCGCGATGCCGGGCAGGATGACGCGCCGGGCGCCGAAGAGATCGATCCAGGTCCCGATGGTGGGACGCAAGAGCATCGAGACGACCGTGGTCGCCGAGAAGAGCAGGCCGATCTGCGTGCGGCTGCCGCCGAGGGCGACCAGGTGGAAGGGCAAGAGCGTGCTCAGCGTGATCGAGCCGAGGTGCAGGACGCCGGTCAGCGCGTAGCACGCGAGCAGCACCCGGGTGAACACGGCGCGCGAGCCCGCGAGCGGAAGCAAGTTCGTCACGATTCCGTGAGCGTGCCGGCCGGAGTATAACTGACCTCCGAGAGAGACACGCTCGAACAGGGAGGTCGGGTATGGCGCAGGAGAAGATCACCGTCCTGAACCCGGTCGGCTTCGCCCCCGTCGTGACGCAGAAGGCGCTCGCGCCCCGCCTCACGACACTCCACGACAAGACGGTCTACCTGGTGGACTGTCGGTTCGACGATTCCGACGTGTTCTTGAAGCAGATGCAGGCGTGGTTCGCCGAGCACATGCCGGCGGTCAAGACGGTGTTCAAGCCGATCTCGAGCGTCTATCTGCACGACGATCCCACCACGTGGGAGGAGATCCGGGCCAGGGGACACGCCGCCATCGTCGGCGTCGGCCACTGAAGCACCTGCGCGCCGGCGGTCGCCGCGCACGCGATGACGATCGAGTCGAAGTATGGCGTTCCCACCGTGGCGATGCACACCGACAAGTTCGACCAGGTCGTGCGCTCGGTCGCGACCGTGAACGGGATGCCCGGGCTCCGGCAGGTGTTCGTGCCCCAGCCGGTCATGGGCAAGACCGCACGCGAGCTCCGCGCGTACGTCGACGGGCTCGATCCGCTCACGCGCCGGCCGGTCATGCAAGAGGTCGTGGACGGGCTGACGCGCCCGTTCGACGATCGCGAGCTTCGTGGGGCCGCGTTCGACCGCTCCACGCCGCGGCTCTGTGAGCCCGACACCGCGGAAAATCTCGAACATCTGTTCGTCGAGAACCACTGGACCGACATGCTGCCGATCGTGCTGCCGACCGAGGCGCGCGTCGCCGCGATGCTGGCCGCCACGCATCGCAAGCCGGACGAGATCGTCGGGCACATGCGGCCGACGCATTTCCGCGAGTACTGGGAATACACGGTCGAGAAGGTTGCGGTGAACGCGGTGATGGCCGGCGCGCGTCCCGAATACTTCCCGGTCATCCTGGCGATCGCGGCGACGGGCGTCAGCGCCCGCGGAAGCACCACCAGCTCGGCGGCGGGCATGGCCGTCGTGAACGGCCCGATTCGCGACGAGATCCGGATGAACAGCGGCATCGGCGCGATGGCCCCGGTGAATCACGCGAACGCCACCATCGGGCGCGCGTACGGTCTCCTCTCGCAGAATCTGCAGGGCGGCTCGGTGCCCGGCCTCACCTACATGGGCTCGCAGGGCAATAGTTACGCGTACAACAGCGTGACGTTCGCGGAGAACGAGGAGCGGAGCCCGTGGGAGCCGTTCCACGTGCAGCACGGCTTCGCGCGGCCGGACAGTGCGGTCAGCGTGTTCTCCGGCTGCCGGTCGACCGCGTTCACGCTCGGACTGCGCGAGCGGTACTGGAAGGAGCACGTGCGCAACATGCTTCGCGGGCTCGATCCGCACACGCCGCCCGTGCTCTTGCTGGATCCGATCACGGCGCGCCAGTTCATCGATCGTGGGGGCTTCACGAAGAAAGACACGCTGATCGACTGGATTTACGACGCGGCGCGCATGCCGGCCGGCGAGTACTGGGACTACCAGCTCATCCAGAATTACATCTATCCGCGCGCGACGTTCGGCGAGGAGCCATGGGCGTCGAAGCTCCGCGCCGCGCCGGACGAGATGATTC
>QHRT01000385.1:3751-7146 GCA_003220195.1 Candidatus Rokuibacteriota bacterium | reverse complement strand
TTCTGGGTGAGCGAATTGCGGCCATCCTGCCCCGTGGCACGGGCCGCCGTCAAGGCGGCACGGTGGCGCAGGAGCGACGCGACGGTTGCACCGAGGCCGGGGATGTGCTGATCTCGTCAGTGCGGAGGCGTGTCATGCCCACCCACCAGTCGCTGAGCGGCGCATCGGACGAGGAGCTCCTGCAACGGATGGTCAAGACCCATCCGGACCGCTATGACGGGGCGTTCTGGAAGTACTTCACCTCGCACGTGAAGAACCTTCCGCCGCGTGCGGCGGCGATCGACCTCGGGTGCGGCCCGGGACTCTTTCTTCGCGACCTCGGGGAGCACTATCCGGCGGCAGCGCTGTACGGCTACGACATCACGCCGGCGATGATCGCCTACGGCCAGCAGCACGTGACGTACGCGGGCGGGAAGCCGACGCTGACGGTCCACGACCTTACCAGGGATCCGCTGCCCCATGCCTCGGGCGCGGTGTACCTCGTGACCATGTCGTCGGTCCTACACGTTCTGGACGAGCCTCTGCCGGTGCTCGCCGAGATCCGCCGCGTGCTGTCGCGCGACGGGATCTTCGTGCTGCACGACTGGATTCGCCAGCCGCTGCCAGCCTATCTCGCGTGGCGCCGGGAAAATCTCGGCGAGAGCGAGAGCGTGAGCCTCCACCGTGGATTCCGGTTGTTTCCGGTGCACGGCAAGTACACGAGCGAGGACTGGCAGTGGCTCCTGTCCGAGGCCGGGTTCGTCACCCGTCACCAGGCGGAGCTCCGAGCGTCGCACCGGATCTTCGTGACCACGCCCGCGACCACCGCCTAGGTGGGGGCCCCGACATGGCCCCCCACACCCCCCAACGCTCGGCAGCGCCCCGGCAAAGCCGTGGCACTCCTCGACCACCGTTGCCTCGGACGGGCATCTAGCTGCGGTGATCGAGCTGCTGGTCGTGCTGGCGCTCCTCGCCGGTACGTTCGTCGTCTTCGTCCTGCCGTGGCCTACGCTGCTCATCGCCGGCTCCGTGACGACGGCCGTGGGGCTCGTCTTCGGCGTGGCGACGGGCCTCTGGTATCACATCGCGCTCGCGCAGGTCCTGTCGGCGAAACGAGCGTTGACGCCGCGCTGGTGGCTCCGGCCGTCATCCCTGCACGACCGGATGGACACGGCGGACCAGCGGCGGGTGATGCCGTGGTTCTACGCCGGCGCCGTCGGATTCGTCGTCACCGTCGCGGGGCTCGCGCTGCTGACGATGGCCGTGGTCGGCGCGGCCTGGCGACGGTGAGAGCGCCCTATTCGACGGGCCGGTACTTGCGCTCGTCGTAGAGCGCGCCGGTCGCGGGCGCGAGCTTGTCGCGGAACTCGCGCGTCGCCGGGGCCATCGAGTGAGCCGTCACGGCCTTCGCGGTCTTCCACATCTCCACGACCGTGAAATGGTTCGGACGGTTGTTCTGCTGCACCACCTCGAACATGACATTGCCGTCGCCCTTGCGGCTCTCTTCCGCCAGTTGCTTCACGGCGGCCACCCCATCGTCCTTGCGCGGCGGGATCACGTCGACGTGGGTAACGACCACGACGGCGCCGGGTGCGGGCTTCCAGTCGACGGGACCCACCGACAGCGCTCCGTGCACCCGCTGATCGATGGGAGCGTTGCGGATGGCCGTGACCTTTTCGCGCATGTCGCTCCAGCTCGCGCCCTTGCCGTGCGCCTCGAACGCGGGCTGGTCTTTCCACACCGCGAGGACGACGAGCTGATTCGGTTCGTCGATGCGCTGCACGATCTCGCAGCGGACGTTCCCGTCTTCCTTGCGCGCCGCCTGGACGTAGCGTTTGAGGTGCGCCAGCGCTTCCGCAGTGCTGGTCGGCATCACCTCGACGTAGGTGACCGTGTAGACGTTGCCGACGATCGGAGGCGGTGCCGGAGCCTGGGCCGCCGCGTCGCCGACCGCGCCGGTCACCAGCATCGCCAGCAGGAGTCCGAGAACGATTCCGGGGACGCGCATGTCGTCACCTCCATGACAGGGCGGGATTGTGCCATATCTCGATCGATCGCATTATCCTGTCGAGAGGAGGCTCGACCATGCACTTCGGGCTGTTCGTCGAGGAGATGCGGCAGGGCGTGAACCAGGCGACCGCGTTCGACGACGCGTTCGAGCTGGCGGACATGGCGGAAAGCTGGGGGATCGATTGCGTGTGGCTCGGCGAGATCCACTTCACGCCGTCCCGGTCGGTGATCTCGGCGTCGTTGCTGGTCGCCTCGTCGATCGCCACGCGGACCAAGCGCCTCCACATCGGCACGGCCGTGCAGGTGCTGCCTCTCAACCATCCGCTGCGGATCGCCGAAGAAGCGGCGACGCTCGATCAGATCAGCAAGGGCCGCCTCGAGTTCGGCATCGGCCGCAGCGGCGTCGTCAGGACGTACGACGTGTACGGGGTTCCGTACGGCGAGAGCCAGGCGCGGTTCCACGAAGCGCTCTCGATCATCCGGCAGGCGTGGCTCGGTGAGCCGTTCGGCTTCGAGGGCCAGTTCTACCACTTCGCGAACGCGACGGTCTCCCCGCGGCCGTATCAGGTGCCGCATCCGCCGATCCGCATGGCGACCACCTCGCTCGAAACGTTCTCCATCGCCGGTCGAGCGGGGCTGTCGATCTTCGTCGGGCTCCGCGCCACGGAGCTTTCCGATCTGCAGACGCAGCTCGCCGCGTACCGGCAGGCCTGGCGCGAATCCGATCAAGCGGGCGAGCCGAGCGTCTATCTCCGCATCCCCGTCTACGCCGCGAAGACGGAGAAGGCGGCGATCGAAGAACCGCGCGAGAGCATCACCAAGTTCTTTCGTCGCCAGTCCGAGCTCGCGCGTGCGGCCGTCGGCCGTGCGGGCGCCGGTCCCGCCGATCGACGGGCGTTCCAGGCGGAGCGCATGGCCAATCTCTCGTACGAAGACATCCTGGCCCGAAAGGTCGCGTTCGGAACGCCCGATCAGCTGGTCGATCGCTTGACCGAGCTCACCACTCAACTCGGCATCGACGGCATCCTGATGGAGCCCAATTCGGGCGGCTTCATCCCGCGAGAGCTCGAGCGCGAGAGCCTGCGCCTGGTCGCGCACGAGGTGCTCCCGAACTTCCGGTAGAGATCCTCAGCGCGGCCTGATCTTCAGATCCTCGTACGGCGCCGAATAGGCGTAGCCCGCGATCAGCCCGAGCCCCGGCTCCTCCACGCGCCCGCTGACCCCGTTCAGGAACGCCAGCTCCCAGATCGGCAGGAACATCGCGCGCTCGTGGACGAGCTGCTGCATCCGGTGCAGCGTCGCCTCGCGCTTGGCGCGGTCGAGCTCCGCGGCTTGCTCGCGGAAGAGGCCGTCGAGATCGGGAGAGCCGCCGTACGCGTACGTGCCGCCGGACACGACGAACGTCT
>QHRT01000385.1:0-3744 GCA_003220195.1 Candidatus Rokuibacteriota bacterium | reverse complement strand
CCGAAGACGTGCACGACGTCGCGAAGCTTCTTCTCCGCGAAGGCCTTGAAGAACGCCGCGCGCTCGAGCGGGCGGAGCTTCAACGAGATTCCGACCGCCTTCAGATACGTGACGATCGCCTCGGCCGTCGCCGACGGCACCAGGTCGCAGGAGTACTCGCCGCCGTCGAAGCCGTTCGGATACCCGGCCTCGGCGAGCCGTTGCTTCGCCTTCGCCGCATCGTAGGGATGGACCGGAGGCTGCCAGTAGAACTCGAACGTGCTCGGGATGATGCTGCCGGTGATCTTCGAGAATCCGAGGCTCATCGCTTGATTCAGGGCCGGACGGTCGACCGCGAGGTTCGCGGCGAGCCGCACGCGCTTGTCGTGCCACGGGGACTTCGTGTCCCACTGATCGGCGAAGTACGCGAAGTGCGTCGAGTGGATGACCGTCGGCTTCAGCGTGACTCCGGACGTGCGCTGGAGCTCCTTCGCCAGCTCGCCGCTGAAGGCGTAGGCGATGTCCACCTCGCCGCGCTTCAGCGCCGCCAGCCGCGTGGACTCGTCGGGGATGACGCGGAAGACGAGCCGTTTGACGTTGGGCTGCTTGCGCCAGTATCCGTCGAAGGCTTCGAGCACGATCTCCACGCCGGGGGAAAGCGAGACGAAGCGATACGGGCCGGCGCCGACCGGCGCCTTCCGGAAGCCCTCCTCGCCGACCTTCTCGACGTACTTCTTCGGGACGATCCAGCTGGCGCCGGTGCCCGCGGCGTAGAACATCATGAAGTCGGGCCACGGCTGCTTCAGGCGGAAGCGGACGCGGCCGGGATCGACGGCCTCGACCGCTAGGACCTTCTCCTTCAGCAGCTTCGCGGAGATTCCGCGATATCGCTCGAACGAGAACTTCACGTCCTCGGCGGTGACGGGGTCGCCGTTGTGAAACCGTGCGCCTTTGCGGAGGAGGAACTCGTACTGGAGCCCGTCGGGCGACGCGGTCCACGACTCCGCGAGGCTCGGCGTCGCGATCTTGCCCGGCATCGGCTTCACGACGGCGTCGTGGAGCGCGTAGAGCAGCATGTACGGCGTGATGACGCCCGGGAGATCGACGGGATCGAACCATCCCGGGACCAGCGTGGTGTGCACGCCCCAGGTGATCTGGCCTTCGGGGGCGGCTTTCGCGGGTGACGCGACGACGGACACGAGTGAGACCGCGACCGCCAGCAAGATGGCGGCGGAACCGAGCGAGCGACGGCGGCGGATCATCGATGATCCCTCCCGGAGATTTCGCGGCTTTACCGCATACGCCGAATGTCAGCCCCGGATCCGGCGGTGTCAAGGACGTCGAGCTTCGCCGACCTGCCGGTCGCGACAAGATTCTCGCGCAACGTCCCGCGACACGGTAGGATTCAGCCAAGCCGTGCGCCCGAGGCGGGCCGCACGTCTGGGCTCGTTCGAGAAGCGAGACGCTCGCGACCACAGTGAGGAGGGGTCATGCACAAGCCCGTACGGTTTTCCGATGACATCGAGCCGCTGGTGCAGTTCATCGAAGAGGCAGACGGAAACCGGATCCTCGAGGCCACGCTGGCGAAGCTGCGCGATGGGCTGTCGGTCAAGAAGCTCCTGACCGCATCCGCGCTCGCCGTGACGCGGTCATCCGACTTGCCGCCCGGCCACCATGGCGGCCCGCTCCATCCGCTCGTCGGCATTCACGCGCTTCACCACACCGTCGACCGCGTGTCGGGCGAGATGCGCTTCATGCCGATCCTCCAGCACGTCGCGCTGTCGAACAAGCACATCAATCATCCCGGCATGGGTCCGTACATCCTGGCGGATGCCGAACCCGTCGATGCCGGTGGTGTCGACGCCACGAAGAAGGCGTTCTTCGCGGCGCTGACTCGCGGCCTGTACCACGCCGCGGATCACCACTTCCTCTGGCTCTGGGACAACGCACCCCACGCCGAAGTGCTGGACCTGTTGCTGACCGTCGCAATCCCAAAGAACACGCTCGACGATCATTACTTCATCTTCCCGATGTTCACGTGGCGCGCGCTCGACTGGATCGGACGCGAGTACACCCCCTTCCTGATGCGTCCCGCCGTCCGGTACGTCAGCCGGTTCCCCGTGGCGCCCGAGCTCAAAGACATCGAGCCGTTGCTGGACGAGTACGAGCTCTTGAAACGGCCGCTCGGGTTCCACACGGCCCCGGAGGAAACGCCGGAGATCGGCGCGCTGGGCGAGGCGATCACTCGATGCAACACCTACGCGGAAATTCCGCGGATGCTCGCGAAGGCGCTCGCGGATGGTCTGTCGCTCCAGGGCACCGGTGAAGCGCTGTCGATCGGCGCCGCGGGACTCTTCATGCGGTCGCTCACCGGGAATCCGATGGACGTGCACCTGCACACGGGCGTCAACTTACGGCGGTATTTGTTGAAGCTCGAGGGCGTGAGCTTGCGCAACAAGCTCCTCGCGCTCCTGACGTGGCACACGGGGCCCGAGGTGCGCTCGACGCAGAACCGCATGGAGCCGCCACCGCAGCCGGATCCCGGCGCCGTCGCCGCGCTGCCGCATCGGACGCAGGCCGCGTTGCTGGACGCGCTCGCGGAGAGCATCTACACGCAGCCGCCGACCGACTGGTCGAAGGTGACCAATCTCGGACAGATGCGCGCGGTGCCGGAAGTGAAGAACACCGTGAACCTGGCGCAGCAGTATGCCGATCTCGGGTATGACGCGGACACGTTGATCGGCCGGCTGGCCGAGATCGTCGTGCACGACAACTTCACCGAGATGCACGCGTTCAAGCACCATCAGGCCACGTTCGAGGAATTCCACTCGACGCGGATGCCGTGGCGCTGGCGCCATCTCGTGAGCGCGGCCCAGGCGTCGGCCATCTCCTACGGCAAGAACATGGAGATCTACGAGGAGGCGGTCGAGCTCCTGCACGCCTGAGTGATCCGATGAGGTTCGGACTCTTCGGCAGCGCGCAGGCGAAACGCGGCGGACCCGACGTCGATAGCGGCGTCGGATTCCGCGAGTTCGTCGACTACAACGTCGAAGCGGAGTCGCTCGGCTTCGTCAGCACGTTCCTGGTCGAGCATCACTTCACCGGGTTCGGCCAGATCTCGGCGACGCTGAATCTGCTCACGTTCATCGCGGCCCGCACGAAAACGCTCCGGCTGGGGACGGCGGTGATCGTCCTGCCCTGGCACAATCCGGTGCTTCTCGCCGAGCAGACCGCCACGCTGGACTTGCTGTCGCAGGGCCGGCTCGATTTCGGCATGGGCATGGGCTATCGGTACCGCGAATTCCACGGCTTCGCCATGCCCATGGAGGAGGCCCAGGAGCGCTTCGACGAATCTCTGGACGTCCTCCTCAAGGCCTGGACGTCGGAAGAGCCGTGGTCGCACCGTGGCAAGTACTGGCAGTTCGAGGACGTCGTCGTTGAGCCGCCGACCCACCAGAAGCCTCACCCGCCGCTCTGGATGGGCGCCGGGAGTCCCGAGTCCATCCGGAAGGTGGCGGCGCAGGGATACAAGCTTCTGCTCGATCAGTACGCGTCCGTCGAGGAGATCGGGGAACGGATCTCGCTCTTCAAGTCTGAGGTCGAGAAGCACGGGCGCGCGTTCGATCCGATGAGCGTTGCGGTCACCCGCTCCATCAACGTGGTGCGGACGCCAGCCGAGCTGCAGAAGGCGTTCGAGAATCGGATCGCGGGACGGCGGCGCATCGACCGGCTGACGCTCCGTCCGGACGGCAAGAATCAGAAGCG
>QHRT01000384.1 GCA_003220195.1 Candidatus Rokuibacteriota bacterium | reverse complement strand
CATCGTGACCGTCAGTTCATTCGAGTACGCGGACGGGACGCCGGTCGCCATCGCACGGACGCGGTAGCGATACGCGCGGCCCGAGCGCGCCGACCGATCGCTGTACGAGGTCGCCTGGCGCGGTATCGTCGCGACTCGCCGGAACTCCGCGTCTCCGAGCGCCCGCTCGACCTCGAACCCCGTGGCGACGCGGCTCGTCGTGTTCCAGCCGAGCACGACGTGCGGCCGGAGCGCCGTCGCGACCAGGTTCACGGGCGGATTGATCGCGACCAGCGTGCTGCTCGCCGCGAGAGCTCGCGAGCGGGTCTGCGTGACGGTCGCCCGCAGCGCCGCGCGTCCCTCCGCATCCGGACGGACCGTGACCGTGACGATGGCGCGCGCGCCGGGAGCAAGGTCGCCGACCACGCAGCTCGCGTCGTGACCGCAGAACGACGCGTGCTCCGACGTCGCCGACACGACCGTCGCGAGTCCGGACACTGTCGGACGCACCGTGAGGCCGTTCCGGACGCCGGCGCCACGATTCGTGACGGTGACGGTGTAGCTGATCTCCGATCCCACGGCGCCCGATGCCGAGCGCGGCGTGATCGTGAGCCCGAGATCATCGATGGCGGCGGCGGCCCGCGCGCGCTGCCCGGAACCCATCGCGCCGGTCACGGCCACCACGGTCAGGACGAGAGCCCGCAAACGACGTCGCATGTCGGGCGCGTCGAGCAAAGCTCGTACCCGAGCCGTGATCTCGCGCGATCGCCGGAAAGCACGGCGCGCCGGGCGGACTTCCGCCCGGGCCGCCGTGCACACTGCCGTGGCGTCAGGGCACCACCGGGCAGCGGCGAATCAGTAGCGGATGCGCACGCGATAGGTGACCTTCTCGGTCGCGTCCTTGTGAATCGGCACGTCGAATTTCAGCGTGTGGCTCTCGATCTTTTCCCAGCGGTGCGTGGCCGAGAGCACCGACCAGTCGCCGGGCACCGGCTCGATGACGGTCACCGTCTGCGGCTCGCTCTTGTGGTTACGCAGGGAGATCTCCCACTCGACCTCATAGAGGTTCGGCGCGATCTTGCGCCAGTCCTTCTGCGTGCGTTCGCCGACGACGTCGAACGCGTTGCCGAGCCGCAGCTTCACGCGCTCGTCCTTCGGCGTGTGGTCGATCCAGTCCTCGCCGACGAGCTGCTCGCTGCCCGAGCGGTCGGCCTTGTACACGCGCATCTTTCCCTTCGGCAGCGCGAGCCCCAGGCGCGGCTTCTCGTTCTTGACCTCGAGCAGCACCGTGACTTTCTGATTCGAGATCGGCACGCCGTAGGCGTTGCGGTAGTAGTCCTGCGCGCCGTAGTACACGAGCTGCTTCCGGACCGTCACGTCTCGCGCGGTCAGGAGCGTCAACTGCTTCGTCTGTTGATCCTTGACCGTCGTGCGGCCGTCGAGACTGTAGAGGTGGTATTCGAAGAACCCCTCGGCGGCGAACCCGCGCGCATCGTTCGACGGCGCCGCCTTCGCGGCGGCGTCCATCATCCGCTCGAGCTGCTTCGGCTCGCGGGCACGGTTCAGGTCGCCGGCCACCAGCTTCAGCGCGGCGTTGCCGTACGTGGCGCCGCTCTTGTTGTCGATCGTCACCCAGCCGGTCAGGTCGGCGCGGTCGTCGGCCGCGTTCAGCACCATCACGTAGTCGCACTTCCACGAGATGCCGCCGGTCAGATACGACGCCTCGATCCGCTGCGGCGTCGTCAGCTGGTTCTCGAGCAGCCAGACCAAGGTCGGCTTGGACACGAGGTTCTCCGGGATCGACGGCAGCACCAGCCGGCCCCCGTAGCCGAGGTGGATCTGGCCGTTGATCTCGAACACCGGGCCGTTCGTCGACAAGAGCGTCGCCTCGTTGAACGTGCCGTCGCTCGCGTAGATCCGCACCTTCCGGCCGACGTACTTCTCCATGAGCTTGGCGCTCGACACCAGGTCGAACTCGTAGTTCTGCTCGAGCACCCTGAGCCCGGCGGGACTGGTCAACGACCGGAGATGCACGCTGGTCGGGTCGATGAGCGACGCGACGTCCGCGAACTGCGCCTCGCCGGTTCCGGCTGCCAGCCGCACCTCCCGGACGTCCTTCACGAGGCCGAGGCCGCCGTTGTAGACGGTCAGCATCACGTCGCGCTGGTCCTCCTGGGTGATCGCGACGAGTGCCGAAGCGCCGAGCGCTACGGTTGCCAGCGCCGTGACGCCGAGCACCAGCGCCGCGAGCGATCCGACGAGAGAAGTTTTCATTGGCCGGTCTCCCTCCCTGGAGAGTGAGACCGGCGCCCGCGGAAAAAGTTCCGCGCGCTCTACCGATCCTTCTCTTCGGGAACGAGCGCTGGCGGCTTTTCCGGATTCGGCAAGCTGAAGAAGAACGCGGCGCCGCCTTCGGGCACGTTCTGCGCCCAGATGCGGCCGCCGTGCGCCTGGACGATCGCCTTCGAGATGGCGAGGCCGAGGCCGGCGCCGCGCCCGCCAGCGCCGGGACCGCGCCAGAACTTCTCGAACACGTCGTGCTCCGTGCCGGGCGGCAATCCCGGCCCGCGGTCCGTCACTTCGACACGAACGGTGTCGCCGCTGGCGGTGGCGACGATCATGATCGGCGTCCCGGGGCGCGTGTGCTTCACCGCGTTGTCGAGCAGGTTGATCAGCACCTGCTCGATCAAGACGTCGTCGATCTGGACGAGCGGAAGATCGTCCGGGATCCGTGTGACGACCTTCCGGTCGGCGAGCCGCTTCCCCAGGCGCCCGAGCGCGGCGCCGACGACTTCCTCGAGCGGGTGCCATTCCCGCCGGAGGCTCAGAGCTCCGGAGGCGAGCCGCGTCATCTCGAGCAGGTTCTGCACGAGGCGATTCAGCCGCTCGGCTTCCTCGTGAATCGACTCGAGCAACTCGCGCCGCGTGACGGCGTCGACGCGGTCGCCGCCGTCGAGCAGCGTGCTGGCGGCGCCGGTAATCGTGGCGAGCGGCGTCCTCAAATCGTGCGACACCGAGCTCAGGAGCGAGTTCCGGAGCTGCTCCGTCTCGACGCGCACGCGCGCGGCTTCGGCTTCGTCCGCGAGCTGCGCTCGTTCGAGGGCGAGCGCCGTCTGGTTGGCGAAGGTTTCGAGCTGATGACGCTGCTCGGGCGTGTCGATCGCCTGGCGCGACGCCGGCAGGATGCCGAGCGTGCCGACGGGACCGCGGGACCCGACGAGCGGCAGATAGAGCGCCGCGGCGCCGGGCAGCGTGGACGTGCCGAGGCCCGCCGGCTGGCGATGCTCGTACACCCACTGCCCCACCGCCTGCTCGTTCGCATCGATGGGAAACGCCGGCGGCACACCGGGTGCCGGGCCGAGATGGCCGCTCGCGTCCGGAAGCAGGACCACGACGCGGCTTCGGAACACCTCGCCGATGTGACGCGTCACGACAGCCACGAGTCCATCGACGCCGCGCGTGCCAGCCAGCTCGCGGCTCATCGCGTAGAGCGCCGCCGTGCGTTGCTCACGATCGCGCGCGGCGTCGGCCTGCGCGCGGATGCGCACGGTGAGCCCGCTGATCGCCAGCGCGACCGTCAGCATGACGGCGAACGTGAAGAGATAACGGACGTCGGAGACGGCGAACGTGAAGTATGGCGGCACGAAGCAGAAGTCCGGCCGTGACGGCGCGCCCCGACGACGATGGCGAGGAGGTACGCCATCACGAGATTGGAAAGCTCGAGGAAGGGGACCATCGCCCACGCCACGGCCGTCGCGACACCGACGATGCCGACCGCCTGACCGTAGGCCCACCAGTCGAGCGTCCCGCCGCGCGCGCGGACCGGCGCCGGTGTCGATGCGTCCTCGCGCTCCGCGCTGATGACGTAGACGTCGATGTCGCCGCTGCCCTCGACGAGGGCGTCGACGATGGAGCCGAGGACGATGCGCTTCCAGAGCCCGCGCGTCGGTTTGCCAATGATGACCCGGCTCACGTTGCGGGAGCGCGCGTAGGCGAGGATCTCCTCGCTCATCCGCGATCCGGTCAACGTCACTGAACGTAGGCGGCGATCCATTCCGCGGTAAGCTGAGCGGCCATCCGCTTGGCGGCGCGGACGAGCCGCGGCGAGGACGGGCTCGGGCCGACGCAGACGAGCAGCCGCTCGGCGGTCGGCCACACCTGGCCGATCGAGTGGTCGCGCATGTACGCGCGCATCTGCGCGTCGACCCGCTCGGCGGTGCGGCGGAGCGCCAGCTCGCGCAACGCGATCAGGTTGCCCTTGCGGAAGAAGTTCTGGACGGCCTCCTGCGCCTGTTCGGGGACGTAGACCTTGCCGTCCTTGAATCGCTGGAGCAGCTCGTCGGGCGGCAGGTCGATCAGCTCGACCTCCGCGGCCTGCTCCAGCACCGAGTCGGGCACCGTCTCGCGGACGACGATGCCGGTGATGCGCGCGACCACGTCGTTGAGGCTCTCGACGTGCTGCACGTTCATGGTGGTGGACACGTCGATGCCGGCATCGAGCAGCTCGAGCACGTCCTGCCACCTCTTGGCGTGACGGGAGCCGGGGGCGTTGGTATGCGCGAGCTCGTCGACGAGGATCAGCGGCGGGTGCCGGGCCAGCGCGACGTCGAGATCGAATTCGCGCAGCATCGCGCCGCGATACTCGACGACGCGCGGAGGGAGGATCTCGAGCCTCTCCAGCAGTGCCTCGGTCTCGACCCGGCCGTGCGTCTCGACGTAGCCGACGACCACGACGATGCCATCGTCGCGCTGCTCGCGCGCCGCCTCCAGCATCGCGTACGTCTTGCCGACGCCGGCCGCGGCGCCGAAGAACACCTTGAGCTTGCCACGGCGCTGGCGTGCTTCTTCTTCCTTGACCCGGGCGAGGAGCGCATCAGGGTCGGGCCGGGTGAGACTCACCCGCCTAGTGTAGCGCGCACGAAGTTGATGCCGTAGAGCAGCCACCACGCCGGCTTTCTTCTCGTGTCATAAGAACGGTCGTACTTCTCGAGTTTGAACACCGACATCGTCCTTCACTGATGAAACAGCCGGAGCGGGTCAAGACGACGTCAAACTCGTGCCGCCGCTCGTTAACAAGTCGCTGAGACCGCTAACATCCCGAATTGATGGCACGTGCCCGTAGTGCGGCCCATCCGCTACGCCTTTTTGACGCGCAGCCGATCATTCCTAACGGCTTTTTGACCGCCTCCAAGTCCATCGTTACGGATTGGAGGACGCGATGAGTGTGCTGGCCGATCTGCTGTACGTCGCGGTCACCGTCGGGTTTTTCGCGCTGACCTGGGCGTTCGTGAAGCTCTGCGAGCGCGTATAGGAGACGTCTATGCCGGTGCTCGACGTGGTCGGAGGACTCGTGTCGGTCGGGCTACTGGTCTATCTGGTCCTCGCGCTCTTGAAGCCGGAGCTCTTCTCATGACGGCGAACGGAGTCCTGCAACTCGCGCTGTACGTCATCGTCCTGGTCGCGCTGGCGAAACCGCTGGGCGCCTACATGGCCCGGGTCTACGAAAATCGTCCGTGTGGCCTCGACGGCGCGCTCGGATGGCTCGAGCGGCTGATCTATCGATTGGCGGGCGTCCGGCCGGACCAGGAGATGGGCTGGAAGACGTACGCGGCCACCATGCTGCTCTTCAATCTCCTGGGCGCGCTCGTCGTCTATGCGCTCCAGCGGCTGCAGGGAGTCCTGCCGCTCAACCCGCAGGGCCTCGGTGCGGTGTCACCCGATTCGTCGTTCAACACCGCGGTGAGCTTCGCCACCAATACCAACTGGCAGGGCTACGGTGGCGAATCGACGATGAGCTACCTGAGCCAGATGGTGGGGCTCACGGCTCAGAATTTCCTCTCGGCGGCGGTGGGCATGGCTGTCCTGATCGCGCTGATCCGGGGGTTCGCTCGCCGGAGCGCGCAGACGATCGGCAACTTCTGGGTGGACCTGACCCGGACGACGCTCTACATCCTGCTGCCGCTGTCGTTCGTCGTCGCGCTGATCCTCGTGTCTCAGGGCGTCGTGCAGACGCTCGGTGAGTATCCGAAGGTCGCGATTCTCCAATCGACGCAGTACGACGAGCCGGTCACGGACAAGGACGGCAAGCCCGTCCTCGACGAGAAGGGCCTGCCGAAGACGAAGACGTCGACGCTGACGGAGCAGGTGATCGCCGTCGGCCCGGCCGCCTCGCAGATCGCCATCAAGCAGCTCGGCACCAACGGCGGCGGCTTCTTCAACGTGAACTCGTCGCACCCCTTCGAGAACCCGACGCCGCTCGCGAACTTCGTCGAACTGCTCTCGATCTTGATGCTCTCCGGGGCGCTTTGCTACACGTTCGGCGTGATGGTCCGCGACACCCGACAGGGCTGGGCGATCCTCGCCGCCATGACGGTGATCTTCGTGGTCATGCTGGGCGTGTGCTACGTCGGGGAGCAGCGAGGGGCAGTCTTCGCCAGGCAACGCGTGGATCACACGGCCAGCGCTCTCCAGCCGGGCGGCAACATGGAGGGCAAGGAGACACGTTTCGGCATCGCGAGCTCCGCCCTCTGGGCGACGGCGACGACCGTGGCCTCGAACGGCTCGGTGAACTCGATGCACGACTCCTACACGCCCATCGGTGGGCTCGTCCCCATGTGGATGATCCAGCTCGGCGAGGTGGTGTACGGCGGCGTCGGCTCGGGACTCTACGGGATGCTGGATCTTCGCCATCATCGCAGTGTTCGTCGCCGGGCTCATGGTCGGTCGGACGCCGGAGTATCTGGGCAAGAAGATCGAGGCGTACGAGATGAAAATGTCCTCGCTGGTGATCTTGATCACTCCGGCACTGGTGCTGATCGGGACGTCAATCGGGGTGGTCACGGCAGCGGGCAAGGCCGGCATGGCCAACCCCGGAGCGCACGGGTTCAGCGAAGTGCTCTACGCATTCTCCTCGGCGTCGAACAACAACGGCAGCGCGTTCGCTGGCCTCTCGGCCAACACGCCCTTCTACAACACGGCGCTCGGTATCGCGATGCTGTTCGGCCGGTACTGGCTGGCGGTGCCCGTCCTGGCCATCGCGGGTGCGCTGGCCCGGAAGAAGACTGTCCCGGCGGGTGCCGGGACGCTGCCCACTCACACTCCGCTCTTCGTCGGGCTCCTGATCGGCGTGGTCATCCTCGTGGGCGCCCTGACGTTCGTTCCGGCGCTGGCACTCGGTCCCATCGTCGAGCATCTCAACCTGATCGCGGCGAAGTGAGAGTTCGTGGAAACAATCGACCACTCCGCGTTCGGTTGTTTCCACGAACGGAGATAACGCCATGGCTGCCACGGCAATCAAAGCGCGCGCGCTGTTCGAACCCGGGATCATCCGGCAGGCGATCGTCGACGCGTTCCGCAAGCTGACGTCCCGGCGGCAGGTGCGGAACCCCGTCATGTTCGTCGTCTACGTCGGCTCGATCCTCACCACGCTCCTGTGGGTGCAGGCCATCGCCGGCAGAGGCGAGGCGCCGGCGTGGTTCATCTTCTGGGTCTCGGTCTGGCTCTGGTTCACCGTGCTCTTCGCCGACTTCGCCGAGGCCATGGCCGAGGGGCGGGGCAAGGCTCAGGCGGCTTCGCTCCG
>QHRT01000391.1:2429-5861 GCA_003220195.1 Candidatus Rokuibacteriota bacterium | reverse complement strand
TTCTCAGAAAGGTCACCGGGGAGTTCGCGCCGGAGGTCATTGAGCTGTTGCGGACCTTCGCGACACAGTCCGCGCTCGCCATCCAGAACGCGCGCCTCTTCCGCGAGATCGAGATCAAGGGCCGGCAGCTCGAGGCCGCGAGCCAGCACAAGTCGCAATTCCTCGCGAACATGAGCCACGAGCTGCGGACTCCGCTCAATGCCATCATCGGCGTGACCGATCTGCTGCTCGAAGACGCCCGCGACCTCAATCGCGCGGACGAGATCGAGCCGCTCGAGCGCGTCCTCCGCGCCGGACGCCACCTGCTCGCGCTCATCAACAACATTCTCGATCTGTCGAAGATCGAGGCGGGACACATGGAGCTGGAGCTGGACGACTTCCGTCTATCACCGGCCATCGACGACGCCTTGTTGCTCATGCGGGAGCGGGCGGGACGGCGCGGCCTCGCTCTCGGGCGGCACGTCGATGGGCGGGTCAGCGAGATCCGCGGCGACCAGCGGAAGGTCAAGCAAGTCCTCCTGAACCTACTGTCGAACGCGGTGAAGTTCACGCCGGAGGGCGGTCGCATCGACGTGCGCGCCGCGCTCGTGGACGGCACCGTCGAGATCTCGGTGACGGATACCGGCATCGGCATCGCGCCGGAGGATCAGGAAGCGGTGTTCGAGGAGTTCCGCCAGGTCGGGAAGGCGGAGAAGAAGGCCGAGGGCACGGGCCTGGGTCTGGCGCTGTGCCGCAAGTTCGTCGAGCTCCATGGCGGGCGGATCTGGGTCAAGAGCCAGGTGGGGCACGGCTCGACATTCACCTTCACGCTACCGGTGCGCCAGGGAGATCGAGCCGTCACGCCACAATAAACTGGAAAACCCACTATCTCATTCTGATTGACAGGTCCTGTATCGGGGGGCTGGGTGGACGCCGATCGGGGGGCGGGCGGAAGGGCTGAGAACGGATGTTCCGTCAACTAGCCCGTTGTCGCTGCTCGGATTCACTAAATTACACAGGAGACGGTTTCCCATGAAAACCAGATCGCTCATCTGCTCCACCCTCTGTCTCGCCGTATCGTGTCTCGGCAGCGCCAGCATCGCCATGGCGCAGTCAATAACCGGCGCCGGTATCGTCCGGACTGATCCTGGCGGTCCTCCGTTCAGCATTAACGTGTCGGCCAGAACTGGGCCGACGGGCCCAGCGGGTACTGTGCATGCGCACATTGGCAACCTCCAACTCCTCACTAAGGTGGTTGACCTGTGCGGTGGAAGAGTTCCCGATAGGCTCCTTCGTTCCCTCGGTCTTCCAAGACAACGGAAATACGGGCGATAGGGTAGGCTTCTTTACCGGGGCTTCCGACGAGTTTACTCCCTGCCTCGATTTTGTTGCGGCCCTCGATTTCATCTTGGCAGCAGACGCCGACGTGTTCACACTCACATATGGGAACATTACCATTACGCCCCGACGGGAAGCGGATACGGGCCGGAGCTGGAGCATCTTGCGCCTTCAGCTCCGGCCGGTCTCTGTAGGTTCATGGGGCGACCGCGAGCAATACACGATGCCACGCGGCGTCCAGACCTGAGTGGCACCCTCCGCAACTCCTCATGCGGCCACCGCGTCGGCTATTTCCCCACTGGTTTGCCCTCGGTCCACCTCTTGACTTGCGTCGCTACCTCTTCCGCCGAGAGCCCCATGTTTTTCTTCCCGAGCATGTACTTCGCGTAGCCTTCCTCGAACTGCCTGGGCGCCCGCTCGGGCGACACCGCAATCAACTCGCCCGTGCGGCGCTCCGTCATCAGCCGCTGCACCAGCTCCATCGCGGGCGCCTTGCCGACAAAGATCGAGGTGATCCACGATGGCCGTGTCATTCCGAGGTCCTTCATCGTGGTCAGCGTTGCGCTCTCGCCGTTCCGATAGTGGCTCACCAGCTCGATCCACGTCCCTGCCTGCGGGTGCTCATAGACGTTCGCCATGACGCAATCGGTGGGCTTGACCAGGATGTTGATCTTCACACCCGGCATCTTGTCCACCGTGAACACGCCCGCATCGATGAACCCGCCCGCTCGCAATGGCGTCGTCCACTCTTCGATCGCTGCCCGGTTGCGCCATTGCGGGTCCGATATCTTCGTGAGCGTGATCCAATCTGGCTGCTGGGCGAGCGCGCTCTTCCCGATCTCCTTCAGCGCTCCTTTGGCAACGCCGCGCACGAGAAGGAAGCCAAGGATCTTCTTCCCGAACAGCCACCAGATCGCCAGCACCACCATTAGTACCAGGACGTAGGTGTAGTTCGACATGCTTCCCGCCTTCCACCGAGAACTCGTGCGCTACTTCATTCCTCGACGCGTCGGCTGGATCTTTCCCTCGATCGCGCGCAGGTTGGCCTGCACCTCCGGAAAGTCCGGGCGCAGCTCGAGTACCTTCGACCATGCCACCTTCGCCTCGGCATACTGCCCGGTGTCTCGCATCACGTAGCCGAGACTGTAGAAGGCGCGGAAATCGTCCGGCGCGAGCTTGGTCGCTTCACGAAGGTACTTCGCCGCCTCGTGTTTGTCGCCGGCCCAGGCGAGCGCATACCCGAGCGTGTACAGACCAGCGTAGTCGCGCCTCATCGTCACGACCTGCTGCAAGATGTCGGCGCCATCGCGATAGCGATGGGTATCGATCAGCTTCGTCCCCAGTCGATAACCGACATCCGGCTCGTCGGGATAGACTCGGGTCAGCGCGGCATACGACTGGATCCCGCGGTCGAGCTCGCCGCGGTCGGTGTACAGGCTCACGAGGCCGGCGAGCGCCGTGTGCGAGCGGGGCATCGCGGCCAGCATGCTGAGCAGGTATTGCTCCTCGTCCCTCCGAACCTCGACGACTCGCCACAGTAGCAATCGTCCTTGGCGCAGGACGAGCTCGGCATCTCCCCCGACGTACACGTGGGACGCATCGGATGGAAGTCGCAGCACGCGCTGCCGTTCGCCGGACGCGGACGCGACAGTCCACCAGGTGTAGCGGATCGGCCCGAAGCGGCTCTTCGTGATCGCGAGCACCCGGGCGCTCTGCCGTACCACGGGCCCGGCGCTCTGCCCGTTGATCCAGAGCAGGCCGGCGAGCACACCGTAAGCGCCGATGACGATCAGACTTCCGCGCTCGATGTACTTGACGACACGGGCGAGGCGATCGTTTGCGTTCAGGACGTTGAGGAGCTCACTCAGGAGAAAGACGGTCCAGAGCGCGGCCATGACGACGCCGACGACCGGGAGCAGCGCCAGGACCGCATTGCCGCGGACGCGGTAGACCTGCACCACGTACGTGGCCCAAAGCACGACGAACAGCGGTACGGCGTGATACCAGAACAACCTCGCGCACCATGCCGCGGCCATGAGCACCGAGCCCGTCAGCCGGACGATTGGCTCGATCATCGCGGTCGATTTCGCTCGACGTAGGGCAAGAGGCGCTGCG
>QHRT01000391.1:0-2402 GCA_003220195.1 Candidatus Rokuibacteriota bacterium | reverse complement strand
CCGGCGATACAGAGCTTGCAGATCATAGAGCAGGTCGACATCATCCGGCCGTATGCGGAGCGCGGCTTCATAGGCCGTGATCGCCTTCTCGAGGTGGGTCGTGTGCTGGTACGCGAACCCCAGTTTCTCGGCGGCGTCGAAGCTCAGCGCCTCGATCGGTCCGGTACTCACCAGGATGTCGATCGCTTCCTGATATCGCCGCAAGTCGATGAAGTGTTGCGCCGCGAACGTCACCACCTCCGGGTCTCGCGGCCAGCGCCGCAGGAGATCGCGATGGACGGTCTCCGCATCCTCGGGCCGGCGCAGCTGATCGAGCGCGTACCCGTACATCACGCCGACGGAGCGGTTGTCCGGCGCCAGCCGGTGCGCCCGGCCGTAATACTCGACGGCCTGGTAGAAGTCCCCGTACTTGTTCAGCATGACGTCGCCCAGGCGGCCGGCGTAATACCAGTTGTCCGGCTCGAGCTGCACCGTGCGCCGGTACGCGTTGATCTCCTCGCGCAAGCGCCCCATCGTGCCCGCCGCTTCCGCAATGCGCCGGTAGGTGTCGGCGGTTGGTTGGAGCGCGGCCGCCCGCGCGAACTGGTCGAGCGCCAGCGCGGGATCGTCCCACTTCGCGTACACGACGCCCTTCGAGATGAACGCCCCCGCAAGCGTCGGATCGAGCGCCAGCGCCTGATCCGCCGCGGACACGACGCGATCGAGCATCCGGCGGTCGAGGATCGCCAGATAGCGGTACGCGTACGTCCGCGCCAGCAGGCGCGGCGCGGTCACCGGACGGCCTGCCGGCGGGCGCTCCAGATCGTCGAGAGCCGTCAAGAAATTCAGCAGCGTTGGCGTGCGTCCGTGGACACCGCCGCGGTTGAAGACGCTTTCCCAGAGAGAAAGCGTCGCCGCGGGATCCCCGTTCAGGCTGAGAGCCGACGCCAGCCCGATCGTCGCGTCGATCGATTCGGGCGTCGTCTCGAGCACAGCCCGGTACATCGACGCGGCCTCACGGAACTGGCGGCCGACGAAGAGCGTATCGGCGCGCTCGAACTGCTCGTCGACACGGTCGAGGGCCACTGGCGTCGCGGGCGGAAGATCGGCGTGGAACCAGATCCGCGAGAGCGCCGATCGCCGTTCGTAATGAGTGCGCCACGCGCGTGATGCTCGCGCGTACTGTCCAAGTTCGTACCAGGCAAGCGCGAGGACGCCGTGCGGCGATGCCTTGAGGAGAGCGGGATCCAGCTCGTAGTAGTCGGCGCGGATCTGATACAGCGCCGCGGCCAGCGCCAGCAGCAGAAGGAGAGCGGTGAAGCGCCGGGGTCTCAGACCAGCAACATACCTGATGTCGCTAAAATCCGTCCAGCGGCATCGAGCCGGCGGATCGGAATTCCATCAACAGTGCTCAATTCGTCAGGCGCCCGTCCGCAACTTCTCATGCCGCTACCGCCGTCGTACGGACGGCTTCGAGCGTCCGTAATAGCTGATCCATCTCCGCGGCCTGGAAGAGGCCATCCGGCCCACGTGGCGTGACATCGGTGAACGGTGACTCGTAAAGCCGCGCCGGTTCCATCACGCCGTGCGCGGTCAGGTGATCCACCACGAGGTTGATGAACTCGAGCTGGTTCGCCGACAGGGCCTTGCCAGCGATGAAGCCGGCCATGGCCTCCTTGGCGGCTTCACGATCCAGCCCCACGAGCGAGCGCACGAACAATCCCAGTCCCCGTGACTCCTCGGCCGCGCGCTGAATCTCGTCAGGGCCGCCGATGCCGCTCTCGGCGAGCATCCGTTCGAGCTCGGCCAGGTCGCTCGCGGTGAGCGGCCTGTTCATCCGCAGCTTGGCGATCACGACATGGTCGAGGTGCTGGCGCAGGAACGCCCGTGCCTTGGCGACGAACTTGGCGTGATCGGTCCCCACCGCGAAGCCCGGCAGGGTGACGCCGGCCTCGCCTCCCATGCGGTCCTCGAAGTTCGTGAAGACCGGTTTGCGCTGGCGCTTGTCGATGAGCTGCACCAGCCCGCGCAGGCGGCGCCGCATGCCTTCCAGCATCGGCACCGTCACGTCCTGCCACCATTCATCGGTTTGCACGTCCTGGATGAGGGCCATCTGCTCGCGGACCATCGGGATCGCGTCCTTCTCCGCCAGGAGTCCCGCGATCTCTCTGACGCGGTCGCGCAGCCGCTCGAAGCCGGGCTCGGAGCGCAAACGGACGAGCTGCAGGTTGAGGGCGGGGAGATCGAAGCGCTTCGCTTCTTCGTTCTCCGGATCGAGCTCGGTGGGAAGTCCGGCCACCTCGTGTGAGAGCTCGGACAGGGCTTCCGATGCCAGCGCCGCCCACGCCTCGGGCCTGGCGTACTTCTCGACCAGCCGCCGGTGCGGGCGGACGATGAAGTTGTCGAGGTTCATCGCCGCGACT
>QHRT01000369.1 GCA_003220195.1 Candidatus Rokuibacteriota bacterium | reverse complement strand
ATGCCCATCCGCTCGAACTCTTTCGCCATCGTTGCGCCGCAACGAGTGCAAGTCCCTCAGGTGGCGGTGAAGATCACTCCTTCGACGGAGTTGGCCACGATGTCGCGCGCCATCTCCGTGGCGAACCGGCGCGCGTTCGTCGTGCTGGCGCCGCTGCCGACGAACACCCAGTAGTCCTCGAGCAGCCGGCCGATCGCGCCCTCGTTCTCGAGCTCGCGCAGCACGTCGATCGGCAGCACGCGGTTCGGGTCCTCGTTCGCCTTGCTCGTGTCGTAGCCGCCGTGGATGGACTGCCACCCGTCGGGCGTGAGCTCTTTGACGCCGACCAGGCTGTACTTGAGCCACTTCGTCGCGTACGACGACTCGATGCGATCGGGATTCCCCTTCGGCACGATGCCGCCCGACGTCACCAGCGCCAGCGTCGCGCGGCGAACGTCCTTGACCGGCGGGGGTGGCGGCACACGGTCATAGATTGGCAGCGGCCACTCCGTCTCCCACTCCTCGCCCCGCACGCTCTTGAGGAGCATGTCGACCGCGCGCGTCGCCGCGCGCGCGGACACGAGCTCGCTGCATCTGAGGCCCCGAGCGATGTATCCTTCCGCGCTCGGCGACCCGATCCGCTCCTTGCGCGCGAGCTTGAGACCGAGCGCCGCCATGCGCTGTATGGTCTCCCCCATCGACATGGGGGTGCGTCCGCTGGCCACGATGTGCACGCGCTGACGGTAGAGCTCCGCACCCGGATTGTCGGGCAGCATTCCGGTCACGACCGCGATGCCGAGAGTCTCGGCCACCGACGTGCAAAGCCGTCCGCACGCGAGGCCGTAGCGGCCAGAGTTGAAGGCCGGCCCGGCTACGAGGAGGTCGGGCGCGTGGGCCCGGATCAGGTCGTTGAGCGTCGCCACGGCGTCGCCCTCGTGCTCGTTGAAGAAGTCGTCGCCGCACCACACCGTCGCGACGACGTCCGCGGCGTCCCCGAGCGCTTTCTGCAACGCCTGGCCGGGCCCCACCGGTCCAGTCCGCACCTGTGGCCGCTCGGCTGCCCGCTCCTCACCGCCGAGGCCGGCGAAGAACTGGTTCACGTAATGGACCACCCGCAGCTTCTTCATCGCAGCCTCCGCATTGACCACATCAGGGGCGCCGAAGCGGCCCCGATACCCCCGACGCTCGGCGGTCGCCGGGAAACCCGGCGCCTGCCTCGATCAGCGGGATTGGTTCACGACACTCTGCGCTCAAAATTGTCTCGCCGTCAGCCGGCCTCCGCCGGCCGCCGTTCCGGACCCGAACAGGTATCGATACGGGATGCTCCGAGCATCCTCCGGCGGTCCCTCGAGATCGAAGAGCTTCTCGCCCCCGATCACGCGCTCCATTCGCGGCAACTCCAGCGACTGCGTGGTGCGGCCCGTGCTCACGATCCGCTCCGCCTCCGGCACGAAGTACACGAAGCCGGGATCGTCCGGCAAGCCGTACGTCTCCGGCATGACCAGCACGGTCCGGATCCCGGCGCGCTCGGCTTTCTGGCAGATCAGCATGAACTCGACGGCGGGGTGTCCGCCGCCCGCGTAGCTCGCGCACGCCGCGTCGGCGCCGAGCAGGCGCGCCAGCTTCACCGCGTACTCCGCCATCACTTCCTTGTCGTTGATGTCGTCGGACGCCGCCGGGTAGATGACCACGCCGCGGAAGTCCACGTCCCGGCCGTGACGATCGTACAGCTCCTCGATGATGGCATGGTTCTGATTGTCGTACGTCGAGGAGCGAATCGTTGCATGGGCGTTGCTGCGGATGTTGATGATCGCGCCGTCGAGGACCTCGCTCGGATGGATCAGCGTCGGCAGCATCTTTTCCAGATTTCCGCCGTACACGACCGATCCCGAGAGCTGATAGAAGTAGACGACCTTCGGCAATCCATCGCCCGCGCCGCCAAGCGCGTACGTCCGCACGTGGTCGGGCTCTCGAGCTGCCGCAGCGCGCGCGAGGTACGCCGCCGCCTTCAGCTCCGCCACCCTGACGGAGCGGTTGAAGCGCTGCGCGAGTCCCGACCCGATCATGATGTTCTCGATGACGGCGTCGGGTCGCGTGGCGTCCAGGTACACGGAAGCCGGCGTGAACGTCAGCACGAGATTCGTCGTCGCGGCGAGCGGCGTGGCATCCGCGCCCGGGCCCACCATGTCGATGATGCCCTCGCGCCAGTAGGTCGGCTCCCCCGCCACGGCATCGCTCGTCGACACGACCGCGATCCCGTCGAGACGGAGCGTGCGGCCCTCGCCCACCGTCTTCGGTGGTCCGACGAAGAGCGGGAACGTGCTTCCGGGCTCCGGCTTCCACCGGGGCTCCGCCGCATCCATGACGTGGATGATCCGCGCCGACTCGCCGGGCCGCGCGACCTCGATCGTGACGTCCGCGAACGCGTCGTCTTCGAGCAGCAGCTTGCGGAGCCCGGCGCGATCGATCTCCAGCACGCCGTCATCGATTCGCGTGCGGTCCGAGAGCCTCACGTCACGCACGGCCGTCGTCGCCATCTCGAGACGCATTGGCTAGGAGCCTCCCTGCTCCTTCATTCTCGGATCGAGTAGATCACGAAGTCCGTCGCCGAGCTGGTTCACGCCGAGCGCGACGACCGTCAGCGCCAGACCGGGCAGGGCTACGAGCCAGGGCTGCGCGAGCAGATAGCCGCGGCTCTGCGCAAGCATGGTGCCCCAGCTCGGCATCGGTGGCTGGATGCCGAGCCCGACGAACGAGAGCGTCGCTTCGGCCAGAATCCGCGACGGCACCTGGAACGTCGTGAAGACGATGAGCGGCGCCACGATGTTCGGGAGCACGTGGCGGAGCATGATCCGCCCGGGTCCAGCGCCGAGCGCCCGCGCGGCCAGAACGTATTCGCCTTCTCGCACGCTCAACGTCGAGCCGCGCGCCGCCCGCGCGAACGTCATCCAGCTCGCGAGACCGAGGGCGACGATGACGTTGACGAGTCCGGCGCCCCAGAACGCCGTGATGATGATGGCCACGAGAATGTACGGAAACGAGTACTGCACGTCGGCGATGGTCATGAAGACCGAATCGAGATTGCCGCCGCGATATCCGCCGAGGACGCCAACGCTCACGCCGATGAGCCCGGCAACCACGACGCTGAAGAAGCCGACCAGCAGCGACACGCGCGCGCCGTAGATCAGCCGGCTCAGCGTGTCGCGGCCGAACTCGTCCGTGCCGAGCGGGTGCGAGAACTCTCCACCGCGCCACACCGGAGGCCGGAGTGCCTGGCCCAGATCCTGGTCGTCGTAGCCGTACGCCGCGAGCAGCGGCGCGAACACGCCGACAACGACGAAGGCCAGCACGACGACGGATCCGACGATCATCTGCGGGCTTCGGCGCGCCGCTCGTCGCATCCGCTGGAATGCGTGCCCGAGCGCGTCGCGCCACCGCCACGATGTCGCCGACAGGTCCGGCGCCGCCGCCGCGTACGGTCGGGGCTCGGTCACGCGCGCCCCGGACGGATGCGCGGATCGATGTAGACGTAGAGCACGTCCACCGCCAGGTTGATCACGACGAAC
>QHRT01000368.1 GCA_003220195.1 Candidatus Rokuibacteriota bacterium | reverse complement strand
CGCCTTCAGCAAGGCCTCCGCGTCGTCCGCCAGCTGCTCGAGCGTGTAGGCGCCCTTCGGCGCGTCCGTCTTCCCGTGGCCTCGCGTCTCGTAGCGCAGGACCCGGAAGCGATTGGTGAGCGCCGGCACGGTCGGATCCCACATCGAGTTGTCGGTGGCCAGCGAGTGGCTCATCGTGACGACCGGCGCCTGCTCCGGGCCTTCGAGCGTGTAGTTGACGGAGATACCGTTGACGGTGATCTTCATCGTGCCCTCCTGCTTCGAACGGTGTGGCGGGGAGTCTCCCACCGGGCAGCGGGCGGTGCAACCCGAGCGCGGTCGTTACGCCGCTCGCCTTATCTTCGTCACGGCGTGATCGGGGTGAGCAGGATTGGGGATGACGCGACGTCCTTGACAGTCCACGAAGAGGTCGAGCTTCTCGAGGATCGTCTGGCCGATCAGAACCTCATCTCCGAGAACCAGCGCCTCCTCCGCGGTGTTCCGACCTTCGAGCTCGACCGCGACGGGGTCGGTCAGAGTCACGCGTTCGCGGCGTCCATCCGCGTACTCGACCACTTCATGGCCGAACGTGCCGAGTCCGAGACGAGCGGCAACGTCCGGAGGCAGAACCGTCCGCACGGCGCCGGTGTCCACGAGCGCCACGACTTCACACGTCCTCACTTCTTCGGGCGTGAGCAGGCCCCGGCGGACCAATACCTCGTCCAACCTGTTCGTCAGCCTTACCGTGACTCGCACCTCGCCCATGGGCGACGGCAATGATCGAGCACCCCCTTTCACGCGACAAGTGTGTCAAGGATCATACGCCTCGGAAGACCGAGCGCACCTTTCCGGATACGGCGTCGGCTGCTGTCTCGGATCGACACGACCAGGCAGTTACGCTCGGCGTCTGCTTCAGCAAGCCAGAAACCGGAACCAGGCGCCGGTTCGCTGCGTCGACCGCGAGAAGGAACGCTTCGAGCGTGTACGCTCCGAGCAGTGGCTCTCGATCGTCCGGGGCGAAGACTATCAGCGTTGTGCGAAGGCGGTGGCCGATGCGCACCGCCGTCTCCCCGATGTCGTATTCGATCAGGCGACCATCCGCCTCTCACCGACAAGTGTCTCGGAAACTATACGGCTCGAACGCGGGAGCGCCAGACGTGCGCTATCCTGACGCTCGCGCCCAGCGTTCGCTAGAGGGAGGTTCCGATGCCCGACTACGACGTGATCGTCATCGGCGCCGGCAACGCGGCGCTCGCCGCCGCCGTCTCCGCGCGCGAGGCGGGCGCGCCGCGCGTCGTCGCGCTCGAGAAGGCGCCGCCCGAGCTCCGCGGCGGCAACACGCACTACAGCGGCGGATTGCTCCGATTCGCGTTCGATCGCGCCGAGGATCTCCGACCGCTCGTGCCGGACGCGGAGAGCCACATTCCCGGCTTCATGACGGGCGTGCAGCCGTATCCGAAGACGCTCTTCTGGGATGATCTCCGCCGCGTGACCGAGGGTCACACCGATCCCGAGCTCGCGGAGATCCTGATCGATCGGTCGTACGACACGATCTGCTGGATGGCGAAGCAGGGCATCGTCATGGAGCCCGCCGTGTCGCTCTCGGGCATCAAGGTCGGCAACACGATCAAGTGGTCGCCGGGCGCCGTGATCCGCGCGCGGCACGAGGGCGTCGGCCTCTCGCGGATGTGGTTCGAGATCGCCGAGAGCCGCGGCGTCGAGATCCGTTACGCGACGAGCGCGGTGCGTCTCGTACAGGATGCGCGCGGCCGCGTCAGCGGCGTGGTCGTGCGCGACGCCCAGGGTGTCAGCGAGCTGTCGGCGAAAGCCGTCGTGCTCGGTTGCGGCGGCTTCGAGTCCAATCCCGAGTGGCGCGCGCGGTATCTCGGACGGCCGTGGGATCACGCGAAGGTCCGTGGCACCCGGTACAACACCGGCGACGGACTGCGCATGGCCCTCGAGCTCTCGGCGCTGCCGCACGGTCAGTGGACGGGGTGCCATTCGACCCCGATCGACGCGAACGCGCCGCCCTTCGGCGATCGCAAGCTCACGGACAAGACGAACCGGCTCTCGTTCCCGTTCGGCGTGCTGGTGAACCGGAACGGCCGCCGCTTCTTCGACGAGGGCGAGGACTTCCAGCTCTACACGTACGCGAAGCTCGGCGGCATCATCCTGAACCAGCCGTCGGGGATCGCGTACCAGATCTTCGACGCGAAGGTGGCGAACCTCCTCGAAGGCCGCTACAAGACCGGCAAGCCGTTCGTCGCCGACTCGCTGAAGGGGCTGGTCGAGCAGCTGCCGCTCGACCAGGCGGCGTGCCGCACGACGCTCGACGAATACGACGCCGCTCTCGGTGACGGGACGTTCGATCCGACCATCCGGGACGGCCTTGCCGCACAGGGCGTCGAGCCGGCGAAATCGAACTGGGCGCAGCGGCTCGACACGCCACCGTTCGTGGCGTACCCGGTGACGGGCGGCATCACGTTCACGTTCGGCGGCGTGCATGTGAACGACCGTGCGCAGGTCCTCGATACGACGTGGGCACCGATCCCCGGGCTCCACGCCTGCGGCGAGATGGTGGGCGGCCTCTTCCACACGAACTATCCGGGCGGCACGGGCTTGATGTCCGGCGCGGTCTTCGGCCGCATCGCCGGCGCCAGCGCCGCGGCCGCGTGAGCGGCACGATGCGCGCCACGACGAAGCTCCGGGCGTTGCTGGCCCGCGACGACATCATTGTCGCGCCGGGCGTCTATGATGGACTCTCCGCTCGACTCGTCGCCGCCGCCGGGTTCCCCGCGCTCTACGCGACCGGTGGAGGCATCGCCCGCAGCATGGGCTACCCCGACCTCGGCTTGCTCTCGATGTCGGAGATCGTCGATCGCCTCGCGAACATCGTCGAGCACGCCGGCATTCCGGTCATCGCCGACGCGGATACCGGCTATGGCAACGCGCTCAACGTCCGCCGTGCGGTGCGCGAGTTCGAGCGCGCCGGCGTCGCCGCGCTCCACCTGGAAGACCAGCAGTTCCCCAAGCGCTGCGGTCACTACGACGACAAGTCGGTCGTGCCGACGTCCGAGATGACGCAGAAGCTTCGCGCCGCGCGCGACGCCGCCAGCGACGCCGACCTGGTCCTGATCGCGCGCACCGACGCGCTGGCGATCGAAGGCCTCGATCCGACGCTGGAGCGCGCTCAGGCGTATGCGGCCGCGGGCGCCGACGTGATCTTCGTCGAGGCGCCGACCAGCGAGGCCGAGATCGAGACGATCGCCCGGCGCCTGCCGCAGCCGAAGCTCATCAACATGTTCCAGGGCGGCAAGACGCCGCTCGTCCCCCTCGATCGACTCCGCGAGCTCGGCTATCGCATCGTCATCATCCCGTCCGATCTCCAGCGCGCCGCGATCAGCGCGATGGAGCAGGTGCTGGCGGCCATCCGGCGCGACGGCACCAGCGCGGCGGTGGCCGACCGGATGGCGTCGTTCAAGGAGCGCGAGACGGTCGTCGGCACCGCCGAGTATCTCGAGCTCGATCGCAAGTACGGCAGCTGAGAGACGCCGGAGCTCGGCGGCGAGAGGCGCCGAACTCCGGCGCCTGGGCGCGCTACAATTCGCGCGTGACCCCTGCTGCCCCGAGATACCCGGACGACGTCGCCGAACGCTACCGCAAACGTGGCTACTGGGCCGGCCTGACGCTGGGTGACGCGTTCGACGCGTCGATCGCCGAGCACGCCGACCGGGTCGCGGTCGTCGACGGCACGCGGCGGCTCACCTATCGAGACCTCGGGACCCTCGTCGATCGCGGCGAGCGCGTCGTCTTCCAGCTTCCCAACGTGACCGAGTTCGTCGTCGCATATCTCGCCTGCGTCAAGGTCGGGGCGATTCCGGTGGCGTGCCTGCCCGCGCACCGCCACGCCGAGATCGGCTATCTCGCGCGATTCACCGAGGCGGCGGCATGGCTGATCCCGTCGGAGCTGCGCGGCTTCGATTTCGTCGCGATGGCGCGCGAGCTGCGCGCCCATCTCCCGTCACTCCGCGAGATCGTCGTCGCTGGCGATCGGGTCGCGCCCGGGATGACGCGTTTCGCCGACCTGCTCGATGCCGGGTCGCATGATGCCGCGGCGGTGGCGCTCGAAGAGTTCACGCCGTCTCCGTCGGACGTCGCCGTCTTCCAGCTCTCGGGCGGGACGACGGGCTTGCCGAAAGTCATCCCGCGCACGCACGACGACTACCTCTACAACTCGCGACAGTTCGCGGCGGCGACGGACTTCGATCGAGACAGCGTGCTGCTGGTCTCGGTGCCGATCGCGCACAATTTTCCGCTGGCGTGTCCCGGCGTCCAGGGTGCGTTGCTGCTCGGAGCGCGCGTGGTCCTGGCGCCGTCGCCGGATGCCGAGCTCGTGTTCCGTTTGATCGAGGGCGAGCAGGTGACGTGGGTCCCGGCCGTGCCGGCGTCGGTCATCTCCTGGCTGAACCATCCCGCGCGAAAACGCTACGACCTCTCGTCGATCAGGACACTCGCGGTCGGCGGATCGCGGCTGAACCCGGAGCCGGCGCGCGCGGTGCTCGACACGTTCGGCCGCGTGCTGATCCAGGTGTTCGGGATGGCGGAGGGCCTGCTCTGCGCGACCCGTCGCGACGATCCCGTCGAGGTCGTCGTCGGGACGCAGGGCCGGCCCGTCTCACCGGACGACGAGATCCGGGTCGTCGGCGACGACGGCCGTGAGGTCGCGCCCGGTGAGCTTGGCGAGCTCGACTACTACCGGGCCGACGAGCACAACCGCATCGCGTTCACGTCAGACGGCTACTACCGTACGGGAGACCTCGTGCGGCGTCATCCGAGCGGCAACATCGTGGTCGAGGGACGCAAGAAGGACCTGATCAACCGCGGCGGCGAGAAGATCAGCGCCGAGGAGGTCGAGAACCTGATCCTGGCGCATCCCGCCGTCCTGAACGTGGCGGTCGTCGCCATGGCCGATCCGGTGCTGGGCGAGCGCGCGTGCGCGTTCGTGATT
>QHRT01000396.1 GCA_003220195.1 Candidatus Rokuibacteriota bacterium | reverse complement strand
ACCCCGACGCTCATCTTCTGGGGCTGGCTCTCCGACAAGATCGGCCGCAAGCCGATCATCCTGGGCGGCATGGCCCTGGCGTCCCTCACGTACTATCCGCTCTACTCCGCGCTCGGCACCTACGCCGACCCCAAGAACGTCAACTACGCGATGTCGATTCTCATCGTCGCGATCCTGGTCAACTACGTGGGGATGACCTACGGGCCAATCGGAGCCTTCCTGGCCGAGTTCTTCCCCAGCCGGATCCGCTACACCTCGGTGTCCGTGCCCTATCACATCGGCAACGGCTGGGGCGGCGGGCTGGTGCCGATCGTCACGACCTCGATGTTCCTGTCGACGGGCAGCGTAGGCTATGCGCTCATCTACCCCATCGTGGTGCCGGCCGTCATGTTCCTCATCGCCATCTTCGTGATGCCGGAGACGCGCAAGCACAGCATCTGGGAAGAAGGCGCGATCGAAGCCGCGCGCAGCCGCGCCTAGCGCCCTCGCGGACGGGGGGAGCCGGTCGCGGCTCCCCCTCGCGCTCCCGCCCTTTCGTCGTCTCGGCTCTTGTATCCGTCCGGTGACGCTTGCTCGCTCCGTGCATCGACGCGTACGCTCATGACGTGGGCACGTTCACCGTTCCTGTCGCGGTTGGGGATCCGGCAGGCCGGCGGTTCGAGACGCTGGAAGGGCTCGTCGATACGGGTTCCAGCTACACCGTCGTTCCCGCACCGGTCCTCGAAGCGCTTGGCGTCGAACGGGATGTGACGGATCAATTCGTTCTCGCCGATGGGCGGCGCGTCGAAATCGCGCTCGGGCGCACGTGGATCCGTGTCGAGGGCCGCACCGAGATCACGCTGGTCGTCTTCGGGGAGGCGGATTCCCGACCGCTGCTCGGCGCGTACACGCTCGAAGGCGTGAGGCTTGCGCCGGATCCCGTCGGGCGTCGCCTCGTGCCCGTGCCGGCGCTGCTGATGTGAGCAACGCCCGTCCTGGCGTTGCTTGACCGCGCTTCCGAGGGCCGCTACGCTCGTCGCCGGTTCCATTCCATCGCCAAGGAACATGAGATGCCGAAAGCTTCGGTCAGCGGGATCAACCTCTACTACGAGGACACCGGGCAGGGGACGCCGATCGTCTTCGTCCACGAGTTCGCGGGCGAGACGCGCAGCTGGGACGCGCAGGTGCGGTTCTTCTCGCGCCGGTACCGCACGATCGCGTTCAACGCGCGCGGCTATCCTCCGTCGGACGTCCCGGACGACCCCGCCGCGTACTCGCAGCAGCACGCCGTCGACGACATCAAGGGACTGATGGACGCGCTCCGGATCGACCGGGCCCACATCGTCGGGCTCTCGATGGGCGGGTACGCGACGCTGCACTTCGGGCTCCAGTATCCCGGCCGCGCGCTGTCGCTGGTGGTCGCGGGCTGCGGCTATGGCAGCGACGCGAAGAATCGGGACTCGTTCCAGCAGGACGCCGATCTCGCGGCCAGGCGCTTCGACGACGACGGCATGCGGAAGGCCGCCGAGTTCTACAGTCGCGGGCCGACGCGCGTGCAGTTCATCGACAAGGATCCGAAGGGCTGGCAGGAGTTCTTCGAGCTGCTCGCCGCGGGCTCGGCGAAGGGCCACGCGCTGACGTTGCGCGGTGTCCAGAAAACACGGCCGTCGGTGTTCGAGCTCGGCGATCGCATGGCGAAGCTCGATGTGCCGACGCTGGTCGTCACCGGCGACGAGGACGAGCCGTGCCTCGAGCCGGCGATCTTCATGAAGCGCACGATCCCGACCGCCGGGCTCGTCGTCATGCCGAAGGCCGGACACACGATCAACCTCGAGGATCCGGACGCGTTCAACCGCGCGGTCCTCGATTTCCTGACCGCCGTCGACGCCGGGCGATGGCCGCGACGCAATCCCGCGTCGCTCGCCAGCTCGGCCATCTTTCCCGCGGGGATGAAGAAATGACCACATCGGCGCTGCCGCTCGCCGGGTACCGTGTCATCGACCTCACGCGCGCGCGCTCGGGCCCCACCGCTGTGCGCCAGCTCGCGGAGATGGGCGCTGACGTCGTCAAGGTGGAGGCCGTCGAGGATCCCGACGTCGAGTTCGGGCGTCACGGGTTCGACTTCCAGAACCTCCACCGGAACAAACGGTCCATGACGCTCAACCTGAAATCCCCGAAGGGCGTCGACATCTTGAAGAAGCTCGTCGCACGCGGCGACGTGCTCGTCGAGAACTACCGGCCGGACGTCAAGTTCCGGCTCGGCATCGATTACGAGACGCTGTCGATGATCAATCCGCGGCTCGTGTACGCCAGCATCTCCGGCTTCGGTCAGTCGGGGCCGTATCGTGACCGTCCGGGATACGACCAGATCGCGCACGGACCCGGCGGATTGATGTCGATCACCGGGCTGCCGGGACAGGGACCGGTGCGCGTCGGCATTCCCGTCGCCGACCTGACGGCCGGCATGTTCCTGGCGCACGGCATCCTGGTCGCGCTGCTCGAGCGCGAGAAGTCGGGCAAGGGCCAGTGGGTGCACACGTCGCTGCTCGAGGCGATGGTGCGAATGCTGGACTTCCAGGCGACGCGCTGGCTCGTCGGCGGAGAGATCCCGCCGCAAGCCGGCAACGATCATCCGACCGGGATTCCGACCGGCGTCTTCCAGACGAGTGACGGACACATCAACATCGCGGCGTCGGGCCAGCACATGTTCAAGCGCCTCTGCGACGCGATGGGCATCCCGGCGCTGGTCGACGATCCGCGGTTCGTCCAGCCGAAAGACCGCTCGAAGAACCGCTTGATCCTCAACGCGGAGCTCCAGAAGACGTTCATCAACAAGACGAGCCGCGAGTGGGTGAAGATCCTGAACGAGGCGAGCGTGCCGTGCGGCCCGATCCTGAACGTCCAGCAGGTCTTCGAGGACGAGCAGGTGCAGGCGCTCGGCCTGGCCACGGAAGTGAAGCACCCGACGCTGGGCACGCTGCGGATTCAGAACGTGCCGGTGACGCTATCCCGCACGCCCGGCGTCGTGAAGACGGCCTCGCCGGATACGGGCGAGCACACGGACGAGGTGCTGGGCGAGCTCGGGTACACGTCCGCCGAGGTCAAAACGCTGCGGGAAGAACGGGTCGTGTAGTCAGGCGACAGCAGGCTTGGGCCGGCATGTCATCACGAGAAAGCTGACGTGATCCACGAGACTCACGTGGCGCTTCTTCGATCGCTCCAGCGCGGCGACGCCGGCGGAATGCAGCTCGTCATCGACCCACTCGACGAGCACGTAGTTGTGGGTCAGTAATTCCTGGCGTTCGCCCAGGATCTGCTGGAGGTGCCGAACCGCGGTGTGATGGTTCCGATCGGCGGTGTCGGCCCACGCATAGATGGCCGACGTGTCGACGAAGATTACCGGTCGCGGGATGCGGCCAGCGCCGCGTCGTGCTTCTCGGAGACCGGAGCCAGCCGGCCTTGCCTGGATCGTCCCGCTCGGACCGACGAAAACTGACTGACCTGCGTCGGCCGAGCACGCGCCGGGCCGTCCTCGAGCCCCTTGGCGACGAGATCACGCACGACGGCGGCAATCGAACGCTGCTCGCGGAACGCTCGCTGCCGGAGTGTCCGGTAGGTTTCTTCCTCGAACTGCACGAGTGTCCGCTTCATAGACACATGAATTCAAGAGATCAATTGTGGCGGCGCGCTCATCGAAGTCACACCGTTCGGCTTATGCGGACGGCGTCAGT
>QHRT01000068.1:1702-15262 GCA_003220195.1 Candidatus Rokuibacteriota bacterium | reverse complement strand
CCGCGCGTGATCGCGCGCCGCCCGAGCGGGTGAATTCAGTCCCGATTCACTCCAGGACTTCGTCGATCTGGGCGAGCAGCCTCGGAGAGATCGTCAAGCCGAGGGCCTGCGCCGCTTTCCGATTGACCACCACCTGGAATTTGCTGGGCTGCTCCACCGGGAGCTCGGCGGGCTTCGCTCCTTTGATGATCCTGTCCACGAAGAACGCCGAACGCTCGTAGAGGCTCGCATAGTTCGCGGAGATCGAGACCAGGGCTCCAGCCACGGCGGTCTCGCGGTTGCTCGACATGTAGGCGAGGCGGTGCCTCGCCGCCAGTTCCAGCAACGTTGCGCGGTGCGGATCGAAGAGTCCCTGGACGATCATGGCCTGTGCGCCGGCCCTGGCCATTGCCGCAAGGGCGCTTGCGAAGTCACCGGGGCCGGTGACGAGTACAGGCGCGAGCCGGAGGCCGACGAACGGTCCGCTGAACGGGTCGGTGGCCGCGGTCGACGCGAGAACGCCGACTCTGGCCAGGTTTGGAATCAGCTCGCGGAGGATTTGCAGTCGCTTGCCTCCCAGCTCCGCGTCCATGCCCGAGAGCCCGGTCACGTTTCCGCCGGGGTGAGCCAGCGTCTTGATGAAGCCGCTCTGCACGGGAGCGCCCGCCGGCGCCATGACGATCGGGATCGTTTTCGTGGCTCCCATGGCGGCTCTCACGGCCGGAGTGAAATGGGCGACGATGACGTCGACCTTGAGCCGGGTGAGGTCGGCGGCAAGCTCGGCCGCGCGGTCGCTTCGCCCTTCGGTGTAGCGGAACTCGACGGCGATGTTCTGGCCTTCCGAATAGCCGAACGCGCGGAGCCCCTGCCAGAACGCGTCGGCGAACGGGTGCGGGGGTGATGCAGAGACCAGGACACCGACGCGCGGCAACTTCCCGGTCGGCTGCGCGTCCGCGACAGTCCGCCACGCGGTGACGACGCCGAGCAGCGCCACGACCAGTGCGGTCGCGGCCGTGAGGCGTCCGACCAGCACACCAGTCGCGATGACGCTGCCCTCCCCCTGGAAACGGACCGCGAGAAACTGTCCCTCGATCGGGCCGGGTGACATCGTGCGGCAAGGGGCGACGGCGAGTCAATTGCGACGTGGTGACCGGGCGCGCCGAACGCGGCGTGCCCGGCGCGCCATGCGACGGCGAAGGAACATTTCGCTGCGACGCTACGGCCAGGAAGACGTTACGCCGCCCGGCCCGCGTTCCGGGACACGGTTCCGCGCGTCAGGTCGACCACCGCCTGTCCGGGGCGAATGCTTCCGAGCACCCTGGCCGCGTCGGGACTGTCGTTCCCGATGACGATGACGTCGGCGTGGGCGAGCAGGGCCGCCGGCCCGTCGCACATCAAGGACGCGATGTGCGGGATCTCATCCTCGATGTAGCGCCGGTTCGCGCCGCGGAGCCTGGCGATGGACACGTGGCGGTCGAGGACGCGGACTTCGCACCCCTTGCCGATCAACGTCTCGCAGAGCGTCACGAGCGGGCTCTCGCGGAGATCGTCGGTGCCGGGCTTGAAGGCCAGGCCGACGACCCCCACGCGCCGCCGTTTCATGTCGAGGATCGTCTGCGCGGCTCGCCGGATCTGCGCCTCGTTCGACGACATCACCGACGACAGCAGCGGCCCGGCGATGTCCCGCGTCCGCGCCGCGTACACGAGGGCCCGCACGTCCTTCGGCAGGCACGAGCCGCCGAACGCGAAGCCCGGCCGCAGGTAAGCCCCCGAGACGTTCAGCTTCTTGTCGAGCGCGAAGATCCGCATGACGTCGTGAGGGTCGACGCCGAGCGCTTCGGCCAGGTCGCCGATCTCGTTGGCGAAGGCGATCTTCACGGCGTGGAACGCGTTCGACACGTACTTGACCATCTCCGCCGTCCGGACGGTCGTCACGACGAACGGCGCGGTGACCCTGGCGTACAGCTCCCGCACGGTCTCGGCCGTGTTCGAATCGTCGGTCCCGACCAGCGTGAACGGCGGCTCGGCAAAGTCGCGCAGCGCCGTGCCCTCGCGCATGAATTCCGGATTCGACGCCACCCGGAGGCCGGTCGATCCCGGGCCGGCGGCGGTCTCGAGCGTCGGAATCAGCACGTCGTCGATCGTCCCCGGCAGCACCGTGCTGCGCAGCACCACGGTGTAGGGCTTCGGCGCGCTGCGAAGCGCCAGGCCGATCCCTCGCGCCACCCGCTCGAGCGCGCCGACGTCGGGGCGTCCGTCGGTGCGGCCGGGGGTGCCGACACAGATCAGCGCGACGTCCGTCGCCGCGACCGCCTCGTGAGCCGACGTGGTCGTCGACAGCGTCCCCGTGCGCACGCCGGTCGTGAGCAGTTCGTCCAGGCCGGGCTCCACGATGGGCGACGTGCCGGCCGAGACCATCCGGACCTTGTCCTCGTCGACGTCGACGCCGACGACCGTGTGCCCGGCGTCCGCGAGGCAACCGGCGGTGACACTGCCGACATATCCGAGACCGAAGACGCTGACACGCATCGACTTTCTCCTCGTGCTCCTCGTTAGTCGCGCCGTCCTGCGAGCGTCGCCAGCGGCGACCCGGACGGCCAGCCGGCCTCGGCGAAGACGTCAGGCGTCGTCGCGGGCGGGGCCGGTCGATCGAGTGTTTGACGGCACCACAGCTCGAACGTCAGAAGCGTCCACAGCTGGAGGTACAGCGGGCGGCCCCGGCGCTGCTGCTCGATCAGGCGCGCCACGTAGTCGGGGTTGAACACGCCACGGCGGCGCGCGGTTTCCGACAACAACACGTCAGGAAGCGCGGCGCTGAGCTCGTCGCGGAACCAGCGCTCGAGGGGCACTTCGAATCCGTGCTTCGGCCGGTGGATGATCTCGGAAGGCAGGATGCCTTCCATCGCGCGCTTGAAGATGTACTTGCCGCTTCCGTCACGGAGCTTCAACTCGGGCGGAATCGTGGCCGCGAACTCGACGAGATGATGATCGAGCAACGGCACCCTCGCCTCGAGGCTCGTCGCCATGCTCATCCGATCGACCTTGGTCAGGATGTCGAGCGGCAGGTAGCTCTTGAGATCGAGGTACTGGAGCGCCGATAGCCAGTCGCCGTTCGCCCGGGCGAGATACTGGCGTTGCTGGTCGGCCGGGTCGTAGCCCCGGAGCTCGGCGAGGATCTCCGGCTGGAACAGCCGCTGGCGGGCATCGGCGGAAAACATCGCGTCCCCGTCCAGGTAGCGGTCCCAGCCCGCGAGCGAGACGTGGCGGGCGAAGTTGCGCCCGCGCATGCCGTCACGCATCGCGCGCGCCAGCATGCCGAAGGCCCATCGCGCCGGGCGTGGAACTCGCCACCGTCGCTCGCGGTCCTCGACGAAGTAGCGATCGTAGCCGGCGAACAGCTCGTCACCGCCGTCACCCGACAGCACGACCTTGACGTGCTGCGCTGCCAGCCGTGACACGGCATACGTGGGGATGGCCGACGCGTCGCCGAACGGCTCGTCGAGGCGGCTCACGATGTCGTCGAGCGCGGGCAAGTCATCGGGTCTCAAGATCACTTCGTGATGCTCGGTGCCGAAGTGAGAGGCCACCTGCCGCGCGTACGACGCCTCGCTGTAGACGCCTTCCCGGAAGCCGATCGAGAAGGTCTTCACCGGATCGGTGCGGCCGGCCATCATGGTGGCGACGACCGCGGAGGAGTCGATGCCGCCGGAGAGGAACGCGCCGAGCGGCACGTCGCTCTCCAGGTGGAGCGTGACGGATTCCGAGAGCAGCTCCTTGAGCCGCTCGACGAAGTAGCGTTCGCTCCGATCGTACTCCGGCGCGAAAGTCACGTCCCAGTACCGTTCGATGCGTACGTCACGCCCGGGTCCGGCGGTCAGCAGGTGGCCCGGCGGCAGCTTCTTGATCCCGGCGACGATGCTGTCCGACTCGGGCGTCGCGAGAGACGTCACCAGCCGGCAGACGGCGCGGGGATCGATCCGGCGTTCGATGTCCGGCAGGGACAGGAGCGGCCGCAGCTCGGACGCAAAGACCAGACGCCCCCCGGTGTCGGCGTAATAGAACGGCTTGATGCCGAGACGGTCGCGCGCCGCGACCAGGAGCTTCTTCTTCGCGTCCCAGATCGCGAACGCGAACATGCCGCGCAAACGATCGACGCACCGCGGTCCCAGCTCCTCGTACAGGTGCACGATCGTCTCGGTGTCCCCGCTGGTCGACAGGGTGTGTCCACGGCGGCGGAGCTCCGCCCGCAGCTCCTTGAAGTTGTAGATCTCGCCGTTGTAGACGATCCAGATCGACCCGTCCTCGTTGCGCACCGGCTGCGCGCCGGTCGCGAGATCGATGATGCTGAGGCGACGCATGCCCAGGGCAACGTCGGCATCCGCGAGGAAGCCGGCGGCGTCGGGGCCCCGGTGCACCATGGCGGCGCAGATGGCTCGCACGTCGTCGAGCCGCGCCGGGCTTCCGTCCAGACTCACCGTTCCCGCGATGCCACACACAGCTCGACCCTCCTCTGGCTCACCCCAGGTGTTCTTGACGAACCCGCCGCGGCTTCGCGATCCCGCGTCGCCGGACCACGCGTCGGGCGGCCCGTTTCGCGGCGCGCACCGCGGTCCGCGCTCCGGCGACGAGCCGAGCCCGTGCGCGAGGCGGATACGCTTCGAGCCGTGACAGCTGCCGGCTCTCTCTCGCCCACAGGAACTTGTATCGCTCGTCGCCGTGCAGGAAGTCGTACTCCCGGGCGCCTTCCTCGATCGCGCGCTGGATCGCGAGGCCCATCGTCACCAGGCCGACGCCGAGCTTCGCGAACCGCGGGTCGAAGCCCGACTGGTAGAACGAGAACACGTCGCCATGCCGGAGACCGTAGAGGCTCGCCGCGGGCTCGCCGTCGAGCGCCAGCACGAAGAGCCTGAGCCAGCCCTGCGTCAGCGCCAGCTCCGTCATCTCGTCGTGGAACGCCACGAGCGCGGGCGTGCCCAGACCGTCGGAGCCGCCACGCTCGCGCCACCGGTCGCGATGCAACGAGACCAGCTGGGTGAACGCCAGCTCGCGCTCCTCCACGGTGGTCGCGCACTCGAACGTCACGTGGAACTTCGTCGTGAGCGCGCGCAGTCGCCGCCGGAAGTTGGAGCGGTGCGTCGCGCCGAGCGTCGCGAGATACGACGACCAGGACTGCCCGCCGAGCGAGATGAACGGACAGACGTCGGTGAGGATCTCGACACCGCGCCAGCCGCGCTCGACGAGTGCCGGCCCGAGCGCCGCGGCCGTCGCTTCGCCATGGCGCAGCTGCGCCAGGTCGAGCCTCACCGAAACGCGATCGACCCAGTCCGCGAGCGCGGTCACGGCGGGAACACGCCGGTCCCGTTGGACGATCACGTCGAGGTAGTCCGACCCCACGGTGCCGCTGCCGAGGAACTCGAGCCCATCGAACGCGACGCCGGCGATGCTGCGCTCCCGCCTCATGAACGGCGCGATCGCGATCAGCTCCCCGCGCTCGCGGACCAGGAGGATCGACAGCTCTAGGTCTTGCCCGAAGTGCTTCCACCATCCGTGAAGCCACTCCCACGTCAGGAAGACGCTGGTCGTCTCGCCGGCGGCGGCGAGCAGCATGTTCCACTCCGTCTCCAGCGCCGCGAATCGGCCCGCATCGTCGACGCACTCGACGTCCAGACTCACCGGTCGGAACCATCTGGCGACAGGGCCGACGACACGCGCGTCGCCGTGGCGGCGAACGACTCGACGCCGGTCCAGGAGCTGGCGCCCGTGCGCTGGCTGAGCCGAAGGACCTCGGTAGCGATGAATTCCACGTGCGACGCGGTCAGGTCTTGATGGATCGGCAGCTCGAGGACGTGGGCCCGGAGAAACTCCGCGTCCTCGTGCGCCGCGCCGGTGGCGACGCCATCGCCGGTGGCCCACCACTCGCCGGCCGGCACGCCACGCTCTCGCAGCGCCGCGGCCGCCGGAGCGCGCTCCGGGACGAGAATCGGAAAGAACAGCGGACAGACGCCGTCCTCGAGACGGTCGAACACGAGATCGACGTGGCCGCGGAGGAGATCCAGCAGATGCTGGAAATTCTCCCGCCGGAGGCGGAGGATGGCCTCGTAGTCGAATCGCGGGACCAGCCAGCGCGAAATCCCGGACATCGCGAGATCAGCTTTGTCCAGGTCGAAGCTCCCATCGTGGAGGCCCGCCCGTTCGATGCCAGCCGCCGTGAGGATCTGACCCGTTCCGTGCTTCGCGCGGGACAGCAGCACACCGAGACGGCCGGCGCGGCTCTGGATCCATGGAATCATGGCGTCGGCGCAGCGGCCCGCCACCGAGACGAGATCGCACCGACGCAGGTTCAGGCCCTCCAGCAACGGCACTGGCGCCCCGTTCTGCACGAGCACCGCGCCGTTCGGGACCGGCAATGATTTGTGGAGGCAGAAGACGGCGAAATCGCCGAACGTCCCGAGCGGACGGCCATCGAGCGTGCTCAAGAGCGCGACCGCGCAATCCTCGACCAGGACGGCGCCGTACCGTTCCGAGAGTCGCGCCATCTCGGGGATCGGTTGGGGCCAACCCATGAAGTGGATCGCCAGGAGAGCGCGCGCGCCGTCGCGAAGGAGTCCTTCGAGGGTGTCGAGATCGGGGCTCAGATCGCGGCGAATCGGGTAATAGCGCACGGCGGCGCCGGCCGCGCGAATGGCCAGCACCTCGTTCCCGCAGTGGTAGTCGGGCACCAGCACCGTGTCGCCCGGCCGCACGAACGTGCGGAACAGATGGAAGATCGCGTTCATCGCGCGATAGAAGGAGAGCCCGTCGGAGAGGTCGAGCGGAAACGGCAGCCTCGCCGACGACGCCGGCGCGATGAACCATCGGGGACTGAGCTCGGGCCAGCGGGACACGTACATGGCAGCCCTCCCCCGTCAGCCTCGGTGCTCGTGCTCGCACCGGCGCACGACCTCGAACACCCCGTGCGCCAGGCAGCTCATGATGGCCGGCGAGAACTCTCCGCTCGCCCCGAGAGACGCGCGCTCCCACAGCATGAGGCGCGGGTGCGTCAACAAGGGAAACTCGGGATCGCGGTAGCTGCACGTCGTGAACGCGAACCGGTAGCCGGCGGCCGCCACGGCCGCCGCGGACGCGCGATTGAACTGGCCGTCCGGGTACGCGAAGTGCCGGACGGTCCCGCCGAGGCGCCGCTCGATCTCGGCGCGCGCGCCCGAGAGCTCGTCGGCGATCACGTCCGGCTGCTCGAGCGGCAAGAGCAAGTGGCGCCGCGTGTGCGATCCGATCACCGTGCCTGCCGCTTTCATGGCGGCCAGCATGTCCCAGGTCATCGGCAGCATCCGGCGCGTCACGTCGCCCGGGACGTCGACCTCGGTCTCGAGGCTCTCGATGATCCGTTCGATGGCGACGCGCGGGAAGGTGCGCAGAAGATGCACGGTCGTCGCGAGCGCCGTCTCCGGCAGGGCGAAGCCGCGGCCGTCGGCGGCGTGGAGCTCGAGCTTCTCGATGAGGCCGGCCAGCATCGCCCGCGCGGACGGCCGCCGGGAAAACGCTCGCGCGACCAGCACGTAGAGCCGGTCGCAGCGCGGCGGGCGAAGCGTGCCGACCATCTCGGTGATCACGAACACCGCCGCCGGGATTCCCTTTCGCGAGAGCACGGGAAACGCGACCTCGTACACGTCGCGGTACCCATCGTCGAAGGTCACCGCCGCGACCGGCTCCGCGTCCCCGCGCTCGACGCGCTCGCCCAGCTCGTCCAGCGTGACGAACCGGAACCGGCGACCGACCCAGTCGAGCTGTTGCTCCAGCATCCGGATCGACGTGAGGTTCGCCGGGATCGCGCTCTCGACACTGGCCGCGAAGTCCTCGACGACGCGGTGATACCCGAGGACCAGCGGCCGGTGGCGCAGCCCGGTGACGGCGCCGATCAGGCGGTCGGCGCGAGACCACGACACCGCGCGCGCCGCGCTCGTCTTCACCAGGCCACGGACGCTCGGCAGGGTCATCGTCGTCATCGATCCCCTCCGTCACGCCGACCGGGGCGCCAGGCGACCCATCGGCGCGCTTCTCGTCGCACCCGGTGTCCGAGATCCGCGATGACGCGCTCGAGGCCGCCACGGACGCCTGGCGGAAAGAGCGTCGCCCGTTTCAGCTCGCGGACGTTCCGCGCCCAGTCGAACTTGTACGGTTCGTCGCCGTGGAGCAGGTCGTAATCCTCGAGTCCCTCGTCGAAGGCGTGCCTGATGGTGAGACCGACCATCACCTGGCCGACGCCCTGTCGCGCGTGCTCGGGATCGAACCCGGTCTGGTAGAAGAGCAGGCTCTTGCCGTAACGCAGGCCGTAGATCGATCCCACCGGCTTGTCGCCGAGCTTCATGACGAAGAGGCGCAACCATCCGCGCTCGAGCGCCTGGCTCGTGAAATCCTCGTGGAACGCCAGGAGCGCCGGCGTGTGGAGGGCATTGGAGCCGCCGCGCTCGCTGCGCCGGCGTCGATGGAGATCGACGAGCGCCGCCAGCGCGACGCGCCGCTCCGCCTCGCTCGTGACGAGCTCGAAACGCATGGCGCCGTCGCGAAGGAGCGCGTTCCAGCGCCGTTTGAAGTTCGAGCGATGATGCGCGGTCAAGGTCGCCAGATACGAGGGCCACGTGAGCCCGCCGAGGCCGATGTGCGGGCAGACGCCGCTCGGATCGATGGTCACGGTCCAGCCGCGACCGGCCAGCTCCCGCGTCAGGGCACCGGCCGAGGAAGCGACGCCGTTCACCTGACCGAGGTCGAGCGGAAGCCTCATCCGATCGAGCGTCTCGACGAGCGCGGGAAGAGCCTGGCTCTCGCAGCCGTCACGCACGATCACGTCGAGGTAGTCCGACCCCACGCTCCCGGTGCCGAGGAACTCGAGACGGTGGAACGCGATCAACCGTGATAACGCCGGCGGACTGACTGCGAGGGGCGCGACACCGATCAGGCCGCCCTGACGCCGCAGGGTGATCAGCGAGAGCCGTCGCGGCGCCCCGAGGTGCTTCCACCAGGTGGCGAGCCATTCCCACGTGAGGAAGATGGAATCGCTGCGGCTCGCGTGGAGCAGGTCGTCCCATTCCTGCCGCATCGCGAGAAACGCCGACGGCGCCGTGACGACGTCGACGGAGATCCCCGCACCGGCCACGGCCTCCCGCGCCAGATCGCTGGCGACGACCGCGCGATCGGCCGTCAGCTCCACGCTTCCCGCCCGAATCACAGCTCGCGTTCCAGACTGCGGATGTGCGACGCCATGTACTCCACCTGATCCGACGTGACGTCCTGATGGAGCGGCAGCTCGAGGATGTGGTCGTGGAGAAACTGCGCGTCCTCGAATCCCGCGCCGCGCGCCTCCGGCACCCCGAAGTTCCAGAACTCCTGGGCCGCGATCCCGCGAGCCGAGAGCTTCCGCACCGCCGCCTGCTTGTCCCGCACGAGGATGGGGAAGACGTACGGGCACATGCCGTCCTCGAGCTCTCGCGGAAACATCGTGGCGTATCCCTGGAGGAGCTCGCGCAGCAGCAAGAAGTTCGCGCGGCGCTGCCGGCGGATCGCCGCGTAGTCGAGCCTCTTCAACACTTCCATCGAGACGCGCGACATGCGGACGTCCAGATTGGCGAGATCGAAGCCGATGTCCCCGAACGGGATTCCGTCCAGGCGAAGGCGACGGAGCGCGCCGCCGAGGCCGCGCTTCACGGCGAACGCCGCCTGGCCCGCCGGCTCCGATCGGGTCCGCAGCCACTCGAGCAGGAGCTCGAGCGTTCGACCGCCGACCGTCCTCGCGCCAGGCGGGCGAAGCCGGAGACGATCGAGCTCCGGCAGCTCACTCGTGTTCCGCGTCAGCACGCCGCCGTTCGGCACGGGCAACGTCTTGTAGAGACAGAACGTCGCGAAGTCGCCGAAGGTCCCGAGCGGCCGGCCGGCCGTTTCACTGAGCAGGGCGAGCGCGCAGTCCTCGATGAGCAACGTGTCGCGCTCGCGGCAGAGCTCGACGATGTCCTTCATCGGCTGGGCCCAGCCGAAATAGTGGATGACGTAGACCGCGCGCGGGGTGAGGGTCCTGACGAGCTTCGTCAGCTGTTCGAGATCCGGCTCGAGATTGCGCCCGATGCGATAGAAGTGGATCCGCGCGCCGGCCGCGCGGATCGCGAGGACCTCGTTGGTGTTGTGGTAGTCCGGCACGAGCACCAGGTCCCCCCGGGCGCCGAAGCCGAGGGCGCGGAACAGGTGATAGATCGCGTTGCGCGCGCGGTAGAAGTAGAGCCGTCCGGGCGCGTTGAGGGGAAACGGCAGCGGGTGCGCGCCGGGTGATTGAATGAACGTCGCGGGACTGAGACCGTGTTCGTTGGAAATGTACATGCTAGGCCAGCTCGAGACGGCGCGCCGGGTCGGGCCGCCGCCGGGTTCGTCCATCCCCACACCTGGCGTCGAGCAGCGTCGTGTAGAGCTGCTCGGTCCGCCGCACCATCGCCTCGACGGAGAACTCGGTTTCGACACGCTGCCGGGCGGCGTGTCCCATCCGGCGCGCCGCCTCACGGTCCTCGAGTAACTGACACATGCTCCGGGCCAGCGCGCCGGCGTCCCGCGGCGGGACGAGGATCCCCGTCTCACCATCGGCGACCGCCTCCGGATTGCCGCCGACGCGGGTCGCGATGACGGGCTTTCCGGCCGCCATGGATTCGAGCACCGCGTTGGAAAACCCTTCGCTCAGGGACGGCAGCACGGAGATCGCCACGTCGGACAGGATCTCCGGCACGTCCTGCCGCAGGCCGGTGAAGATGACGCGATCCGCGAGTCCCAGACGGTTCGCGTATCGCTCGAGCTCGTAGTGGTAATCCTGCTCGTCGAACGAGCCTTCCCCGATGACGAGGAAGCGCGCGGCGGGCTCCCGCACCGCCACGCACGCGGCGGCGTCGAGAAAATACTCGAGGCCCTTCACGCGAGACAGCCGCGAGACCACCGCGACGATCGGGGAATGCGCGGGCACGCCGAGCTCGTGCCTGAGTCGGAGGCGATCCACCGGGCGACGGAAGCGATCGAGGTCCACGCCGTTGTGGATGACGCCGATCTTCCGGCCGTCGTAGCCCTGCCCGATCAACCACTGTCGCACCGCCTCGGAGTTGGCGACGATCCGATCCGCGAAGCGACAGACCATCCGCTGGACTCGCCTGTGCAGCGGCGTCAGATACGCGCCGATGTCGCGCACCGAGGCGATAACGACCGGGACCTGCGCGAGCCGCGCCGCCGGAATCGTGAAGACGTTCGGATAGAAATTGTACGTGTGGACGATGTCGATCGCGTGGCGGCGGAGATAGTCGGCGAGCCTCCAGCGCTCGCGGAGCGCCTGGCGTCCGTAGAGATTCGGGATGTCGTAGCCGACGACGCCCCGGCCCAGCCGCTCGACCCGCGGCAAGAGTTGCCCCTCGCGCTTGAGACAGCCGAGGTGAAGATCGAAGCGCGCGGGGTCGAGATGCTCGGCGACGGTCACGACCTGCCGCTCGGTGCCGCCGACGGCGAAGATCGTCACGAACTTCAGCAAGCGGATCCGATCGTCATGGTCGTCGGCCGCCTGGCCGCGGACGGCGGTCGGCGCACAGCCGGGGACGTCGGCGCTCATGTCACGCGCCACCGCCGGTCCCGCGGGCATCGACGAGCCGTGCGCGCCGTCACACAGAGACATGCGAGCTCTCCAGGGGCTCCTCACAGATCCTTCTGAGCGCGACGGCCTGTCCCGCCAGCAAGAAGAACAGGAAGTGATATCCGCCCGGGTGGAAGAACGCGGCCACGGCGAAGGCGATGAGGCTGACCTGCACCGCTTCGGCGATCGCGAAGAGCCGCGCGGAGCCGGCGTCGAGCGCCAGACGCCTCGCCCGGGTCGCATTGCGCACGGCGAGCCAGAGCAGCCAGACGAAGATCGCGAGGCCGGGGAGCCCGAGCTCGACGCCGTACTCGAGATACATGTTGTGGACGAGGCGCCACGTCGCGCCGCGCGCCTCGTTCAGCGCCAGGATCGACTGGCCGAGGCCGGCGCCGAAGATCGGATGCTTGGCCACGTACCCGGCCGCGGCGCCGAGATCCCGCCATCTTTCCTGCGCCGAGCCGCTCGGATCGGCCTCGATGTCGCTCATGGTCGTGATCCGCTGCACGTAGCTCGGCGGCACCGCAGGGAGCATCAGCAGCACGGCCACGACGGCCAGCCACGCCCACCCGCGTCGGCGCTGGCGGTACAGCTTGACCAGGTAGACGGTGGCCGCCACCGCCAGGGTGATGAAGCCGCCGCGAGAGAACGTGACGACGATGCCGGCGATCGAGAGCGCGATCGCGCCGAGCAGAAAGACACGACGACCCGTCGTCCGCGACACGAAGAAGAGCGCGAGCAGCATCGGCAGCAAGAGGTTGAGCGCCAGCGCCAGATCGTTCGGATTCGTCATGAGGCCCGCGCGGTAGCCCAGGACGCGATCGGTCCCCTCCATCTGGATCCCGCGCAGGTAATGCTCGATGCCGGCTTCGGCGGGCGGCACGGTGAGGATCGCCAGCAGCCACGTCAGCTGCCACTGTCGCCGTGCCGTCGTGGCCGTCTGCGTGATGAGCCAGAACACGACGAAGCTGTTCGCGACGGACCCGACGAAGACGCTGGCGCTCCCGCCAGGCCAGTCGGAGAACGGGATCGTGACGACGGACCACGCGGCGAGCGCCGCCACGAGCGCCATCTCTCGCCCGGCCGGAATGATCCGCTGACCATGCTTGAGCCTTTCGACGACGACCGCCGTCAGACCCACGAGCACGGCGAGCAGCGCGGGACGAAGCGGCGCCAGCGCCGGGATCCACGCCTGCGGCGCGAACAGCACGACGATCACCAGCGCCAGGAGCGCACGGAACCCGAGACGACTCGCCACCGGCGCCGACCCGACGCGCGTCAGTCCGCGGGCCGCGTCTCCGGGACGCGGCCAGACCGTCGAGATCGCGTGCGTCGCCATCAGCTCCTCCTCAGAGAAGGACCACGCGGCCCGCCGGCGCCGTCACCGACGCGGTCGCGTGACGGGTGTCGACGACGAGCGGCGCGGTCTCGACGACCAGGCGATAGTCGAACTGCGGGTGGTCGGTCAGGATGACGACGCAGTTGGCGGTGGACAGCTCCCGCTCGGTGAGCTCGACGGCTTTCAACGTCGTGTCGCCCACCACGATGCTGGGCACGTACGGATCGGCGTAGCTGACCTCGGCGCCTTTCCCCCGGAGCAGCTCGATGACCTCCAGCGCCGGCGATTCTCGCGTGTCGCCCACGCCACGCTTGTAGGAGACGCCCAGCGCGAGGATCCGGCTGCCACTGATCGCCCGCTGCCTCTCGTTCAGCGCCTCGCCCACGAGCATGACAACGTGCGCCGGCATGCTCCGGTTGATGTCGTCGGCGAGATGGATGAACCGGGCCTCGTAGCCGTTCACACGCAGCTTCCAGGCGAGATAGATCGGATCGATGCCGATGCAGTGTCCGCCGATGCCGGGGCCCGGGTAGAACGGCATGAATCCGAACGGCTTGGTCGCGGCCGCGTCGATGACGTCCCACGTGTTGACGCCGAGGCG
>QHRT01000068.1:444-1676 GCA_003220195.1 Candidatus Rokuibacteriota bacterium | reverse complement strand
CGTAGAGCTTCGCCATCTCCGCGACCCGCGGGTTCTCGACCTCGAACACCCGCTCGATGATCTGCCGGTACAGGAGGGCCGCGTGCTCCGTGCACGCGTGCGTGACGCCGCCGACGACCTTCGGGATCCGGCCGACCTTGAACGCCGGGTTACCGGGATCGATCCGCTCGGGCGAGAACGCCAGAAAGAAACCCTCGCCGACCGAGGCGCCCCGGGCTTCGAACATCGGCAGGAGCAGCTCTTCCGTCGTGCCGGGATAGGTCGTGCTCTCGAGCACGACGAGCTGGCCCCGGCGGAAATGGGATGCGACCTGCTGTCCGGCGTCCAGCACGTACGAGATGTCGGGGTCCTTCGACTTCCGGAGCGGCGTCGGAACACAGATGATGACGACGTCGCTCCGCTCGATGTTCATCGGCTCGGTGGTCGGGCGGTACCGTCCTGATTCGAGCACGGCGGCCAGATCGGCGGCCGGCACGTCGGGACTGTGCGACGAGCCGCTGGCCAGCGCGACCACCCGGTCCGGATCCCGGTCGAAGCCGTAGACGGCGAACCCCGCACGGGCGAATTCCACGGCCAGCGGAAGACCGACGTAGCCCTGCCCGACGACGGTGAGGGTGGCGGTCGTCGACCGGATTCGCTCGCTCAGCGCGGTGTGAATCATTCCTCTCTCCTCAGGCTGCGCGACGGACGGGACGCTCCGGACTCGCTTCCGCCGACTCGACGCCGCTCCCGTGCATGACGGCTCTGAGCGTCGACAGCACGATGCGCACGTCGAGCTTCACCGACCGGTGCTTGATGTAGTAGAGGTCGTAGCGCATCTTTTCCCGCTCTTCCTCGAGGTTGTCCGCGTACTTGTAGCGGACCTGCGCCCAGCCGGTGATCCCCGGGCGCACGAGCAGACGGAGCGCGTAGCACTCGATCTTTTCCTTGAACTGGAACTGCTCGACGTTCGACACGGGATGCGGGCGCGGGCCCACCAGGTCCATGTCGCCGCGCAGCAGGTTCACGAGCTGCGGCAGCTCGTCGAGCCGGCAGCGACTCAGGAGGCGGCCGACGCGCGTGACGCGATTGGCGTTGTCGCCGCGCCACTGCGAGCGCTCGTCCGTCACCGGGTGCATCGTGCGGAACTTCAGGAGACTGAATGGCTTGCCGCGGCGGCCGAGACGCTCCTGGACGAACAGCACCGGACCGGACGAGTCGAGCTTGATCAGGATGGCCAGGACGACGAACAG
>QHRT01000068.1:0-431 GCA_003220195.1 Candidatus Rokuibacteriota bacterium | reverse complement strand
CCACAGCTCCTGGAGGCGCGAGGACTGGAACGGCGCCGAGAACACGACGTGTCGCGGAGCGAGCGTGAGCGCCTCGAGATACGCCTTGCCGGTGAGCCGCTCGTACGCGGCGACGGCGTCCTCCACGATGACGCCGGCGGCCTGGGCGTCGAGGAACGGCGTGATCGGAAGCGAGCCGTTCCACCGGTCGGGATCCACGATGATCCGCGTGGGCCGCGTCCGTTCGAGCACGTCGTCGAGCCGATCGAGCGAGGCCTGCGGCCACCCGCGCAACGTCGACTCGATGGTGCCGTCGCTCACGATGCCGACGATGGTGGACGGTCGAGACCGCGCCGAGAACTCCTGCACGATGTCGGCAACGAGCCGACCGGTGCCGACGATCAGGATTCGCTCGCCTGCGGCCCGGCGCCACGCGCCGCGAGGTTTTCCAC
>QHRT01000383.1:2212-9317 GCA_003220195.1 Candidatus Rokuibacteriota bacterium | reverse complement strand
GAAGTTCGTCTGCTCGACGTGACCGTCCTTGACCGTGCATTCCTGCAGGAACAGCCCGGACAGTCCGTAGACGAACGACCCGGCGATCTGCCGGTCGATCTGGGCGGGATTGACGGCGTACCCGCAATCCGTCGCCCCGACGATGCGGTGCACCTTGATCTTGTTGCCGTCGGTGACCGACACTTCCGCGCACGCGGCCACGTAGCTGTTGAACGACATCATCTGGGCGAGGCCGCGATAGACGCCTTTCGGCGCCGGCTTGCCCCAGCCGGCCTTGTCGGCGACCGCGTTCAGCACGGCCAGGTGCTTCGGATGGTTGGCCATCAGCTTCCGGCGGAACTCGAGCGGATCCTGGCCGGCGGCGTGCGCGAGTTCGTCCATGAAGCACTCGATGAAGATCGCGTTCTGGTTGATGTTCACGCCCCGCCAGAACCCGGGCGGCACGTGCGTGTTCCGCATGGCGTGATCGATCAGCAGATTCGGGATCGTGTAGCCGAATCCGAAGTCGCCGCTCGGGTTGAGCCCCTGGAACGTCAGCGGGTCCTTCCCGTTCTGGAGCGCGGCGGGCCGCACGTCGGCGAGGATCGACTGGCCGGACAGCCGCATGTGCAGCCCCGTCAGCTTGTTGTCGGCATCGAACGCGCCGACCAGCTTGCACTGCATCACCGGGTGATATTTGCCGTGCAGCATGTCTTCTTCGCGCGTCCAGAGCAGCTTCACCGGAGTGCCGGCGGGAACCTGCTTCGCGATCAGGACCGCCTGCGTGACGTAGTCGTGATGCGCCACCCGGCGCCCGAATCCGCCGCCGATGTGGAGCTTGTAGACCTCGCACTTCTCGGCGGGCAGCCCGGAGGCCGCCACCGTGGCCGCGAACGCGCTCTCGCCGTTCTGCGTCGGCACCCATACCTCGCATCGCTCGGGCGTCAGCTTCACCGTCGCGTTCATCGGCTCCATCGGCGCGTGGTTCTGGAACGGATAGGCGTAGACCGCTTCGATCTTCTTCGCGGCGCTGGCGATGGCGGCCTTCGCATCGCCGTTCTGGTTGGCGACGAACGCCTGCTCGGCGCCGAGGCCCTCCTTCAGCGTCTCCGCGATCGAGGCGCTCGAGACCTTCGCGTTGGCGCCTTCGTCCCAGACGATCGGTAAGGCATCGAGCGCCTTCTTGGCTTGCCACCAGGTGTCGGCCACGACGGCGACGCCGGTGTCGCCGACCTGCACGACGTGCCGGACACCCGGCATGCCCTTGACCTTGTTGGCTTCGAAGCTCTTCACCTTGCCGCCGAACACGGGGCAATCCTTGATCGTGGCATTGAGCATTCCGGGCAGCTTGAAGTCTGCGCCGTAGATCTGCGCGCCAGTCACCTTGGGCCGCGTGTCCAGACGCTTGACGCCCTTGCCGATGAGCTTCCAGTCCTTCGGGTCTTTGAGCGTGATTTCCGTCGGTGGCGTCAGCTTGCCAGCCGCGGCCGCGACCTTCCCGTACGTCACGGTGCGGCCCGAAGCCTTGTGCGTGACGACGCTGTTCGCCGCGGTGCATTCGGACGGCGGCACGCCCCAGGCGTCGGCCGCGGCCTGGATCAGCATCATGCGCGCGGCGGCGCCGCCCTTGCGGACGTACTCGTGCGAGTCGCGGATGCCGCGGCTGCCGCCGGTGGAGAAATCACCCCACACCCGCTTGCGCGCCACGCTCATGCCGGGCGTCGGATACTCGGTGGTCACCTTCGACCAGTCGCACTCGAGCTCCTCGGCCACCATCTGGGCGAGACCGGTGAGCGTGCCCTGGCCCATCTCCGAGCGCGCGATGCGGATGACGACCGTGTCGTCTGGCTTGATCACCACCCGGGACCTTCAAGCCGAGCGCGAGCCCGCCACCGGCGGCGGCGGTGCCGATCAGGAAGGAGCGTCGGTCTAACTTCGGAGTCTCCGTGATCATGGCCTCGCCTCCTCACGCCTTCGCGGCGGCGTGGATCGCTTCACGCACCTGCTGGAACGTGCCGCACCGGCAGATGTTGGTGATCGTCCTGTCGATGTCGGCGTCGGTCGGCTTCGGCTTTTCCTTGAGGAGCGCCGCGACCGCCATGATCATGCCCGACTGGCAGTAGCCGCACTGGGGCACGTCGTTGTCGAGCCAGGCCTTCTGCACCTTGTGCAGCGTGCCACCGTTGGCCAGGCCTTCGATGGTGGTGACTCTTTTCCCCACGGCGGCGCCGACCGGCATGATGCAGGAGCGGACCGGCTTACCGTCGACGTGCACGGTGCAGGCGCCGCACTGCGCGATGCCGCAGCCGTACTTCGTGCCCGTGAGCCCGACCTGCTCCCGAAGCGCCCACAAGAGGGGTGTGCTGGGATCGACGTTCACTTCGCTCGTCTTGCCGTTGATCGTCAATCGCGCCATGGCCTCTCCTCCCCCCGGACAGGGTGGCGACACTATCTGCCGGTCGCGCCGGGAAGGCAAGCGTTCTATCTTAGTGGCGCCCCTCACCTCGTAACGCGGGTCGGCAGGAGAACTCGTATGGCCTCAGATGTCGTCAAGGACCAGGTGGCCGCCCACTGGGATCGGCGGGCGGCGAACTTCGACGAGGATTTCGGTCACAGCATCCGGACGCCGGCCGAGCGTGCCGCCTGGGATCGGATCTTCGATCTCGTCCTCCCCGCACGCCGCGGGCTCGACGCGCTCGACGTCGGCTGCGGCACGGGCTTTCTGACGTTCGAGCTCGCCGCGCGCGGGCATCGCGTGACCGGCATCGACTTCGCGCCCGCGATGCTGCGCGAGGCTCGGCGGAAGGCCGCCGAGCGCCCCGCGTCCGTGCGGTTTCAAGCGGCGGACGCCGAGCAGCTGCCCTTCCCGGCGCAGAGCTTCGATCTCGTCATGACCCGCCACGTGCTGTGGACGCTGCCACAGCCGGAAGCGGCGATCGACGAGTGGATTCGCGTTCTCCGTCCGGGCGGGCGCCTGGTGATCGTGGACGGCAAGCTCGACTCGACGGCCCCGCAGCCGTCGACGGAGAACGCGCGGACGAGCGCCGAATACGCCGCGGTCCGCGACCAGCTGCCGTTCCTCGGCGGCCGGTTCCGCGAAGAAATCGAGTCGCTCGTGAAGGCGCACGGGCTCGTGTCGGTCGCGAGCGATCCCGTGCTCGATCTCGTCGCCGCCCAGGAGCAGCGGATGGTCGACGAGGGCCGCGAGCGCGTCACGCGCCGGCGTTACGTGGTGTGGGGCGACGTGGATCGTGGGTCGGCCGCGTGAAGATGTCGGTCGTTTGAAAAGGAGGAGTTTGGCATGCCGGCGACCCGGCGACGTTTCCGATCTCGAAGCGCGTGTTCCTGTCGGTGCACGACCGCCCGGAGATCGCCCGCGCCGAGGTGCACCGCTGGTACGGCGTCGTGTACCGGAACCCGGACGGCATCATCATGCGCACGCCGCCGGCGCATCGGGGCGGCTCGGTCGTCCGGATCACCGACATTCCGCCCGACTCGCGCCGCGTGTCCGACCCGGACGACTTGCGCCGGCGCGGGTGCAAGACCACGCCCGATCGCTCGGCGCGGCATCCCGGGTTCCACGCCACCGACACGATCGACTACGCGATCTGTCTCGAAGGCGAGGTGTGGGCCATGCTGGATGAAGGCGAGACGTTGATGCGACCCGGCGACGTGCTGATCCAGCGCGGCACGCACCACGCGTGGGCGAACCGCAGCGAGCAGAACTGTCGGATGGCGTTCATCCTGATCGACGCCGAGCGGCTCGAGAACCATTGAGCCGATGAACGTCCCCGTCGGCATCGCGCTCCCGCATCGCTCCCCCGAACCGATCGACATGGCGGCGGTGCGCCAGGTCGCGCAGCGCGCCGACGCGCTCGGATTCCGCGATCTCTGGGTGACGGAAAACACGCTCGATCACGTCTTCTGCTTCGATCCGGTGGTCGTGCTGACCTACGCCGCCGCCATCACCACGCGCATCCGCGTCGGCGTGTCCGTCATGGTGCTGCCGGTTCACAATCCGATCCACGTCGCGCACCAGGTCGCCACGCTCGATTACGTGAGCCAGGGTCGCGCGATCCTCGGCGTGGGGCTCGGCCGGGATCACCACTACGCGCAGTTCGAAGTGCCGCGCGAGCGGCGCGTGCGGCGCTTCCGGGAAAGCGTCGAGCTGATCAAGAAGCTGTGGACGGAATCGAAGGTGACCTACGGGGGCAGCCTGTTCCACCTGGACGGCGCGACGATGGCGCCAAAGCCCGTGCAGACGCCGCACCCGCCGATCTGGCTCGGCGGTGGTCATCCGGATGCGCTGCGGCGCGCCGCGCAGATCGCCGACGGGTGGATGGGCTCCGGCGGATCGAGCACCGCGGCGTTCTCGCGGGAAGTTCCAATCCTGAAAGCCGAGCTCGAACGAGCCGGGCGCGACCCGGCGACGTTTCCGATCTCGAAGCGCGTGTTCCTGTCGGTGCACGACCGCCCGGAGATCGCCCGCGCCGAGGTGCACCGCTGGTACGGCGTCGTGTACCGGAACCCGGACGGCACGGATACCTCCGGCGTCCACGGCACGCCGGACCAGGTGCGTGACCAGCTCGAACGGCTGGTCGCGATGGGCGCGAATCACCTCCTCCTCAATCCCGTGAGCCGCTACGGCGAACAGGTCGAGGCGCTGGCCGCGGTGGCGGGACTCACGTAACGACATCATCGAGGGAATGACCATGGCTCAGCTGGCGAAGAAGATCGAGCGACTCGGCCCGGAGCTCGACAAGATCATCGACGTTGCGCAACCGATCCTGGACCTGGCCGACGGATTCGGCGGACCACTCGGACCGGCCGAGGGCCCGCTCTGGTGGAAGGAAGGCCGCTATCTCCTGTTCAGCGACATTCACAACAACCGGCGGATGAAGTACGTCCCCGGCGAGAAGCCGACGATCTTCCAGGAACCCACGAACCGCGCCAACGGGCTCACGCGCGACTTGCAAGGCCGGTTGATCGCCTGCGAGCACGATTCCCGTCGGGTCACCCGACAGGAGCTCGACGGCGGCCTCACCGTGATCGCGAACAGCTTCCAGGGGAGGCGGCTGAACCGCCCGAACGACGTCGTCGTCAAGTCCGACGGCTGCATCTACTTCACCGACCCGTGGACCAGTCCCGCGGCGCCGGAGCAGTGGGACCTGACGTTCGCCGGCGTCTACCGGATCACGCCCGATCTCGGCACACTGAGCTTGCTCGTCGGCGACTTCGTGCTGCCGAACGGCCTCGCGTTCTCTCCTGACGAGAGCGTGCTCTACATCAACGACACGCGCCGCCGGCACATCCGCGCGTTCGATCTCTTGCCGAACGGGATGCTGGCGAAGCAAACCGACCGCGTGTTCGCGGAGCTCGGTGGCGACGAGCCCGGGGTGCCGGACGGGATGAAAGTGGACGTGGAGGGTAACGTCTACTGCGGCGGAGCGGGTGGCATCTGGGTCATGGACGCTCGCGGCACGAAGCTCGGGCGCGTCGTGCACGGGGCGCCCGCGACCACCAACATCGCGTTCGGCGGCGACGACTGGAAGACGCTCTACTTCACCAGCCGCAATCATCTCGGCTCGGTGAACGTGAAGATCCCCGGGATCCCGGTGCCGGCGCCGAAGAAGTAACCGCATGAACGTCGAGCTGCCGTACGCCGACGGCGCGATCACCGCCACCCTTCCGCCCGGTGCCCGGCGGCTGTCGAGCGAGCCGGCGCTCACGTACCCGGCGCTGCCGGATCTGGACGCCGCCGTGCGTGCGGCGCTCGCGTCGCCGCTCGGCCTTCCGCGCCTCCGTGATCTCGTGACGCCGCGCGCTCGTGTCACGATCGCATTCGACGATCACACGACCGGCTCGTTCGGGCCGATCCGCCCGGTCGCGATTCGCGCGGTGCTCGACGAGCTCGCTGCCGCCGGCGTCTCGCGCTCGCAGGTGACGCTCGTCCTCGCGAACGCGCTGCACCGGATGCTGCGGCCGGATGAGCTCGCGCGACTGCTGGACGAGGAGCTCGTTCGCGAGTTCGGGACCCGCTTCGTCTGTCACGACGCCGAAGATCCGGACGCCATCGTGGATCTCGGCACGACGGCCGAGCACGGCTATCCCGTGGACGTGAGCCGCCACGTGACCGACGCCGACCTGGTGGTCTACGTCAATACGAACTACATCCGCGGCTTCACCGGAGGCTGGAAATCCGTGTGCGTCGGCCTCTCGACGTGGCGGTCGATCCGGGTGACGCACACGCCGGACGGCATGTCGATGTCGCTCGACCGCAATCGCATGCACGCGGTGCTGGACGAGATGGGCCATCATCTCGAGGCTCGCCTCGGCCGGCGCATCTTCAAGATCGACTCGGTGCTCGCGGATCCGTTCCACGTCGCGCACGTGTTCGCCGGCGCGGTCGACGAAACGCGCCGCGCGGCGCTCGCGGCCGAGGCGCGACGCTTTCCGCCGCGGCGAGACGCGGCGCCCGAGCCGGTCGACATCCTCGTCTACGGCGTGCCCGACTCGAGCCCGTACGCGATCTGGGCCTCGATCAATCCGATCCTCACGCTGATCTCGATGGGCCTCGGCTACCTCGGCGGCATGATCGACGCGGCCGGCAAGCCCGGCTGCACGGTGGTCATGGCCGCGGCAGTCCGCGACTCCTGGGACCGCGTGCATCACCCGTCGTATCCGGACGTGTGGGAGCGCGTGCTGCCCGAGACGCGCGATCCGTACGAGATCAGCGCGCGATTCGAAGACGCCTTCGCGCAGCACGCGGAGCACGTCGACGCGTACCGCCACCGGTTCGCCTTCCATCCGATCCACGGGATCCTGGCGACTCATCCTCTGAAGCGACTCCGCCGGGTGGGCCGCGTCATCGTCGCAGCGCCGCGCGACCCGCACGTGCCGCGTCATCTCGGGTTCGACGTCGCGCCGAGTGTCGAAGAAGCGATCGCGCGTGCTCAGGCGCTTCATGGCCCGGACGCGAGCATCGGTGTCGTGACGCAGCCGGCGATGCCGGCCGACCCGAAGCTCGCTGCGCAATCCGGCCGGCCGTAGGACGCCGTATGTCGACGTTCGTTGCCACCGATCCCGGAGGATACGAGCGATACGTTGGCCGCCTCAGTCAGCGGCT
>QHRT01000383.1:0-2207 GCA_003220195.1 Candidatus Rokuibacteriota bacterium | reverse complement strand
AGAAGGTGCGAGCTGCCTATCTCTGCGGGATGCCGGATGGCCCTCGCTCGTTCACCAACTCGTTCTGGGTCGCCCGGGGCGAGGTCGGTGTGAGCCAGTGACGGCCAGCGCATCACCCGCGTCCGTCCGGATCCAGTTCCTCGGGACTGGTGGCCCCTTCGCCAGCGGCGCGCGGCTCCAGACGTGCATCCTGATCGAGAGCTCCGGACGGCGGTATCTGATCGATTGCGGCATGACGGTCCTGGTGGCGATGGCCCGCTTCGGCATCGATCCCGGGAGCATCGATGCCGTGCTCATCACGCACCTCCACGGTGATCACTACGGAGGCTTGCCGCTGATGATCCTCGAGGCGTGCGTCAACGCGCCCGAGGGCTCGACGTATCCGCCGCGCACCCGTCCGCTGTGCGTCGCCGGCCCCGCGGGGACGGAAGAGCACGTGCAGAACGCGCTCGACGTGTTCGAGTGGCGCACGCCGTTCGCGACGATGAAGAACGCCGGTCTGCTGCAGTTCATCACGCTCGAGCCGCGACGCGAAGCTGCGATCGGCGACCTGCGCGTCACGGCATTCCCGGTCGTGCACTACACGCCGGAGGCCACCGCGCTGCGCGTGACGGTCGGCGGCAAGACGATCGCGTACTCCGGCGACGCCGCCTGGACCGACACGCTGCTGGACGTCGCGGCCGACGCCGACCTGTTCATCTGCGGCGTCTACACCATCGACGTGGCGCAAGGAGGGTTCGTGAACTACCGCACGCTCGAGCAGCATCGCGATCGCCTCACCTGCAAGCGCCTGGTCCTCACGCATCTCGGCGCGCAGATGCAGAATCGGCTGGGCGAGGTGAAAGAGGAGGTCGCGAGCGATGGCCTGGTCATCACCGTGTAGCTCGCTCCACGAGACGGGAATGGTGAAGGCGAGCCCGACGAAATTGCTCGCGCAGGGCACGGACTGGCACTTTCTCACCGAGTTGCAGAAGGAGCTCGAGGCGTAGCCCGGAGTCGTGAACGCTCAGCGCCTGCTCGTTGCCCTGACCGGCCTCAATCTCATCCTGCTCGTGTTCTCCCTCGGAAAGTCGAGCCTGGCCGCACAAGACGTCGCGCCGGTCCTTCGGGGCCGGGCCAAATCGTGGACGACGCCGGGCGCATCCGGGCGAGCATCACGATCCTGCCAGCCGATCCGAACGTCAAAATGCCGGACGGCACGACCGGATATCCGGAGACGGTGCTGCTCCGGCTCATCAATTCGCAGGGCCGTCCCACCGTCAAGATCGCGGCAACGGAGCGGGGGGCCGGTCAGGTTCTCGGTGGCGAATCCGATCCGACGTACGTCCAGATCCTGGCGGACGGCCCGAGCACGTCAGTGCGGTTGAGCAACAAGGACGGCCGGGTGCACGTCGTCAAGCCGTAGCTCTCCGTTGGCCAGACGTAGGTTCCAAAACTGCAGCATGTTGATGCGCTGGTTGCCGCATCTAGATGCTAAAATGTCTTCATGCGTACGACAATCACACTCGACAGGGACGTTGCGCAGGCCATCCACCGCCTCAGACGACAGCGCGGTATCGGCCTCAGCGAGGCCGTCAACGACCTGATCCGCGCCGGACTGCGGGCCAGGGCGCCCCGACCAGCATTTCGTCAGCGGGTTCACAGCCTCGGCCTGAAGATCGACGTGCGCAATGTCGCCGACGCGCTGGAGATTCTCGACGGGCCGGCGTCACGCTGATGCTCGTCGACGCGAATATCCTCCTCTTCGCCGTCGATGCCCGGAGCCCGTTCCACGCGGCTGCGGAAGCATGGTTGACCGACCAACTGAACGGGATCCGCCGGGTGGCATTTCCGTGGCTGAGTCTTGCGGCGTTCGTCCGGATCAGCACACACCCGCGGGCATCGAGAGACCCACTGACCGCGGCGCAGGCGTGGCAGCACGTGGAAGACTGGCTCGGCTGCGACACGGCCTGGATTCCAAATCCCACCGATCATCACCAGCAGGTGCTCGGGGGTCTCATGACGAAGTACGACGTGCGCGGCAATCTCGTCACTGACGCACAGCTCGCCGCGCTGGCGATCGAGCACGGACTGACGATCTACTCGACGGACACGGACTTCGCGCGCTTCGACGAGGTGGAGTGGATCGATCCACTCGCACGGTAGTTCGAAGCCGTCGCTAGGTCTGCCGCACGTACTTGTCCACCCGCGCCCGCGTGCCCAGCGCC
>QHRT01000382.1:11474-13989 GCA_003220195.1 Candidatus Rokuibacteriota bacterium | reverse complement strand
CGCGAAAGGGGACAACCACTATGACGCGTCGCTGCCACCGTCCAAATACGACCCGAAGGAAGCGCGGGAACGCCTGAAGAAGGCCGGCTACAAGAACGAGGAAATCATCATCGAGACGACCGTCGGGTACATGGCGAACGACAAGCCCATGGCCGAGGCGGTGGTCGGGATGTGGCGCGACGTCGGCGTCAACGGCAAGGTCGAGGTGTTCGAGTATTCCGTGCGCGCGCAGAAGAACCGCGACAAGACCTTCAAGGGGCTCTGGTGGTCGGACCCGACGTCCACGCTCGCAGATCCCGACGGGATGATGTGGCGGCTGCTCGGGCCGGGCGGGCCGCAAGACTACTGGCGTCATCCCGAGTTCGATGAGCTGGGCAACGCCGCCCGCTTCACCGTCGACGAGAAGTTTCGCGACGAGGCGTACCGGAAGATGACGAAGATCTTCCTCGAGCATTTCCCGTGGGTGCCGGTGATCCAGCCATACGAGGACTACGGCCTCCAGAAGCACGTCGACTGGACGCCGAATCCGAACCAGCAGTTCGAGATCCGCCGCTTCAACTTCAAGTTTCGCCGGGCGTAGGAGCGGCTCGGGCGGGACCGGGCGCGCACGTGCGCCGGCCCCGCCCACCTTCTCATGCGAGGCCTCCTTCCGTTCCTCGGGCATCGCGTCTTTCGCGCGCTGATCGCGCTCTGGCTCGTCTCCACGGTGGTCTTCGTCGTCATGCGTCTCTCCGGGGACCCGGTGCCGCTCTTGCTGCCGCCCGATGCGCCGCGCAGCGAGATCTTCCGCGTGCGCGCGGAGCTCGGCCTCGACCGTCCGCTGCCGGTGCAGTACGCGGTGTTCCTCGGCAACGCGCTGCGCGGGGACTTCGGGCGCTCGATCCACTTCCGGCAACCCGCGGCGCGCGTCGTGGTGGAGTACCTGCCGGCGACGCTCGAGCTGGGACTGGCCGCGTTCGCGCTCGCGCTCGTCGTCGCGGTCCCGATCGGGATGCTGTCCGCCGTGCGTCGCAACTCGCTGCTCGATCACGCGTCGATGGGGCTCGCGCTCGTCGGCCAGTCGGCGCCGACCTTCTTCCTCGGCATTCTCTTCATTCTGGTCGTCTCTCTGCAGCTCGGGCTTCTGCCGACGTCCGGGCGCGACGGCTGGCGCAACCTGATCTTGCCGGCGCTGACGCTCGGCGCCTTCGCGATGGCGTCGATCGCGCGGCTGACGCGCTCGGCGATGCTCGAGGTGCTGCGCGCCGACTACATCCGCACCGCGCGCGCCAAGGGACTCTCCGAGGCGCTCGTCGTCGCGAAGCACACGCTGAAGAACGCCGCGGTGCCCATCGTCACGATCACGGGACTCCAGTTCGGCTCGCTGCTCGGCGGCGCCGTCGTCACGGAGACCGTGTTCTCGTGGCCGGGCATCGGCCGGCTCGCGATCCAGTCGATCTACAACCGCGACTATCCGGTGGTGCAGTGCACGGTCTTCCTCTCGGCGGTCCTGTTCATCGCCATCAACTTCGCGATCGACCTCCTCTATGGCGTCCTCGATCCCCGCGTCCGCGCCGGCTGAGGCCCTCGCGCTTCCGGTCGACGCCCGCGCGTCGCGCGGCGCGCGGCGGACGCGCGCGCTCGCGCTCTCCGGCGCCGCGTTCGTGCTGCTGCTGGTGCTCGTCGCGATCGCCGCGCCATGGCTCAGCCCGCAAGATCCGATACGCCAGTCACTGCGCGGCCGGCTCGCCGGGCCAACGCTGGAGGGCGCCGACGGACGCGCGCACCCGCTCGGGACGGATCATCTCGGGCGCGACGTGCTGTCGCGCGTGCTCTACGGGTCGCGCGTGTCGCTCGTCGTCGGCTTCGCGGCGGTCGTGGTGGGCGGCCTGGTGGGCGCGACGCTCGGCCTCGTTGCCGGATTCCGGGGCGGCATGACCGACGCCGCGATCATGACGGTCGCCGACGCGCAGCTCGCGTTCCCGTTCATCCTGCTGGCGATCGGGATCATCGCGGTGCTCGGGCCCAGTTTTCCGACCCTCGTGCTGGTCATCGGGCTGAGCGGCTGGGTGTCGTATGCGCGCATCCTGCGCGCGCAGGTGCTCGCGCTCCGATCGCGCGAGTTCATCGACGCGATCCGCGGTCTCGGCGGGTCCGTGTTGAGAATCGTGCTCCGGCACGTGCTGCCGAACGTGCTCTCGTCGCTGGTCGTCGTGGCGACGCTCGAGCTCGGCCGCGCGATCGTGCTCGAGGCGACGCTGTCGTTCCTCGGCCTCGGCATTCAGCCGCCGACGCCGTCGTGGGGCGGCATGATCCAGGAAGGGCGCGAATACCTCGACTCCGCGTGGTGGATCTCGACGTTTCCCGGTCTCGTCCTGATGGCCACGTCCCTGGTGGTCAGTCGCACCGGGGACTGGCTTCGCGACCTTCTCGATCCGACGCTCCGCGGCGAATGAACGAGACCGGTGGTCGCCGCTGCGGACGCCCGCCGCAGCCAGTTATTTGTTGACGAAGAGCGAACGCGTTCTCTAGACTT
>QHRT01000382.1:10230-11461 GCA_003220195.1 Candidatus Rokuibacteriota bacterium | reverse complement strand
GCTGCCGGTATTGCTCGGGCTGAGTCTCAGTCTTTTTGCGGTTACTCCGGTTCACGCGGTCGCGTTCTCCGTCTTCACGGACCCGCATCCGGTGCTCGCCGAGGGCACGATCGGGTTTGCGTTCGCCGGCAACAAGTTCGTCGGCTCGGTTCAGCGAGATGGCACGGGAGCGCTCTATTCGACCGACCTGAACGGCGGCAACGTTCAGGTGTTCGCTCCGACCGTCAGCCTGGCGGCGAACCCGTCATCCGAGCATTTCCTCACGAGCTCTCTCGGTCTCGGCGGCTTCCCGAGCCGCGACATCTACGTGGCGAGCGCGAACGGCATCGTGCACATCACGAATGACGGAGGCAGCTCGGATGTCTTCGTCAGCGGCCTGAGCGGCGCCGTTCGCGGAATCCTCTTCGATTCGGTCGGGAGTTTTGGTCACGATATGCTGGTGACGACGATTCTCGGGAATGTCTATCGAATCAAGAGCGACGGCAGCACGCAGTTGCTGGCGGCCGTCGGAGAGGACACCGAGGGTCTCGACATCGCGCCCCCGGGCTTCGGCGCCTTCGGCGGTCAGCTCGTCGTGGCTTCGGAAGGCAGCGGACGTCTCCGGGCTATCACGACCGGCGGTGTGGTGACGGATCTGAGCGCCACGTTCGGATTCACCATTCCGGGAGCGGAAGAGCTCACGTTCGTTCCCCTGAATCTCGGGGCGAGCGGCAATCCGGTCGAGGGGTTTTACGGGGCCAACTACACCCCGAACGTCGTCAAAGCCGACGCCAGTCAATTTGCCGGGTTCCAGGGTGACGCGATCGTCACCAGCGAAACGACGGGCCACGTGTTTCGCGTGCACTGGAACGGCTCCACGTTCGTCGTCACGGACGTGGGACAATTCCCCAATCAACCGGAGGACGGCATCTTCGTGACCGCCGCCATCATCAATCCGAGGCCCGGTCCCGCGCCAGAAACCATTCCCACGCTCAACCAGTGGGGCACCTTCGGCTTGATCTTGCTCCTGGCCGCGGCGTCGGTGCATCGCATCAGGAAGCGATCGGTAGCAACCCGGTGACCTGCGTTCGGTTCGTGCAGTCGACCGGGCGGGAAGCGGCGCCGGCGTAACGATCGGCGCCGATCCCGAATCGAGGTCTCAGCTCTCTTTCACTTTCATCGAGCGTGGCGCACCTGCTGTTGACGTTGATACTCAACATATGTAGAGTATGAAGTGAGAGGCTGGAGGTGG
>QHRT01000382.1:0-10120 GCA_003220195.1 Candidatus Rokuibacteriota bacterium | reverse complement strand
AAGCCGAGGGGCGCCTGGCGGAGCTTCGCAGCACGGTGCTGGACGGCTACGGTCGCTGGCAGCGAACGCTGGAGGATCTCGAAAACCTCTGGGCGCTGGCCAGCTGGCGCTCAGCGGCGGCCCAGGAGCCAGTCGAGCAGGCGACGACTCTCGCCGCCTGACGGCGCGGCGTCACCCGGTCGCTTCCGGATCGCGTCGAAACGCTGCCAGTAGTCCGGGAGCTCTTTTGCGAGGGCGACCTGCGCCCTGAGTGCGGCGTCGACGTTGCGCGCGTCGGTCGAGAGCGCGTTGCCGAGGCGGCGGCGTTGCTCTGGCGTCAGCTGTCCGGCGAGCTCCACGCGCAAGAGCTCCAGAAACGCGACCACGCGAGCCAGATATTCCTCGCGGTCGCGCGGGTCGTCCGCGGCCGGCGGTCGCGCTCCGGTGGCCTCGCGCGCATGCACCATCGCGTCGAGACAGACGAAGTCCACCGCGTCTTCGATGCGGGAGCGCAACTCGGCGTCGATGCGCGCGCTGAGGTCGAACGGCTCATCGCCGCCGTGGTGCCGGTTCACGAACGGCATGGCGCGAGGTCGCGGATCAGTCCAGCATTCGGGCGAGCCCCGCCCGGAGCGCCACCGGCGTGAGCCCGAACGTCGTGAAGAAGGCCGCAGGGTCGCAGGTGTTGTTTGCCTCGAGCATCAGGAGCTGATCCGGCGTGATCGGAAACGATGGGAAAGGTTGAAAGAGCTGCGCCACCATGCGCAGGAAGCGCACCGGGACGTGAATCTTCAGCACGCGTCGTTTCCCGGTCACCGCGCGGATCAAATCGACCAGCGCCGTCATCGTGATCGTGTCCGGACCGCCGACGTCGAACGTGTGCTTGACCGTGGCCGGCAGGTCGATGGCGCTGGCGAAGGCCTCCGCCACCTGCTCCACGGGAATCGGCTGGACCCGCTGGTGCCCGTCGCCGATCAGCGGCACGACGCCGCGATGGACCATGCCGGCGAGCATCGTGACGAACCCGTCTCCGCGACCGTAGATGATGGAGGGCCGAAAGATGGTCCACGCGAGCGGGCTCTCCCGCACCTTTTCCTCGGCGGCCCACTTCGTCCGGTGATAGCGCGAGCGCGCGCCCGGCCGCGTGCCGAGCGCGCTCATGTGCAGGAAACGCCGGACGCCCACGGTCGCCGCGGCGTTGAGCACGTTGAGGGTGGCCTGGTGATGCACCGCTTCGAACGTGACGCTGCGCGAGCGGTGCTCGCGGATGATCCCCACCAGGTGGATGACCACGTCGCACCCGGCGATCGCGTCGGCGAGACCGTGCGCGTTCCGCACGTCGCCCTCGACCCGCTCGATCGCTTCGAGACCGCGCAGGTCCTGCTCCGAACCGTGGCGGACCAGGCATCGCACGACGGCGCCGTGCGCCCGCAGCGCGTGGATCACCGATAGTCCGACGAATCCGGTGGCGCCGGTGACGAACACGCGATGCGGCGTCGAGATCATGCTGCCGTCCATGGTAACGCGTGATGCTAAGATCGATCGCGTGACTCGAACGCTCGGCTGGATTGCGGCACTGGGAATCATGGTGCTTGCCGCAGTCGCCCACGCCGAGGCTCCGGACTTCTCGGCGGTCGACGAGGCGGCGCGCGACGCGGTCACCTCGGGGGAGGTTCCGGGCGCCGTGATCCTCGTCGGTCGCGGCGACGACGTCCTCTACTCCCGCGCGTTCGGCTGGCGGGCGCTCGTGCCAGGCCCGGAGCCGATGACGACGGACACGATCTTCGACATCGCGTCCCTCACCAAGCCGGTCGGGACGGCGGTCGCGATCATGTCGCTGGTCGAGAAAGGCGCCGTCGACCTCGACGCGCCGCTCGGCCGGTATCTCAAGGAGTTCCAGCCGCACGCGTTCCAGCAAATCACCATTCGTCGGCTGCTGACGCACAGCGCCGGCCTCGCCGCCATTCCGGCCAATCACAGCATGGCCGTCGGATTCCCCGCCGCGGCCCGGGCCATCGCGAAGATGAAGCTGGACTACCCGCCCGGCACGGGCTTCCAGTACAGCGACACCGGCTTCATCCTGCTCGGCGAAGTCGTGCGGCGGGTGAGCGGCCGCTCACTCGACGACTATCTCGAGCGCCTCCTGTTCCGCCCGCTCGGTCTCCGCGATACCGCATTCCGTCCGGCCGCGGCGCTTCGTGAACGCATCGCGCCGACCGAATGGAATCAGGGCCACATCCTCCGGGGCGAGGTGCACGATCCGCGCGCCCGCGAGCTGAGCGGCGTGGCGGGGCACGCCGGGATCTTCTCGACGGCGGCTGATCTCGCCAGGATCTGCCGCATGCTGGTGAACGGCGGCGCGCTCGACGGGCGCCGCGTCCTTCGACGCGACACGATCCAGCTCATGTGGACCCGCGATCAGGGAGGCAACGGCACGCGCGCGCTCGGATGGGACGTGACGTCCAGTTACGCGCTGATCATGGCGCCCTTCTTCCCGGCGGGATCCGTCGGGCACACCGGATTCACCGGCACGTCGATCTGGATCGATCCGGCGAGCCGGACGTATCTCATCCTCCTGACCAATCGCGTGCATCCGAGCGGTGGCGGCGCCGCTCGCATCCGCGAGCTGAGGACGCGCGTGACCGCAGCGGCCGGCGCCGCGCTGTTCCGGCCGGTGCCGGTGACCACGGCGGCCAGCAGCGGCCCGGCGGCCGACGTTCCCGAGCCGGTGGACGGAAGCGACAATGGAGCGACGACGCGATCGCTCGCGACGGAGACGGTCAAATCGGGTCTCGACGTGCTCGTCGAGCGTGGCTTCGCGCCGTTGCGCGGCCACGCGGTCGGCCTGGTGACGAACCAGACCGGGATCGACGCCCGCGGTCGGCGTGCGATCGACCTGATCGCCGGGGCGCCGGGCGTGCGGCTCCAGGCGATCTTCTCGCCGGAGCACGGCATTGCCGGCATGGTGGACGCCGACGTTCCGCACGGGCGTGACCCCGCGACCGGCCGGCCGATCTGGAGCCTCTATGGCCCGTCACGCCGACCGGACTCCGCGATGCTGCGCGACGTCACCGCGCTCGTCTTCGACATCCAGGACGTCGGCACGCGCTACTACACGTACCTGAGCACGCTCGTCTACGCGATGGAGGAAGCCGGGCGCCGCGGGATCCCCGTCTTCGTGCTGGATCGGCCGAATCCCATCGGCGGCCGGGTCGTGGAAGGGCCGTTGCTCGATGCGGACCTCGAATCGTTCACGGGCGTGCATCCGATCCCCGTCCGCACCGGACTGACGATCGGCGAGTTCGGTCGTCTCGCCGCCGCCGAGCGCCGGATTCCGGTGTCACTGACCGTGATCGCGATGAGCGGGTGGGATCGCAGTCTCTGGTACGACCAGACCGGCTTGCCGTGGGTGAATCCGTCGCCCAACATCCGCTCCCTGACGGAGGCGTTGCTCTATTCGGGGATCGGTCTTCTCGAAGCGACGAATCTCTCGGTGGGCCGAGGCACCGCAACCCCGTTCGAGGTCGTCGGCGCGCCGTGGATCGAGCCGGTCGGACTCGCGGAGCAGCTCGCGCCGTCAACTGCACCGGGGTGCGACTGATCGTCACCGATCGCGACCAGATCCGGCCGGTGACCGTGGCGCTCGCGCTGGCCGGAGCGCTACGCGAGCGCCATCGCGCGGAGTTCAGACCGGAACGCATCCAGAACCTCCTGGTGAACCGCGCGACGATGTGGGCGTTTCTCAGAAGTGAGCCGTTGGAGCACTTGTTGAGCTGGGCGGACGAGGATCGTAGAAGCTTCTTGAAGCGCCTAGCGTCGTACCTCATCTACCGGTAAAGCTCCTGAAGGGGCTTCGCCCCCTGCCATCTGGTTCATAGCAATAGTCTTACCGTTCAATCACGCGGAGGTCGCGGGGGAGGTCCCGGCGCAGGCGGTCCCGGATCGCGGTCGGGACCGTGATTGCGGCCACGTCACCGTCACTGACGAACCGTTCATGGGGGTTCTTCTCGAAATAGCCGAGCCAGTACGCGAGGTCCTTTTCGACCGCCTGGATGCGGGGCAGGTGGGTTGGATCGAAATTGCGCGAGAACGGGGACGCCGCGGCGCCGCCGGCGACCATCAGGATCGCGTCGTGGCGATACGTGGTGCCCTTCGCCGTCCCGGAAAGCGCCCAGGCCGTTTCTTTTGGATAGACACCGTGAGGCAGGGCGATCGTGCGCGTCCGGTAATCGGGCACGTGGCGCTGGATCCAGATCTGCGCCTCGCCGATCTGCGCGCGCACCGTTGACTCGGGATATTTCCCGAGGTTGGCGTGCCAGAGCGTGTGGTTGCCGATCTCGTAGCCCTGCTCGACCAGGTACCGCAGCTTGCGCGTCTCGTACTCGGGCTGATCGAAGAGGCGATTGGGCCGGGACGCGCCGGGCAGCACGTAGAACGTCGCGGCGCGCCCGAAGTCCGGGTGCTCGCGGACGAACGCCTCGAGGATGCCGACGCCCGACTTCGGATCGATGACCGGAGCGCCGTTCTTCTCGATGTACCGGAACTGTCCCGGCGACGAGTCGTCGAAGGTGAGCACGACCGGCGTCGTGCCGGCGGGGACGGTGACCTTGCGCTCGACCAGCGCGCCGAGGCTCGCCAGCCGGTATCGACGCGCGTAGAGCGTTTCGAGATCGCGCCGGAAGTTCTCCGGCGTCCGGGTCCAGCGCTCCTCGGGGTAGTCGATCTTGTGGTACTCGAGGATCATCACGCGCCCGAGCTCGTTGGGCGGCAGAGGAGCGGCGGGAGTGGCAGCGGCGAGCGCGACGGCGAGCAACAACGCGATGAGGATCGCGAGGACGATACTCAGCACGAAGGCCACGCCCGGGTTGCGGGTCACCTGGCGGCGAGCGAGCCTTTCTGGCGGAGGGCGGCGCCCGTGTAGTCGTTCTTCGGATTCCACAGCATGTACCCCGTTGCGCCTGCCTCGTCGGCGGCTTTCACCTGGGCTTTGACCTCGGGCACACCGAAAATTCGCTTGTCGAACGCGTAGTCCTTGAAGTCCTGAAGCCACGGCCGGATCTGTACCGGGGTGCCCGCCGAGCGTTTACGGATGAGCCGGACGCTCTCGTAGACCACCTGGTACGGGTTCTTGACGGGATTCCGATAGCCCGGGATCCCGAGGTGGTAGCCGGACGGGTAGACCATCGGGCACAGAAAATCGACGTGGGGCGCTAGCTCCTCGATGCGCTGCCCGATGTCGGTGTCGTTCTCGTTGAATGCCGTGTAGCCGAAGACGTCCGCGCCGACGAACGCGCCGGTCGGACCGATCTCCTTGCGGGCTCGCTCGAGGAACCCGGCGATCGTCGGGAGCCTGGTCTCTTTCGAGTTCGTCTTCGAGTACCGTGCCGCCGAGAGCTTGCCGTCGGTGGGGAATCGCACGTAGTCGAACTGCACCTCGTCGAACCCCTTGCGCACGGCTTCCTGGGCGATCGCGATGTTGTAGTCCCAGACTTCCTGGCGGAACGGATCGACCCAGGCGAGGTTCTCGCGATCGATCCACGGCTTGCCGGTGCGGGTGTCGATGATGGCGAGGTCGCGCCGGTGGTTGGCCAGGACGTTGTCCTTGAAGGTCACAATGCGGGCGATCGTGTAGACGCCCCGGGATTTGAGATCCGCCATCATCGAGTCGAAGTCCTTGATGGTGGCCGGACCCTGCGCGTTCGCCGCGACCGCCAGCGGCACCTCGGTGCGATAGAGGATCCAGCCCCGGTCGCCCTTCACGTCGATGACGACCGCGTTGAGCTCCGTCCGGGCGACGAGGTCCAGCACCCGGCTCCGGATGCTGCGCTCGTTGAAACCGTAATAGGTGAGGTAGGCGCCGCGGATTACCTGCGGCTTCAGCTGGACGTTGATCGGGCCCGCGGTCGGCTCGACACGGACCTTCTCGTACCCCGGGAGCTTCACGAGCAACGAGCCGCCGCTCGCCGGTGTGGCGAGCGTGAACGTTCCGTCGGCCCCCGTCCGAACCTCGCGGCCGTCGGCGACGACCGAGGCCCCGACGGCGGGCGCCTTTTGGGGATCGAGCACGCGCCCGGTGATCGTCCCGTTCGGCCAGCCGACCTTCGGAGCCTCTTCCGTGACCGGCACCGCAGCCAGGGCGGGAGCGGGAGCGGTTTTTGCGGGAGCGGTTTTCGCGCGGAGCTTTGCCGGCCACGCGATCACGCCATAGAGCACCAGGACCGTGACGGTGACGAGCAGGACAAGGAAACTACTTTGAAAAACCCGAGTGCGTAGTCGACCGGAGAGACGAATCATGCGCGAAATCACCATAGATGCATCTCGTAGCTCGAACCAAGAAAAATGTTTCAGAGTTCCCCAATGAAACCCTGACAACGAGCATAGCGCGAGAGGAAATTTCGTGCAAAGCGGCTCGCGTACAATGCCGGGAATGCCGACGTCGGTCGATCTCGAGCTCGCGTGTCGTAGTTCCCGCTCCCGGTTCGTGACGGTGAACGGTCTCGCGCTGCACTTCCTCGAGTGGGGTGATCCCGAGCGGCCGGTCCTCTGCTTTCTTCACGGCGGTTCCGCCCATGCGCACTGGTTTGACCTGGTGGCCGGCCGGTTCGTGGACCGGTTTCACGTGGTCTCGCTGGACCAGCGCGGCCACGGGGAGAGCCAGTGGGCTTTCCCGCCGGCGTACGCCACCGAGAATTTCGTCTCCGACCTGGTCGAGTTGATGGACGCCGAACGATGGGACCGTATGACGGTGGTCGGACACTCGATGGGCGGCCACAACGCGATGGCGCTCGCGTCGTGGCATCCGGACCGGGTCCGAGCGCTGGTGGTCCAGCGGGGCCGGCGCCCGATGCGGCTCCACCCGTCGAAGGATGCGGCCACGGCGGCCTTCCGCCTCCGGCCGCGAGACACGGTCGCGGATCCTGCGCTGCTTCGACACCTGGGAGAGATGGCGGTGACCGAGCGCGAGACCGGGTGGGCCTACCGCTTCGACCCGGAAGCGAACGGCGCGCGGAAGCCGGCGGACGCCTGGACGTACGTCCATCGGATCACCGCGCCGACGCTACTCACCCGCGCGGAGCTCAGCCGAAACCTGCCGCGCGACCAGATCGAGCGCCTCAGACAATTGATCCCGAACACCCGTGTGGCCGAAATCGCGGGTGCCTACCACCACGTGACGCTGGACCGCCCGAGAGAGTTCGCGTCGGTTCTCGACGACTTTCTGACGTCGCTTTGACCACTCTCTGACGGCGTCCCGATCGCACAGAACCGCGAAGCAGCTGGCGACGGAGCCTCCGGAAGCGGGCGGAAGCTACACCCGCCCGACGTGGATCGCGATCGACCCGAGCCCGACCCGGCGGTATCGCACGTCGCGAAACCCGATCTCGGCCATGAGCTCGGCGAGCGCGCGTGGAGACAGGAAGCGCGCGACGGAGCGCGGAAGGTACGTGTACGCCTGGCGGTCCCGGGCGACGAGCGCGCCGATCGCCGGTACGACTCGCTGGAAATAGAGGTTGAAGACCGGGGCCCAGCCGGCGAGCGTCGGCTGCACGATGTCGAGCGCGATGACGGCGCCGTCTTTCATCGTCACTCTCCGCATCTCGGCAAGCCCGCGCGCGAGGTCCGCCAGGTTCCTCATCAAGAATGCTGAGGTCACGGCGGCGAACGTAGCGTCGGCGAACGGCACGTCGAGCGCGTCCGCCGCGACCAGCGTCACGGCGCGCTCGCCGCGCGCGGCGAGCTTCCGCTGGCCCTCGCGCAGCATGCCTTCAGAGAAGTCCGCGCCCACGACGCGCCGGCCGGGATCGGTTCTCCGGAGCTCGAGCGCGAGGTCGGCGGTCCCCGTGGCGAGATCCAGCACGGGTCCGGGAGGAGTGTCGATGACCGCGCGGGCGGCGATGCGGCGCCACGCGTGGTGGCGGCCGCCGGTCATGAGCGAGTTCATCCGATCGTAGCGGCGCGCGATGCGGGTGAACATCGCCCGCACCTCTCGCGCGTGGGTCACTTCCACAGGCCGCCGAGCGTCGCGACGAAGACGATCACCGCGATGTAGCCGTTGACGTTGAAGAACGCGACGTCCAGGCGCGAGAGATCGGTCGGCGTGACGAGCGAGTGCTCGTAGACCAGGAGCCCGACGACCGCGAGCCATCCCACCCAGTAGAGGGGCCCGAGCCCCATCATGATGCCGAGGAGCGCCAGCGCGGCGGCGGTGAGCGCGTGATTCACGCGCGCGACCGCGAGTGCCGCCGGCATCCCGAAGCGCGCCGGCACGGAGTGGAGCCCGCGCGCGCGGTCGAAGTCGACGTCCTGGCAGGCGTAGATCAGGTCGAAGCCGGCGATCCAGACCGTGAGCGCGAACCAGAGCACGAACGCCGGAGGATCGAAGCGCCCGCGGACCGCGACCCAGCCGCCGGCCGCCGCGATGCCGTCGGTGAAGCCGAGGATCCAGTGGGACGTCCACGTGAAGCGCTTCGTGTACGAGTAGCCGATCAGGAAGACGAGCGCCAGCGGGGCGAGCATGAGGCAGAGCGGGTTCAGCAGGGAGGCCGCGATCAACATCAGCGCTGCGCCGGCGGCGGCGGCGGCCCGGAGCTCACTCGTCCGCAGCAGGCCGCGCGGCAGATGACGTCCGGCAGTCCGCGGGTTCTCCGCGTCCAACACGCGATCGACGACGCGGTTCGCGGCCATCGCGCAGGTCCGGCCGCCGACCATCGCGGCGGTCACCCAGACGACCGTCCACCAGCCGGGCCAGCCGCCGGCCGCGAGCACCATGGCGATGTAGGCGAACGGCAGCGCGAACACCGTGTGCTCGAACTTGATCGCGTCGAGCAGGTGGCGCGCCCGGCTCAGAGCCCGTACTCCTTCCAGCGCCGCGTGACGCGCTCGCGGATCTCGTCCGACATCCGGATCTCGTCTGGCCACGGCTGCGCGACATCGTCGAGCGGGCCCTTCTCCGTCGCATCGACGCCGAGCTTGCCCCCGAAACGGTGGCGCAGCGCCGCGTGATCGAGGTCGTCCATCGGGCCTTCGGCGATGACCAGATCGCGTTTGGGGTCGATGTTGCCAGTCGCGCGCCACGCGACTTCCGACAGGTCGTGAACGTCGACGTGCTCGCTCACCACCACGATGGTCTTCGCCAGCATCATGAGGCCCATGCCCCAGAGTGCGCTGATCACCTTGCGGGCGTGACCGGGATAGCGCTTCCGGATCGACACGATCACCAGGTTGTGGAACACGCCCTCGGCCGGCATGTTGATGTCCACGACTTCCGGGAGCACGAGCCTGATGATCGGCAGGAACAGCCGCTCCGTGGCCTTGCCGAGCCAGTAGTCTTCCTGAGGCGGCCGGCCGACGATGGTCGTGGGATAGATCGCGCGCGCCCGGCGCGTCACGGCCGTGAGCCGGAACACCGGGTACTCGCGCGCCAGGGAATAATAGCCGGTGTGATCCCCGAAGGGCCCTTCGAGTCGCCGCTCGCGCGGATCCACGTAACCTTCGAGCACGATCTCCGCGTTCGCGGGCACGTCGAGGTCCACCGTGCGCGCGCGCGTGAGCTCGATGCCCGCGCCCTGGAGCCAGCCGGCGAAGACGACTTCGTCGACGCCGGGCGGCAGCGGCGCCGACGCCGCGTAGATCAGCGCAGGCTCGCCCCCGAGGGCGATCGCGACCGGCATCGGTTGATCGCCCCGCAGACCCTCCGCCGCGCGATGGTGCTCGGCCGAGCCCTTGTGCGTTTGCCAGTGCATGCCGAGGGTGCCGTCCGAGAACATTTGCAGACGATACATGCCGACATTGCGCACCCCAGAGCGGGGGTCTCTGGTAAAAACCGCCGGGAGCGTGATGAACGGGCCCGCGTCGCGAGGCCAGCAACGCAGCACCGGCAACGTGTCGAGTGATGGCTTGTCCGTCTCAATGATTTCCTGACAAGGTGCGCTCGCGATCCGGCGCGGCGAGGCTCGCGCGACGTCGACCAGCGCGCCGAGCTTGCGTAACCGGTCGGCGAACGTGCCCGGGATCTTCGGATCGAGCATCTTCGCGACGCGATCGCCGAGCTCGTCGAGCCGCTCCACGCCGAGCGCGCACGCGATACGCTCGCGCGATCCGAACGCGTTCACCAGCACCGGAATGTCGAATCCTTCGACGTGCT
>QHRT01000381.1 GCA_003220195.1 Candidatus Rokuibacteriota bacterium | reverse complement strand
GGAAACGCTCGGCGCATCGAAGCCGGTCGGGAGCGTTGTCCCGCGCACGTTCGAGTTCGCGCTGCCGATCGAGCCGTATCCGTACGACCCGGTGAAGGCGAAGAAGCTCCTGGCCGAAGCCGGCTACCCGAACGGCTTCGATGGGGGAGAGCTGCACCAGGCGCCTCCGTACTTCTCGATGGGCGAGACGATCATGGGGTATCTGAACGCGGTCGGCATCAAGACCCGGATGAGGTCGCAAGAGCGCGCTGCGTTCATCTCCGCGCGGATCGCGAAGAAGCTCAAAGGCCTCTGCGTGTGCGGGCACGCCACCTACGGCAACGCCGCGTCGCGCATGGCGGAGATCGTTCCGAGCGACGCGACGTACGCCTACGGTGGATTCCCCGACGTCGACCTTCTCTACAAGCAGCAGGCGCTCGAAGCCGACAAGAAGAAGCGCGAAGCGCTCCTGATCCAGATCCAGCAGATCCTGCACGACCGCGTGCGGTTCGGACCGATCTGGGAGTACGTCTGGCCGAGCGGCATCGGCCCGCGCGTGGCCGAGCCCGCGCTCATGCTGATCAATCCCTATCCATGGTCGGCGCCGCTGGAAGAGGTCAAGCTGAAGAAGTGAGGTCCGGCTGGAAAAGAACTGACGAGGAGGCTCGTACACCATGACCGTCATCGATGCGGACACGCACGTCATCGAGACCGACCAGACCTGGTCCTATCTCTCGCCGTCCGAGCAGAGCTTCCGGCCCGTGATCGTCACGCCGCGAGGCGAAGGCGGGCGCGAGTACTGGTACATCGACGGCAAGATCCGCGGTCTGGCCCGCCAGGCGGTGACCGCTCCGGACGTCAGCACGCTCGAGGTGAAGCTCGGTCGCAAGATGGCGGCGCCTCAGGAAGCTCGGCAGGGCGAGAACGTGGAGGTCCGCCTGCGACACATGGACCAGCTCGGGGTCGACATCCAGGTGCTGTGGCCGACGCTGTTCCTCGAGCGCGTCGCCGACCGCGCCGAGGTCGAAGTCGCGGTCTGCCGGAGCTACAACCGCTGGCTGGCCGACATCTGGCAGCAGGGCCAAGGGCGTCTCCGATGGGTCTCTATCCTGCCGCTCTCGACGATGTCGGAGGCGCTCGCCGAGCTGCGCTTCGCGCACGAGCACGGCGCCGTCGCGGTCTTCATGCGCGGCATCGAGCACGATCACCTGCTGCACGACCCGTACTTCTTTCCGCTCTACGACGACGTCTGTCGGCTCGACATGGCCGTCGGCGTCCATGCCGGAAACGGCAACCCGTACGTCCGCGAGCTCCTGGCGCAGCGCAACCAGCCCGGCACGTTCTGGGCCTATCGCATGTCGTCGATCGGCGCGTTCCACTCGCTCGTGATGGCCGGCCTCCCCGATCGGTTCCCGACGCTGCGCATGGTGTTCGTCGAGATCGCCTCGCAGTGGGTGCCGTGGACCTTGAAAGACCTGGCGCGTCGACTGCCGCAGCAGCGGGGCCGTGAGCTGCCGCCGAATCCGATGAAGGCGTACCGGCTCTACGTCGCGTGCCAGTCCGACGACGATCTTCCGTACGTGCTCCGGTACACGGGCGAGGACAACATGCTCATGGGCACCGACTACGGCCACCACGACCACGCGGCGGATCTCGAGGGCCTGCGTAATCTCGAGACGTCCGGCGGGATCGAGAAGGAGGTCTACCGCAAGATCGTCGACGACAATCCGAGGGCGGCGTACGCGTTGTCGGCGGCCGCCTCACGTGGTGAGGGTGGTGCGGTAGTAGACGTCCTCCAGCCGTAACGGCTTCCTGAGCAGCCCTTGCTCGAGGGAGCCTTGAATCGCCCGCTCGACGTTCTTGCCCATCGCGCGAAGGCCGATGGGATAGGGGTCGGCGCCGAAGACCGCGAGCTGCTCCGCCCGCTCGTGGCCCGGGAAGTAGAGATACGTCGACTCGCTGCGCCTTGCCCGCTCGTACGCCATCTCCTTTGACCGCCGGAACGCGTCGTAGAGTTCCAGCGCGACCCAGGGGTGCTCGCGGAGGATGCGGTTCTGGATGATCACGTGATGATTCGCGTGAAAGCATCCGGTCCTCGTGTAGTACTCGAAGACGAGCTGCCGGCCGTCGTCCGGCAAGAGCTTCCGGAGTCGCGGGTTGCCGTGGATCGGTGTGCCGCCGTAGCGGTCGATGACGGTGGGATCGCCCGCCGTGACGCGCGGCTCCTGCCGGATGAAGGTGCAGGCGTCGATCTCGCCACGATCGAGCATCACGTCGAGCGTCTGGTCGACGGTGAGCCAGTGATGCGTGATCCCCACCGGCCCCTCCTTGTCGAAGCCGAGCGCGCCTCCATGGCTCAACGCTTTCGTGCGGCCGTTGAACCAGACGTTGTCCCGGGCCTCGATGCCGTGGAGATCCCTGAGCGTGTTGCGGAACCAGAGCGCCGCGGTCATGTCGTAGTCCGGCACGCCGATCCTCTTGCCCCGGAGGTCCGCGAGGCTCGTGATCCCCGACGCCGTGTTGACGTAGAGGTTGGGCCACACGTGTCCGCGGGAGAGGAACACGGGGATCGCGGACCAGTCCCACTTGGTGCCGTCGCGCCGCTCGATGGCGAGCAGCGTCTCCGAGATGGACATCTCGGACACGTCGAACTCGTCGTGGACCAGGTTGCGCTGGAAGAGCGTGCTGGGATCGAGCGTGACGCATCCGAGCTCGATATTCTGCGGCTTCACCAGGCCGTCCTTGAGCGGCTGGACGCGTGGATTGTCGGAGAACGCCATCGTCAGTTTGAGCGCCATCGCTTCACCTCTCGAGCCGACGCTAGAGTCGCTGCCAGATCGCTTCCCACTGGGCCCACGAGCCGGTCTTCGGCGCCGCACGAATGATGCGCTCCTCGGTCGGCCCGGCGACCAGGGCGAAGTGCGCGGCGGTCCTCGCCATCAGCTCATGCTGCGTCGTGAAGTGGACGAGCAGATCTCGCTTGGGTCCCTCGTCGTACCGCACGGTGAATCCGCCGAATCGATTGCGTTCGAGCACGGTGTGACGGTGGTAGACCTCGGTTCCCGCGGAGTTCGTCCGGACGAAGAGCAGCCCGCCGGGTCTGAGGAGCGCGGCGGCGCGGTCGAAATAGGCGCCGACGTCGGCATCCGCGCCGTGCTGAAAGACCTGGATGGCGATCAGGGAGTCCAGCGCAGCGTCGCGACCGAAGTCGCGGAAGTCACCGCAGGCGAGGCGGCCGCCGAGGGCCGGGCGGCGCGCGGTGAGCTGCGCGAGCGCTTCGAACGACACGTCGAGGCCGATCAGATGAAGGCCCGCGTCGACGAGCGGCAGGTAATTTCTTCCGTTGCCGCACCCGACGTAGAGTCCGACGCCCGCACGCCGATCCGGATATCGTCCGAGCGCGGCCAGGATCGTCTCGACGAAGGGAAGTGGCGGATCGTCTGCGTAGCGGCCG
>QHRT01000380.1 GCA_003220195.1 Candidatus Rokuibacteriota bacterium | reverse complement strand
CCGCGAGCACCGGCGCGTCGACGTGGACCACGACCTGATATCGCTCACCCGGGCCGCCGGGATCGATGCCGTGGTGGAGAGCCGTTTCCGCGACCATGGCAAGCGCATCGGCTTGCTGCTGTGCCATCGTCGGCGTCTCACTGGCCGGATCGACAAGCGGCGCGGGATTCTCACCGCGTCGTTGCTGATACAAGGTCTCGCGCGCCGCTGTCAGCGCCTGCATGAGCAACGCGCCCGCTTCTGGCGTGAGCCGTCCCCGAACGACGACCATGCCGTCATCGTCCTGATAGACGTAGAGACCTCGGCTCGCGTGCCGGCGCGCCGTCTCGATTGTCTCGGCCTTCCGGTCAACGCATCGCCAGCCGCGCACGATGCGCTCGACGTGCGCGGCGGTGCCGGCCCTGGCCACCGCCAGCAATCGCTCCTCTTCCCCGGGAGTTGCCACGCGCGTCAGCGCGCGGACCTTGGCGTACGAGATCTCGCCGCGGGCGAGCGCCCCAGCCAGGAGCGGCAGCGCTCCGAGCGCTCGTGCCACGCGCACGCGCTCGCGCGCCGCGCCGGGATCGAGACCGACGCGCCAGGAGAGCCAGGCGGCGCAGGAGCGAAAGCCGGAATTCCATCCGCCGCGCGCATCGAACTCGCGGATCAGATCGAGCAGACGGGCGGTGGCGGCATCGAGATGCGCCGACAGCTCGGCGATCTCGTCGCCCAGGTGATCGAGATCTCGAGCGCTTTCCATTGCGGCGGGTGCGTCTGACAGGTGGGTTCCCATCTCGATCCCCCTTGCGTGTGTGGGGCGACTCTACACCCCGATTTCGCGAGCCCCTGCGAGGCTCGCAGAGCCGCGATGTCGGCCCGCGGAATGATTGTTCCGACACCCCTCGCCGTTCTGGACTCGTGGCGCCAGCTGGAGCCGCTGCAACGCGATCGGCAGAGCACTGCCAACGCGCGGCGCCCGGCTCCAGAGAACGTGTCAAGAGAAAAGCGCGACGGCACGCTGCGCGCGTTCGCGCAAATGGACGGTGCTCGGCTCGCGCCGTGCCGACACCTCCAACGTCCCGTCCGTCGATCGGCGACGCCCTCGCCCGGGAGCGCGCACAGCCCGAGCGTCACGAGTACCTCGACGGCCTCGTGCGCGCGCTCGCCGCCTACCTGCTTCGTCTCCCAGGACGAGCCGCGCGTCGAGCGCCATGCGCGTCAACAGGACGGATGGGTCGCCCACGTCCTCGAAGGTCTCGACCGCACGATGACGCTCCGCAACCGGCCATGGCCTTGCGGCTCTCTGATGTCTACGAACGCATCGACTTCCCGCCGATCCCCGGCTCTCGCCTGTAGCGCTCCGCGCTGGCGCGATCCTCGGGTGCGCTTGACACATCCGGAGCCCGGTGCTGTGATCGCCCACGTTTCCGCCCGCTCGATTCGACATTCGTTTCCGAGGTGAGCCATGGCGACGTCAGATCGCGTGACGAAACTGAATCGGCGCAGCGTGCTGAAGATGGCCGTGTCGGGCGCGGCCGCCGCGTCCACGATCGCCGGCTTCCATGGGCGTACGCGCGCGGCAACGCCGAAGATCGCCAAGCTCACCGTCGCCGCGCAGTCGCTGCCGAGAACGATCGACCCGAACTACGACTCCAACCTCGGAGCGTCGCTCGGCCATCGGTTCCTGTTCGACACGCTCGTCACGGCGTTCGGTGGAAAGCCGGAGCCGCAGCTCGCGGTCTCCTGGCAAAACGTCAACCCGACCACGTGGCGATTCAAGCTCCGCCGCGACGTGAAGTTTCACAACGGCGAACCGTTCACCGCCGAGTCGGTGAAGTTCACGATGGACCGCATCCTCGATCCGAACGGCAAGTCGGCGTGGAAGGCTCGGTTCCCGAGCGTCGAGCGCGTCAACGTCGTCGACGATTCCACGATCGATATCGTCTCGAGAGCCCCGAACGCGGCGCTCGTCAACGTGATGGCCACCATCTGGATGCAACCCGCGAAGTACTTCCAGCAGGTCGGCGAGGTGAAGTTCAACCAGGCGCCGGTCGGCACCGGCCCGTTCCGGTTCAAGGAATGGCGCCCCGACGTGTTCCTCACGATGGAAGGCCACGCGGACTACTGGGGCGGCGCATCGACGGTCGGCGAGCTGACCGTGCGCGCGATGCCCGAGCCGGCGACGCGCCTGGCCGCGGTGGAATCCGGCGAGGCGCAGATCGCGGTCGTCGTCCCGCCCGAGCAGCTCGGCCGGCTCAAGAGCAAGGGATTCCAGATCCAGACCGTGAACATCGGCCAGTTGCTCGTCGTGCACTTCCGCTTCCATCCGGAGGCCGCGCTCGACGCCGGACCGATCAAGGACAGGCGCGTCCGCCGGGCGCTCGCCCACGCGACCGACGTCGCGGGCATCCACCGGGCGCTCGTCGCTCCACACGCGCGCATGGCGCAATGCCAGATCTACGGAGCCGACACGTTCGGGTTCAATCCGACCATGAAGCCGCACGCGTACGACGTGGGCCGGGCCAGGCAGCTCCTGGCCGAGGCGGGGTTCGGGCAAGGCTTCACGGTCCACATGGACAGCTCGTCCGGGATGTTCTTCCGCGAAAAGGAAGTGACGGAAGCGCTGTTGACCCAGTGGGGCAAGGTCGGCGTGAAGCTCGAGGTCGATTACCTCGAGTCGAGCCGCTGGATGGAAAAGTGGTTCGCGACCAAGTCCGGGCCCGTGATCCTGAACGGGTGGAACTCGGCTCCCGCGTTCGACGCCGAGTTCCCGCTCGTCTTCGGCACCTGCGGCAGCACGCGGCGCCTGATGTGCAACAAGGCGTACGACGAGCTCTTCGTCAAGCAGCAGCAGGCGCTCAATCCCGACGAGCGACGGCAGATCATCTGGCAGCTGGCCGAGCTCCTGTGCGAAGAAGTTCTCCACATCCCGCTCTACGAGCAGCCGAGCATCAACGCGCTCGCGAAGGGCCTGTCCGGCATCAAATTCAATCCCGAGTGGAGCATGTACCTCCACAAGGCGACGATGGGATGATCTGACCGTCGGGCGGCGATCACGTGGACGCGGGCATCGTCCGACTGATTCTCCGGCGCGTGCTCCACCTGGTGATCGTGGTGCTCGGCGTCTACACGGCGCTCTTCTTCCTGTTGCGGCTCACCGGCGGCCCGGCGCTGCTCTACGTGTCGGAAGATGCCGGACCAGCCCAGATCCGTCGCGTTCGCGAGCAGCTGGGCCTCGCCGATCCTCTTCCGGTGCAGTACGTCCGTTTCCTGGGCCGGGCCATGGTGGGCGACTTCGGTCTGTCGCTCCGCTACAACCAGCCGGCGCTGCCGCTCGTGCTGGCCTCGGTCCCGGCGACGCTGGAGCTGACGGCGGCGGCGCTGCTCGTCACCGCGCTCATCGGAGTCCCCGTCGGCATCGTGTCGGCCACGCGCCGCAACAGCGTGGCCGATCACCTCTCGCTCGCGGCCTCGCTCGTCGGCCAGTGCGTTCCCACGTTCTGGCTCGGCATTTTATTGCTCCCCGCGTCGGGCCGCGGCACGCTGACGCACGTCCTGATGCCGGCGCTGACGCTCGGCGCCTACTCCGCCGCGCGGGTCGCGCGGCTCACGCGCTCGAGCGTGCTCGATGTGCTCGGCCAGGAGTTCGTCCGCACCGCGCGCTCGAAGGGACTCGCGGAACGCGCCGTGATCCTCCGGCACGTGCTCAAGAACGCCGCGATCCCGATCGTCGCGATCCTCGGCCTCTCCGTCTCCACGCTGCTCGGCGGCGCCGTGATCACCGAGACGATCTTCGACTGGCCCGGCGTCGGCCGGCTGATGGTCCAGGCGGTGTTCGTGCGCGATTACCCGATCGTGCAAGGCACGGCGTTTCTGATCGCCGCGATGGTCGCGCTGATCACGTTCGTGACCGACGCGCTCTACGCGTGGCTTGACCCGCGCATCTCCCGTGCGTAGGACGACGTCCCGACTCCCGCGCAACACGCTGGCGCTGGGCGCGCTCGTCATGCTCCTGGTGATCTTCGCAGCAGCGATCGGCGCGAACCTCATCGCGCCCTA
>QHRT01000372.1 GCA_003220195.1 Candidatus Rokuibacteriota bacterium | reverse complement strand
CGATGCGGCCGGGCCGACGCCACCACGTCTCAGCTACGTGGACGGTGAGGCGTCGTTCTGGCGTCCGGGCGCCGCCGACTGGGCGCCCGCACAGCGCAACACGCCGCTGGGCGCCGGCGATGAGCTCTTCACCGGACACCCCGGAAACATCGAGCTCCAGGTCGGGCCACGCGCGTTCGTTCGCGCCTGGGGCGACACGCAGCTCGGCCTGGCGAACCTCGAATCCGATTTCTTGCAGCTGAAGATCACGACCGGTCATGTCGCGGTCGATCTGCGGACCGTCGAACCCGGCCGTACCGTCGAGATCGACACGCCGACCGGCGCGTTCATGGTGGCGCACCCCGGGTACTATCGCGTCGACGTCGCGCCGGACCGCACGTCGTTCATCACGCGGCGCGGCGGTCAGGCCACGCTCACCTCCGCGAGCGGTCAGGCGCTCGCCATCGCGAGCAGCGAGGACGTGCTGCTCGACGCGAGCGGCGCCGCGCAGACCTACGTCGCCCCCGAGCCCGATTCCTGGGACAGCTGGAACTACGCGCGAACGGACAGCCTGGTCGAGGCGGTGAGCGCTCGTTACGTCGCGCCGAACGTGTACGGAGCGTCGGATCTCGATCAATACGGAGCGTGGCGCGTGGTGCCGACGTACGGCACCGTGTGGGTTCCCGAAGCGGCGCCCGCGGGATGGGTTCCGTACAGCTCGGGCCGATGGGTGTGGGACCCGGCATACGGATGGACGTGGGTCGACGCCGCGCCGTGGGGATGGGCGCCCTTTCATTACGGGCGCTGGGTCTACGTCGACGGCTTCTGGGCGTGGGCGCCCGGGCCCCGGGTCGTCCGCGCGGCGTATGCGCCGGCGCTCGTCGCGTTCTTCGGCGCGCCCGGCGTGCGGATCAGTGTCGGCGCGCCCGCCATCAGCTGGGTCGCGCTCGGCTGGGGTGAACCTCTGGTGCCGTGGTGGGGACGGTACGCCGGACGGCCATGGTGGGGCGGATGGGGTGGACCGCGAACGACGACGGTGGTGAACCAGACGACGATCGTCAACAAGGTGACCGTGTACCAGAACGTCACTGTTCGGAATGCCGTGGTCACCGTGGGGGCCGATCATTTCTCGGTCCGTCCCGTGCACGAGACACGTCTCGCGCCCGCGGACACGCAGAAGCACGAGCCGATTCACGGCCGGTTGCCCGTGAGGCCAGCGCCCGCGAGCTTCGTCGCGGGGAGTGGTCCCGCGACGCGGCCTCCCGAGGCGGTGCTCGCGCGACCTGTCGTCGCGACTCGGCCGCCGGCTCCACGTCCGGCGGAAGCCGGCGGCGCCCCTGTGCGCGGTGGCGCGGCGTCCACGCCGGTAACTCCGCCACCGCCGCGCCTCGTCAACATTCCCCGCCGGCCCCCATCGGCCGCGGTGGCGCCAGCGCGTCCTCCGTTCGGGAAGAGCGACGCGGAGCGTCCGCGGCCGCCCGCACCGGCGCCGGCGCCTGGCGTCCCGCATCCGGCGGTGTCGCGGCCGCAGCCCGCGCCGCCCGCTCCGGCTCCACCGTCAGCGCGGCCGGAGCCGCGGCCGGCGCGACCGCGACCGGACGACCCCGGTCAGCAGGGGCAATCACCAGTAGGTCAGGACCGTCGGCCCGGCCCACCGCCGGGACCCGGCGCGGCTCCAGCGCCGCCTCAAGGTGGCCCCGCGGCTCGCGACGCCAGACGGGAAGCCGAGCACGAACGGCCGACCCCGCCACGGCCGGCGCCGCCGACCGCGATCGCGCCACCGGGTGCGCGGCCCGGAGCACCGGGAACACCGGCGGGACGGCCCGAACACGCGCGCCCGGACGGAGCGCCGCCGGGACGTCCGTTGCCCGGCGAGCCGGCGAATCGACTGTCACCCTGACGTTCCTTGACCGCGCCGGCAGGCGGGTGTAATCGGGGCCTATCCGAGACGCTCACTGAAGAGCCTGTCCACGTAAACGCTCGTCGAGGGGCGCGCCCGGCTATGCCGGCGCGCTCCGAGCGCCGGGGGGCTGTGGGCGGCCATGTCAGGCGCGTCCGCGCGCCTCTCGGGGCCCCCCACGAGACGGTAGAGCGGTGTTCGCCTCCCGCAGGAGGTGCCCCGTGAAGCTTCGAGAGATTCTCGAGATCAAAGGCGCGCACGTTCATACGATTGGCCCCGACCGCACCATCCTGGATGCCGTGGCGCTCCTCGTCCGGCACGGCATCGGCGCACTCCTGGTCCGTGGACCTGAAAGATCCGTGGCCGGGATCATCAGCGAGCGCGATGTGCTGCGCGTCTGTCGCGAGCAGAGTCGCGAGCTCGGCACGATCCGCGTGGGCGACGTGATGACGCGCGACCTGGTCATCTGCGTGCCGGACGACGACGTCGACTACGCGATGGGGATCGTCACGAAGAACCGGGTGCGTCACTTGCCGGTCATGGACGGCGATCGCGTGGCCGGGATGATCTCCGGAGTACGAGAACCGTTACCTGCGCGAGTACATCGAATGCCGCTAGCCGAACTTCCGCAGTTGGGCTAGCGGCCGCGCTCCAGCGATCCTGGCGTCACTGCGACGTTCAGGGCCTGACGTCGGCCTGACCCGCCTCCGCGGTCGTCCGCAGCCTGGCGAGGCCAAAGTAGGCGAACGCGAAGACTGCGCAGGACGCGAGCAACAGGACGATCACCATGTAACCGTTCGGGATATTCAGGACGACGCGTGGCTCGCCGGCCATGTCGAGCGCGAGCCATGCGGCAATGCTGGCCACCGCCATGGCGACGGCAAACACCATCGCGGAGACGTAGCCTCGCCGGCTCAGCGGTGGCTCCCACTCGTGCTGGCACGTCTGGCAGAGATACGGCATGGCCAGGATGCCGGTACTCCGCTGGTGGCGACGAACCGAGGTGGATCCGCACTTGGGGCATGACATGGGTCGCGCCATCGACGTCATCACCAGGTACCTCCTTCACAGCCCGAGCGGTGACGGATCGTTCGCGGGAAGCCGCTGACATGATGGCACGGTTTGATCGTGACGCGAAAAAACGAAAGTCAAAGCCGTTCCATGGTCTCGATACCGACGAGCGCGCGGTCATGACATTGCTCGCGCGACGTCTCCAGCCGACCGCGACCGTCACCGATCGCCGGGCCGCCTGATCGGAAAGCCGTCCGATCCCGCGTCGCCGCCCGGGAGCCCCGGTCGTAGGTTCCCGCTACTCGTGCTAGGCTGCTCGCGTATCCATCCACCAGGGTCACCCTTCACGGGCGATCCATTGAGCCCCACGGGCAAACCGGTTTCTCCCCCCAGAAGTGAGGAGGACATCACAATGCAGACGAGGATGAGGTGGTCGGCTGGCATGATTTCTCTTGCGATGCTGGTCGTGACAGCGAGCGGCTGCGGCACCATGACCGGCTCCGCCGTCGGCGCCGGTGCCGGCGCGGCGGTCGGCGCGGGTACGGGCTACGGGGCCGGTAAAGGCGCATTGATCGGAGTCGGCGTCGGCGCAGCGGCCGGCGCGATCTACGACATCACCAAGCACAACAAGTAGGGAGACCCCGATGAGAGCATTGCCGACGATCGGGCTGGCCGCGATCACGCTTGTGGCGTGGAGCGGCCCTGTCCTGGCGCAACCGAAACCCGACTGCACTCCCCACATGGTGGAAGGCCGCGTCGTCAAGGTCGACACGGCGCAGGGCAAGCTGACGATCCAGGGCAGCGACGGCCAGACGTACGAATTCAACGCGCCGAAGGAGGTTCTTCAAGATAAGAAGGTCGGGGATCAGCTGGAAGTGAAGAAGAGGCTTCCGGAGGGCTGCAAGTAGAAGGCGCCGCGCCCGGCATCGCGGCGCGAAGTTTCTGAAAGGGGGTTTGGCATGAAACGTCTGCTTGTGCTGGGAACAGTGCTCGTTCTGCTGGCGGCCTGCCAGACGCGCCCGCTCGGTGGAGACACCGGCTTCAAGATCGTTGGTCCTCCGGGCCCGGCCGGACCCGCCGGTCCTCCTGGTCCGCCCGGAACGCCAGGCCCACAGGGTCCGGCTGCCGGCATGGCCGGACCTCCCGGACCCGCCGGACCTCCAGGACCTCCCGGATCCCCTGGATCTCCCGGTGGTCCCGGCGTCGCCGGACCTCCCGGACAGGCCGGGCCTCCCGGTCCCCCGGGTCCGCAAGGTGTTGCGGGCGCTCCGGCCCAATGGACGTCGTTCCGGGACGTGCTGTTCGACTTCGACAAGTCGAACGTTCCGGCGCCGGAAAAATCGAAGATCGATGACGTGGTCACGTTCATGAAACAGAACCCGACCGCGGAAATCGCGCTCGAGGGTCATGCCGATCCGCGCGGCACTGACCAGTACAACATGAAGCTCTCCGATCGGCGCGTGAAGACCGTCCGGCAGGCGCTCGAAGCCGCCGGCGTGGCGGCGAAAAGGATTCGAATCGGGGCGCAGGGCGACAGATTGCGCAACTGCTCGGACGACACGGAGCCCTGCTTCCAGAAGAACCGCCGGGTCGAAGTCTTCGTCCGCAAAGTCGAGTGACGGGAGGCGAGCCATGAGACACGCGACAGGGGTCGCAGCGCTCGCGCTCGCGGTTCTCCTCGCCGGGTGCGCGGGTGGCGTCGGATATTCCGGGCCCCCGCTCTACCAGTACCAGGACGGCTACACCCAGTTCACCGGAATGATCGGGCCATGCACGCCGGCTCCGCAGATCATCTTCCCGGGGCCGCCCGGCCTCGCGGGTCCTCCAGGGCCGCCGGGTCCGGCCGGACCGATAGGTCCCGCGGCTGCCGCCGCGCCAGGCGGGGCCGCCCCCGTCGGGCCGGCAGGATCTCCAGGCCCGCCCGGTCCTCCGGGTCCCCCTGGCCCTCCTGGCCCACTCGGGCCTCCCGGTCCACCAGGCCCGCCCGGTCCGCGCGGACCTCCTGGCCCTCCCGGACCTCCAGGGGTTCCCGGCAAATGGTCGTCGCTCGAGAAGCTGCACTTCGCGTCGGGGAAATCGGAGCCGCTGTCCCGGTGCGACGAGAAACTGGCCAGGCTGGTCACGTGGGCGAACGATCATCCTGACGTTCCGCTCGGGCTGCAGGGATACCTGGACGAGCGGGAGTTGACGACCGAGAAGCGCGCGCTCGCCCAGGCTCGCGTCCGCACCGTCCGTGACGCGCTGGTGGCCGGCGGTGTGCCGCCGAATCGCATTCGCGTCGGGAACGGTGACGGGAACTGGCCTCTCTGCAACGAACGGTCGGAATCCTGCTGGGAAAGGAACCGGCGGGTCGAAGTGTGGGCGGCCGTGGAGACGCCTCGTTAAGTTCTCCGGGCCGCTCGCGGACTTCCTCGAGGCGGCGCCCGACGCGATGGTCGTCGTCGACTCGAAGGGGTTCATCGCGCTCGCCAATACGCAGGCGAGAACGCTGCTCGGGTACGCGTGCGACGAGCTCTCCGGCGCGCGGATCGAACGCCTCGTGCCGGAGAGCCAGCGCCGATCGGGTGGGGAGCTCGTCGCGCGACAGAAGGACGGAAGCGAACTCCCGGTCGACGTCATCCTGAGCCCGCTCACGTTCGAGGGCGCGGCCTTCACCATCGTCACCCTCCGTGACGTCTCGACGCGGACGCGCGCGGAGACGCAACGCGAGCAGCTGATCCGGGAGCAGGCGGCGCGGCGGGAAGCCGAGCGATCGGCGGAGCGCGCGAAGCTGCTCGCCGACGCGAGCAAGCTCCTCGGATCGTCGCGGGACTACGAGCGGACGCTCGGCGAACTGCCCAGCGTTCTGGTGCCGGCGTTCACCGACTGGGTCGTCATCCACCTCGCGCGCCGCGACGGGCAGGTGCATCGGATCAAGATCCGGTACGCCGATCCGGAACGCCAGCAGCTCGCCGACGAGCTGGAGCGCGTGGCGCCGCGGATGGAATGGTCAGGGCCGAGTCACGCCGCGATTCCGCTCCTGGGCGAGGGCCGTTCGCTCGTCGTCCCGGACCTCGACACGGCGGTCCTCGCGGCGATGATCACGGACCCGGCGTATCGCCGGCTCGTCACGGATCGCTTGCAACCGCGCTCCATGATGCTGGTGCCGCTCGTGGCGCGCGAGGTCACCATCGGCGCGATCATGCTCGTCTCGACCCGCGCCGATCGGCGCTACACCGACGCCGATCTGCCGCTGGCCGAGGACCTCGCGAGCCGGATTGCGCTGGCGGTCGACGCCGCCCGCCTGTTCCGGATGGCCGAGCGAGCCGAAGCCGACGCGCGCGCGGCGAACGACGCGAAGGACGTGTTCCTCGCCATGCTCGCCCACGAGCTGCGCAACCCGCTCGGCGCCATCGTGAGCGCCGTCAGCGTCCTTCACAAGACGGGCGCCCAGGACGCGACGGCGACGCGCGCCCGCGACATCATCAAGAGGCAGGCGTCCCACCTGGCGCACATGGTGGACGATCTGCTCGACCTGACTCGCGTGATGACCGGCAAGGCGGCGCTGGCGCCGCAAAAGCTGGACGTCGCCGAGACCGCGGTGCATGCGGTGGCCGCGCTGCGCGCCGCGGGCGCGCTGGACCACCACCGGACGGAGCTCTCCGTGAACCCGGTGTGGGTGAGCGCCGATCGGACGCGGCTGCACCAGGTCATCACCAATCTCCTGACGAACGCCATCAAGTACACGCCGGAGGACGGACTGATCCGCGTCCACGTCGGCCCCGACGAGCGCGACGCGGTCTTGCGCGTCACGGACACGGGCATCGGCATCGCCGCCGAGCTCTTGCCGCGCGTCTTCGACCTCTTCACGCAGGGCGAGCGTCCACTGGATCGCCGGCAAGGCGGCCTCGGCATCGGACTCACGCTGGTGAAGCGCCTGGTGGAGCAGCACGGCGGGGGCGTCGAGGCGCGGAGCGCGGGGCCGGGAACCGGCGCGGAGTTCCTCGTCCGGCTTCCACGCGTGGAGCCGCCGTCGGTCCGGAGCCCCGCGCCCTCGACGGACGGGACGGCGGCACGGCGTCGCATCCTCATCGTGGAGGACAACGACGACGTGCGCGACATGCTGCGCACCGCGCTCAGCATCGTGGGACACGACGTGCACGAAGCCGCGGACGGCGAGCGAGGCCTCGAGGCGGCGCTCCGGCTCCGTCCCGACGTCGCGCTCATCGACCTCGGACTGCCGGGCCTCGACGGGTACGAGGTCGCGCGGCGCCTCCGGGCCGCGGGTCACCGCGACCGGCTCGTCGCGGTCACCGGGTACGGGCAAGCGGAGGATCGCCGCCGCTCGGCGGATGCCGGCTTCGACGCGCACCTGGTCAAACCGGTCGACGACGCGGAGCTCGCGCGCATCGTTCAGGAGTGACGGAGTGCTGCACAGCGTGCAGCGCCGTTCACCCCCATCGCGCGATCACGGCATAGAGCTCGGTTCCCGACACCACGCCCATCAGCCACGGATCGACGTCCCGGTGCTTCCCGTACGCCGGCGTGGCGACGACGAAGGCCGAGAAGAGTCCGGTCCGCTCGGCATCGTCGAACTTCAGCAGGGCATCGTCCGGAATCACTCCGGCGTCGTACGACTCGATCGGCTCGAGCGTCGCCGTGCGCGGTCGACCCCAGCGAAAGGGCAGCGTTTCGCCGATCCTGCGCTCGATCTCCGGGCGCTCGTAGAGCGGACCGTACAGGGCTCGCGCGGTGTCGATCCGCTCGAGCCGCACCTGTCCCGGCAGTCGCGCCCGGATCTGCGACACACGTCCCTCACCGCCGATCTCGCGAGTCGTCGTGCTGTGACCCTGATCGCCGTCCATGCTGTCCCTCCACGCGCGCGCGGACTCCTCGTCGACCGACATGGGGGAATGCGAGTGATGTGCCACGCCCGCTGCGGCAAACAATAGGAGGCACGAGGTGGAGTCCGTGCGATGAGGCGGGTTGTCGATCGTCGCGCGCGGCGGCTCATCCTGCTCCCGGCGCTGATGCTGATCATCCTTGGTGCGGAACGGCCCGGGTCGTTCCAGGCCGCAGCCCAGACCGTGCCACGCCGAGGCGACGCCACCCGAGGCGGCGAGCTCTTCGCGAAGCTCGCGTGCGCGTCATGCCACGACATCACGACGCCATGGCCCGGCGGCGACGTCTGTCCGAATCTCGGCAACATCGCGACCGAGGCGGCGCGGATCGTCCGCTCCCGCGAGTACCGCGGCAAGGCGCGGGATGCCGCCGGATACATCAGGGAGTCGATCGTCGAGCCGAACGCCTACATCGTTCCGGGCTCGAACTACCGGACGGCGGAGGGCCGGAGCGTCATGCCGCCCGACTTCGCGCAGACGCTCACGCGAGAGGAGATCGACGATCTCGTCGCATTCCTCATGACGCGCCGGTGACCGCCCCGGCCCGAGCGCGGTGATACGATCGTTCTGTCGCCAATGATGGCGACGAACGTCGATGGTTTCATCGAACGAAGGGGGATTCACGATGGCGGTGACGATCCAGAGACTCGTTTCCATCGCGGTGGCGGTGTTCGTGGTGATCGGCGGCGTGGCGGCGGTGCGGGCAGAGTGGCGATCAACAGACGAAGGTCGTGTTGAACGTCGAGGGAGCGCCTTCGACCCAGCAGCCGGTGCACATCCACAAGGGGACCTGCGACAAGCTCGGTCCGAAGCCCGCGTACCCGCTGTCGCCAGTCGTCGGCGGCAAGTCCGAGACGACCGTGAACGCGTCACTCGACGACCTCACGCACGGCTACGCGATCAACGGCCACAAGTCGGCGCAGGAGGCGAAGACGTACGTCTTCTGCGGGAACATCAAGGAGTAACGCGTTCGCCCGGGGGGCGCGGCGGTCGGCCGTCGCCCCCCGGGCCGTTGTCCGGGGCGAGAATCGGA
>QHRT01000371.1 GCA_003220195.1 Candidatus Rokuibacteriota bacterium | reverse complement strand
GATAATCGCGGCCCCGGACAGCGACGTTTCGACATCGAGCAGGAGCCACGCGTGCCAGTTGCAGAATCCCCACGACGTGCGGAGGCGGCGCCGCGTGTCAGGGTCGGTCACCTGCTCGTACAGGAGCGCGTCGAGATACTTGCGCGTGTCGTCGATCACCGAGCGACACACGGGACAACCAGGACTCGCGCAGTGCTCGAGGAGCCGGAAGTAGCCGATGAATTTCGCTGGCATCGCGTCCGGATTCACCCTCTGAGCATCAGCTTCGCGGCCTCGATGCCGAGGAAGCAGACGCCGAGGCACAGCGCCGTGGTGATGACGATGTTCAGCCAGGCCAGCGGCCACGAGCCGAATTCCATCAGGCGCACGGTCTCGTAGCTGAATGCCGAGTACGTGGTCAGGCCGCCCATCATCCCGGTCGTCAGGAAGAGACGAACGTCGTCGGAGAGTATCAGCGTCTCGGTCCCGACCTGCTGGACGAACCCGATGATGAAGGAGCCGACCAGGTTCACGAGCAGGGTGCCGTATGGGAAGGCGGTGCCGAGCCACTCGGCGGCGAGAAGAGCCGTCACATAGCGAATGCCGGTGCCCAGCGCGCCGCCCAGGCAGATGAGCGCCAGTCGTCCCACGCGGCGAGCCTCCTCGAGGATGAGTGGACAGCGGCGAAGAAGAGTACGCGCGCGTCGAGGAACGGGTCAAGGTCTCGAATCGGCGCGAAGCGCCGCTCGTTGACGCGGCTTCCGCCCGGGCCTACGCTCGCGACACGATGAATCCGTGGCACGACGTCGAGCTGGGCGATCGGATCGAGGAATACTTCCGGTGCGTGATCGAGATCCCGAAGGGCTCGAAGACGAAGTACGAGGTCGACAAGCGCACGGGGCTCCTGTACCTCGATCGGGTGCTCTACTCGGCGGTGCACTACCCCGCGAACTACGGGTTCCTGCCGCAGACCTATTGCGACGACGGCGACCCTCTCGACGTGCTGGTCCTCGGCCAGGAGCCGGTCGTGCCGCTCTGCGTCCTGCGCGCTCGCGCGATCGGGATGATCACGATGCGCGACGAGAAGGGCCGCGACGACAAAATCATCGCCGTCCACGTCGACGATCCCGAATACGAGCATTTCCGCGACGTGTCGGAGTTGCCGCAGCACCGCCGCGAGGAGATGCAGCGCTTCTTCCTCGACTACAAGGTGCTCGAGCGAAAACGCGTCGACGTCGAAGACGTCCGCGGACGCGTCGATGCCGAGGCGGTCATCCGGGAGGCAATGGAGCTGTACCGCACGAGCATCGTCCCCATGCGGGAGCCGCGCAGCTGATCGTTTGCCGCGGCCCGAGTGGGGCCCGCGCTACCGTGACGCGGCCGCGACCTCGAGCACCGGCGCGACCGCACGCGGCGGACGGAAGCTGAGCGCGACCAGCGCCGCTGCCGTGCCGATCGCGAACGAGCTGATGAAGAGCCACGTGTACGAGCCGAGCTGATCAGAGATGACGCCACCGGCGAAGGAGCCGAGCCCCATGCCGAGCGTCGAGACCAGGAACACGCCCCCGTACGCGGTGCCCATGATCTTCTCGCCGAAGTACTGGCGAATCAGCAGGGCGTAGAGCGGCATGACACCGCCGTACGCGACACCGAAGCCGAGCGCCAGCGCGTAGAACCCGCCGACCCCGCGCGTGCCGAGATAGAGCGCGACCATCACCGCCTGCACCGCGAGCCCGGCGACGAGCGTGCGCTTGGCGCCGAAGATGTCGGCGAGGACACCGCAGCCGATCCGGCCGGCGATCGACGCGAGTCCGGACACGCCGAGCACGCTGGCCGCCACCATCTGCGGCACGCCCTGGTCGATCGCGTGCGTGACCATGTGGAAGATCGGGCCGGAGTGCGCCGCGCAGCACGCGAAGTGCGCCAGCGCGATCAGCCAGAACTGCGGCGAGGAGAGGACATCGCGCGCGTCGAACTCGCGCTCGTCAGGCCGCGACGTGCCGCCGAGCGCGGCGATCCCGAGGTCGCCCGGCGCGTTCTTGATCACGAGCGCGACGGGAATGACGACGAGCCACGCGAGATCGCCGATCAGGAGCATGGCCAGGCGCCAGTCGAACGTCGACGTGAGCCAGCGCGCCAGCGGCGCGATCACGAACGTGCCGAGGCCGATACCGGCGGAGACGATCGACACGGCGAGGCCGCGGTTCCGGGTGAACCACTTCGTCGCGGTCGCGCTGAGCGGCGCGTAGAAGGCGCCCACCGCGAACCCGACCATCACGCCGAACGTCACGGAGAACTGCCAGAGCGACGACACCTGGCTCGATAGCACCATGCCGAGCCCGAGCAAGAGCCCACCGCTCACCGCCACGATGCGTGTCCCGATGCGATCCGAGAGCGACCCCCAGAGGAACGAGCCGAGCCCCATCGCCACCCAGTTGATCAGCGCGACGCTCGAGATCGCGCTGCGGCTCCAGCCGAGGGATTCCTCGATCGGCGTGAGGAAGACGCCGAGCGAGAAGAGAATGCCCATGCCGATGCAGATGATCAGTGCAGAGGCGCCGACGACGACCCAGCCGTAGAACAGGCGTGCCTTCGTCATCGGATCTACCTTAGCATGCGGCTCGCCGTGTACAGTTCGAGCGGGGCATGCTGACGCATCTCTTCTGGCCGGGTGTGGCCTTCGTGGCAACGTGCGTCGCCGCGTTCGGGTTCCGCGTCGCGCTGTTCGCGGGCTTCCGGCGGTGGACGGGCACGCCCGAGAGCGACAGCGGGTTCCTGCGCGCGATTCGCGTACCGTCACTCCTCTGGTGCGTCGTGCTCGGGCTGGTGGCGGCCATCCAGGTCGCCGACGACCTGACGATGTCCCGTCGCCTGGCCGAGCGCCTCGGGATGGTGCTCCAGGCCGCGGTCGTCCTGTCGGTGACCATCACGCTGGCGGGGGTGCTCGCGTCCGTCGTCGCCGCGGCGAGCGAGCGGAAATCGATGGGCGGCGGCGTCACGGGACTGGCGGGCACGTCCGTCCGGCTCTCCGTGCTCGTGCTCGGTCTGCTCGTGATGCTGAGCTCGCTCGGCATCGAGATCACGCGCTGCAGAACAACGCCGGCGATCAGCCGGGATGACTGGCGAGATAATGCTCCGCCGCCCGCAAGTCCTCTTCGGTGTCGACGCCGATCGTCGGCTCCGTCGTCTCCACCACGGTGATCGGGACACCGTGCTCCAGAAACCGGAGCTGCTCGAGACCCTCCGTCACTTCGAGGGTCGACGGCGGCCAGCGGTGGAACATCTCGAGCGCGTGACGATGGTAGGCGTAGAGGCCGATGTGCTTGTACCGTCGCACGCCGCGTGAGTCCCGGTCGTACGGGATCGGGTACTTCGAGAAGTAGAGCGCCTGACCGAGCGCGCCGAAGACCACCTTGTTCACGGTCGGGCTGGGAAGCTCCTCCGGCGTCGCCTCGATACAGAGCGTGGACACCTGGGTTTCGGGCCGGTCGAGAAACGGCCGGACGAGCCGCTCGACGTGGCCCGGCGTGATGAGCGGCTCGTCACCCTGGATATTGACGTAGACGTCGGCCACGCGTCCCTGCGCCACCTCCCACACGCGATCGGTCCCGGAGCGATGCTCGCTCCCCGTCACGATCGCCGGAATCCCGAACTGCCGGCACGCCGCGACGACCTCGTCGGCGTCCGTTGCCACGATCAGGTCGGTCAACACGCGTGCGCGCCGCGAGCGCTCGTACACGTGCGCGATCATCGGCTTGCCGCGGATCTCGCGCAGCACCTTTCGCGGGAGTCGCGTCGAGGCGAGCCCCGGATCGTCCGGAGGAGACTCGGCCGCGGATCGCTGCCCTGCGGGACTGGCGCGAACGGAACCACGACCGGCATCGTCAGTCCCGCCCCGCGAAACTCTTCGATCCGCGCGCGGCACTGCTCCGCGGTCCCGATCACGCCGAGCCCCGCGAGCACGCGGGGAGAGATTTGCTTGACGGCGCCGGCGCGGTCGCCCGCACTCCACGCGGCGCGAAGCGCGTCGATCTCCTCGGCGAACCCGGACGCCCGGAAGAACCGCGCGTACGCGTCGACCGTCGCATAGCCGGTGATGTCGCGCGCGAGCCACTGGCGCGCGCCGTCCGGATCGTCGGTGACGCACGTGCGGACGTACGCGGCGATCTCGAAGCCGTCGAGCGTCCGGCCGGCGCGGCGGGCGCCGACGGTGAGATGACGCACCGACTCGGGGACGACCTCCGGCGGAATCCAGTTCAGCAACACGCCGTCGGCGATTTCGCCCGCGAGCTCGACCGCCTTCGGGCCGAGCGCGGAGAGATAGATCTTCACGGGCGCCGGCGGAGGCGGAGCGGTCAGGCGGAAATTCTTGACGCGATAGAAGAGTCCATCGTGACTGACGCGCTCGCCCGACAGGACGGCGCGAACGATCGCGACCGCCTCGCGGAGCTGGTCGAGCGACGAGGAGAACCGTAGCCCGTGCCAGTCGCCCACGATGACCGGGCTCGAGAGCCCGAGCCCGAGGGCGATGCGACCTGGCGCCAGCGTGCCGAGCGTGGCGGCGGTCTGGCCGAGCAGGGTCGGCGTCCGCGTCTGCACCGGCAAGATTCCGTTCGCGACGCGCAGCGTCCTCGTGTGGCTCGCGATCACCGCCATCGCCGTGATGCCGTCGTTGCCGCCGGCCTCGCCGACCCAGGCAGTGTCGTACCCCCGCTCCTCGATTTCCTTCGCCAGGTTCACGTACTCGTCGGGTGGGAACGCGTGGAAGAACGGGATCGCGACGCCGAGAAGGGGCTTCATCGCGGCGCGAGTATAGCGCGGGCGCCGGCGCCCGGCGTCGGCGGATGCGTTAGAGTGAGAGCGCGAAGTGGACACAGGACGACCCGTGATACCGGTCCGCGCGCCACGAGGCACGGCGCTCTCCTGTCGAGGTTGGCAGCAGGAAGCAGCGCTGCGGATGCTCATGAACAACCTCGATCCCGACGTCGCCGAGCGCTGGCAGGATCTCGTCGTCTACGGTGGCTCCGGCAAGGCGGCGCGGAGCTGGGACGCGTTCCATCGCATCGTGGCGACCCTGCGACGTCTCGGTGACGACGAGACGCTGCTGGTGCAATCGGGCAAACCGGTCGGCGTGTTCCGGACGCACCCGGATGCTCCGCGCGTGCTG